>NZ_CP082248.1:0-300000 GCF_019879105.1 Natrinema sp. SYSU A 869 | reverse complement strand
ATCGCCGCCCAGATCAGTTCTTGCGAGGGCAGTCAGATACCCCATCCCATCGACGAAAACTCCGCGTCGCAGACGCGGAGTTTCTCTTTGAGGTCACGGAGGAATTGCGTCGCTGGCTTCGTTCCAGGTGGGAGAGAAAGTCGTGTATGGAGAACGACTTTCGACTCAGTGTCAATCGCAGCGTAGAGCCAAACATCCTCACCTTCTGCCAATTGAACCTGCTTTTCATCAATCGCTACATACTCTGGCTCAGCAGTGAACTCTTCGTCGTGGTAGTCGCCGTATGCCTGGTACCAGTATCACACTGCTTGCCTGGTTCGATCGACGCCGAACCAGGCAAGCAAATCACTACACTCTGACAAGGATGTTGCTGATGCATGGGCCGCGCACCCAGCCTGACCAGCCAGGCGGCGTACGCTCCTCGTCTAAAATTCTACGCCCTCGACTCCGAAGGATTAAGCGGGAGTTCTTCGAGCATAGACACTTTGTAGAAGAACTCCCATCTCCTTCAGCCTCGATTTAACAGTGCCCTCCTGACCTTACCCTCCAGTATCTGAGCACTCGAGGTAGTCACACGTGAATAGGAGATCGGCGAGTGGACCCGTACGGACGGTACTTCGACGCCGTTCGAGGCGTCGGTTCGCAGATCGACGTCACGCAGAGTTAGCGTCCCGAACGCGATAACTACTATTCTTGTCCGTCGTAGGAGGATACCACCCTAATCATCGTCATCCTGCTTCTGTGAGAGGGTATTGTCGGTTTTTGCACTCGTGATTAGCGTATCTTCCTCTTTTATCGTGAACTGTTCTTGATAGTACTCGCGGGCGGCGACGTAACTCGCATACGCGATCGCCACGAGAAAGAGAGTAAATGGAAGCGCGAGTACCGTGGGGAACGCTTGCATCGCATCAAACACCGGGAGTTCCAGGGTCATCACGCCGAGGAATGAGAGCAGAACTCCCCACCATGCTCGGTTTCGAGCATTGGGATCTTCGTTACCGAGAGTTATCGAGGAGAGGATGTACACGGCCGAGTCCAGCGACGTAACAACGTATCCCGCTATCACCAACATGAGCAAAATCCCCAGTACGGGCGCAAGCGGTGTGAGAGTGACCGCAGTCGCCAGTGCGGCCGGGATACCACCGTTGTTCAGTGCACTACTGACCGGTTCGATGTATCCCGGTGCGAGTACCCATCCACCGACGATAGAGTGCTGTAGCCAGAGCAACACTCCGGGAATGATCACCAGACAAACGAACGTCTCACGGATAGTACGCCCCTTCGAGACGCGAGCAACGAAACTGCCGACGAACAGGCCCCAAGCGGCCCACCATGCCCACCAGAAGCTCGTCCACTGCTGTGGCCAGTTAGATGCGGCCGTCGGTGCGGAATACAGGGAAAGTCGGAACATGTTATTCAGCCAGACGCCACCGGCATCGAGTCCGAGATTAACGGTGAACAGCGTCGGGCCGACTACGAGAAGAAGCGCAAACGTAATCAACATGAGAACGACTGTGATCCGCGCTGCGTTGCGGATCCCCTTTCGCAGTCCCAGCCAGACGTCGCCGAGGAAGACTAGCCCGAGAACGCCGAACAGACCGTACGTGAACATCGTTGCAGGAACTCCGAACACCGTGTCCAGAAGGGCGGCGAACACCTGCGCAGAGAAACCGATAGCTGCTGCTACACCGCCGATAATGGCGATCAGTGCAGCTAGGTCTACAGTCCAGTAAAGGAGCTTGTACCGATCGTCGTCGACGAGCACTTTCAGCATCGAACTGAACTTATACGAGTCCGTACCGCGCGTGTAGATTATCAATCCGAACGCTAACGCGAACGGTGGATACCACATGGCGAGCCCCGGGAAGACCTCGTGGATGAACATGAACGCGAGAGCGAGCGATTCTATCGAAGCCCCTGAAACCGGAAGCGGCTCCGGCGGTGGATTGGTTACAATAGAGATAGGTTCGCCGACTCCCCATATGATGATCGATCCGCTGTATCCGACCGTGAATACCATCGCGAGCCACGAAACATACTGAACTCCGGCTCAGCGTCCTGCCCGCCGATCCGGATGCGGCCGTATCGTGAGAAGACCATGAAGGTCGAGAAGACGAGTAAGATGAGTCCGAGTAACATGAACCACCAACCAAAGTAGGTTAGCACCCAGCTGAAGGCCCCATTGAGCGTGTTATTAAGAATCTGGGGATTCAGGATCCCGACGGCTGCTAACATCAACAAGAGTCCGCCTGTTATGAAGAACAGGAGTTTTTCACCGTTGTCTGCGCTTTCTAACCCGAATACGTACCAGAATCTCATCGTTTATCGTTAGTGGAACTAGTCAACTCCGTACCCAATTCACAATTCAGTGGCTTCGCCATGGTATGTATTACCATTTCATCCACTATCCATAGGCTAACACTTATATCTTTGGAACAGACTCGTAAACGTGAATAGAAAATCCGTGAGGGATATCGCGAAGGAAACCATCGGCGGAAGTGATCGGGGAGGCGACGGGAGGTACACCGCCTGACCGAATCAAACCGGTAATCCCGATCAGTATCGATTTGCGCCGGGTCTGTTCAAATGCGATCTCGAAATAAGAACGGGAGAAGGGAGCTACCATCAGACCTTAACGAGACACGCCCCGTGACTCCCGTAGAATTCCGGCGGATGTGATCCGGATTCGGTATCGGGGGTCCGAGCACTCACCTGCGAGTACGCCTTCGTCGACTTTCGCATGGTCGTGAAGGTGGCAATGCTCTCAGTTCCGTCGGAGTCGGTACGGTTCTCCGGTGATACGGCATGGCGCTCCCGGGAAGGCTAGTAGTCATAGCTCCGGCTCATCGAGATTGACGTAGACAGATTTCGTCTGCTGGTAGTGATCAAGTACCTCTGTTCCCAGATCTTTTCCGATACCCGACGCCTTGAAGCCACCGTACGGGGCCTCCGGCAGGATCGGCCCGTACTCGTTGACGTAAACGAGTCCCGCTTCGATATCCGCCGCCGAATTGTGTACGAGAGAAGTTTTCTCAGTGGCGATACCGGCCGCGAGGCCGAATTCGGTGTCGTTCGCGAGTTCGATCGCCTCGTCGTAGCTGGAGAAGGTATTGATCGTCTGAACGGGACCGAAGATTTCCTCCTGGGCGATACGCATATCGTTCTCTACGTCATCGAACACCGTTGGCTCGATGAACCAGCCGTCCTGGAGATCACTGTCTTCCGGTGGCCCACCGCCCGTCAGCAACGTCGCACCCTCGTTCTCGCCTGCTTCGATGTATTCCATGACCGTCTCGTATTGGGACTCGGTGGTCAGTGGTCCCATCGTCGTCTCTTCGTCGAGCGGATCCCCAAGCGTGTAGGATTCGGCTTTTTCGACGAACCGATCGACGAACTCTTCGTGAACGCTCTCGTGAACTATCGCTCGAGAGAACGCATCACAGATCTCCCCCGTGCTATAGAAAATACCGTCCGCGACGGCGGTAACCGCCTTCTCTAGGTCAGCGTCGGGAAACACTATAAACGGAGATTTGCCGCCGAGTTCCAACGTGACCGGAGCGACGTTTTCAGCGGCCGCCTTCATCACTTGTTGTCCGACACCGACGCTTCCAGTAAACGAGAGTTTGCGGACGCGGTCGTGCTCAGTCAGTGCTCCGCCGACCTCCGATCCGGTCCCCGTCACGACGTTAACCACGCCGTCCGGGAAGATGTCCTGAGACAGTTCAGCGATGCGTATCGTCGTCAGTGGAGCCTTCGCCGAAGGTTTGAGCACGGTAGCGTTCCCCGTCCCGAGCGCGGGTCCAAGTTTCCATGCCGCCGCCCAGATCGGGAAGTTCCACGGCGTAATCTGTCCGACCACGCCGTACGGCTCCTTGCGCGTGTAGAGGTGCAGGTCCTCGGACGTGGACACCTGTCTCCCGTCCTGACTCTGACAGATCGATGCGTAGTATTCCAGTGTTTTGATCGCACCTTCGACCTCCCCGCGCGCCTGGGAGATCGGTTTTCCGGTGTCCACACACTCTAGTAGCGATAGCTCGTCAATGTGGTCGCGGAGCACATCGATCCATTCGAGCAGGAGTCGAGATCGCTCGGCAGGTGTCGTGTCCGACCACTCTTCGTCGAACGCTCTCCACGCGGCATCGACTGCCGTATCGATCTCCGTCGAGCTACAGCGTGGGACCGTCGTAATCGGTTCGTCGGTGACGGGGTCAATCGTTTCGAACGACTCATCGGTCTCGTATCCGGATCCGTCTATCCATGAATTGAGCTCGCTGATATCTCTGACTCGTTCTCTTGCTTCCGCGTGATTCTCCTGTAACTGGCTGCTGAACGTCTCAGATACCATTTACAGCAAGTGGTTTGTTACCACCCTTCATATATTTTCGTATTAGTCTGTCGACACTAGATCTCGAGTGAGAGAATCGCTACTTCCGCGACGTTATCTGATTCGTCTCGCTGATGACGCTGGAAACGGCCTCTATCTGCGACGAGGAATGGAACCGATGGGTCGAGCGATACCCCACCCTCTCGAAACGGGATTACCGCGTCTATCGATGAGGGGGGATCGTGCTCAGCCGGATCAGTTGGTAACGGGATCAGAGCTCCTGAAGATCGCACTTCGCGATTCGTGACGGTTAGTTCGCATCACGAGCAATGTTTAGGAGGTCGTCGGCATCCGCGTCTCGCGGATTGTCGTGGATCTCGATCGTATCCAACGATTTCTCCGCGATCTCCGGGAGGTCCTCCTCTGCAACACCGAGTTCGCGGAGGCTCGAGGGAAGGTCGACCCTGTCGATGAGCTCCTCTACAGCGACCACTGCTTCCATAGCGGCCTCCTCGTCGGATAGCCCCGACACGTCCAAGTCCATCGCCTCGGCGACCTCTGCGTATCGACCGGGAACGGCTTCGGTATTGTATCGCATCACTGCGGGCGTGTACGCAGCGATAGCTTCGCCGTGTGGGATTTCGGGATACATCCCACCGGTAGTCTCGGCCAGGGAATGGATCGCGCCGAACCCGGCGAAATTCTCACAGATACCCGCGACGTGAGAGCCGAACATCATCTGCTCTCGCGCCTCCATCTCTCCGTCCTCGTAGGCGGCCGGTAGGTGCTCCGAAACGAGGCCCATCACGTGCTCGGTCATCGGTTTGACGATGGGCGGACAGGCGGCCGACACGTGATTCTCGAGGGCGTGAGAGAAAGCGTCGAAGCCGGTCGCGGCAGTCTGTCTCGGCGGTAGCGTAGCCGTCAAGGCAGGGTCGACCAGCGAGATCTCGGCACCGAGATACGGTTCTCCCGGGTACTGCGGTGATTGGCCGAGGGCCATCTTGAACTCGCGTTCCTCGTCGGTGATAACGGCCCAGTAATCCACCTCACTACCCGTTCCGGCGGTCGTCGGCACCGTGACCAGCGGGAGAGGTTCGTTCTCGATCGGTTCTTCCATTACCTCCTCGGCCGATGTAACCTCGTAATCGACGAGTTCGCCCGGGTTGGTCGCCATCAACGACGCCCCTTTTCCGACATCGATCGAGCTCCCGCCGCCGACGGAGACGATGAAGTCACACTTCTCGTTCTCCAACATTTCGGTCGCCTCGCCGACCATGCCGACCGTCGGATTGGGCTCGACTCCATCGTAGGTAGTGTACTCGATACCTTCGTTCGTGAGCGAGGTTTTTACGCCATCGACCAGTCCGGCATCAAGGATGCCCTGATCTGTGACGATCAGCGCCTTTTCCCATCCCTGCGAATCGACGATCGATCCGATTTCCTCACTGGTTCCGGTACCGAACTCGACCCAGATCGGGAAGGTAAGCGTGTACTCACAGAGGCTCATCGACGCTCACCGCCGCGTTCTCTGTCGGGAGTGCCGAGTAATATCGTAGCTGTACTGGATACGGACGTCTCCTGATCAGTGTGAGAGTTGTTCTCTCGCATCCAAGACGAGGATTCGATATTCCAGTATATAAAAATTGGTGCTAGGTTACCTGCTGTGACGTTTTCCAGATCACGCCACGTGGATTTCGGACAGCCCGCTGAGGATACCCGATGAGTAATCCGTCGTCCGAGCCTTCACTATCCATTTCGCTACTCGCTTTAGGGGCGAGCGAGATGCGCCAGCCGTGAGGTGTGATTTGACCAGCCAATCGAGTCGAGATCCGCCAACGGACGGTCTTTCGAACAGGTGCGTTTCGATTGTGTAAACAGCCTCTGAGTACTGCCGACCATCACCTCAAACTGACGGAGAGGCGGTCGTCACTGAGAAGAATACGTGATTCATCTTGGCGTGGGCTTTCGACTCCCCTTTCCAACGAGTTGTACAGCCGATCTACGACCGCTATGAGCCATCACTGCGCTTTTTCGCCAATCGGTCTTCGAACGATTCCACGGTCCGTTCGAGCGCCGGGACGATCTCTTGTGCGAGAACCTCGTCCGTCATGCGATAGCTCGGTCCCGAGACGCTCATCGCTCCGATGTGAGTGCCGTCCGGTTCGTTGACCGTCATGCCCACACTCCGCAATCCGTTGGTGAATTCCTCGTTGTCGATGGCATACCCTTGGTTATTGATCTGATTGAGTTCCTCGAGCAAATCTCGGCGCTCAGTAATCGTGTTATCTGTTTTCGTCGACAACCCCCACCGGTCGAGTATCGCTTCGACACGTGTCCGGGGAAATTCGGCGAGGATCGCCTTGCCAGAGGCTGTGGCGTGCATCGGATAATACGTTCCCATTCGCGCACGGTAGCGGTTCGATTTGTCCTCACCGGGATACTTCACCCATCTATGGTACGATTCCGAGATTGTGATGATACGACCGTGGTCCTCAATCACGAAATCAACCTCCTCATCGGTCGCGTCCGTCAGCTCCCTAACGGCGTCGTCTGCGAACTGATAGCCCACCTTCCGGCTCCGAGCGTGCTCACCCAGATCGAGGAATTTCGGACCGATGTGGTACCGATCGTCTTCTTTCACCAAGTAGCCACATTCGTGGAGGGTCGTCACGTGTTTATACACCGTGCTCTTCGCCAACGACAGGTCGGCGGCCAGCTGTGGAAGTCTCGCACCGCCGCATTCCCGGATTCGATCGACCAGTGCCAGCGATCGGGCAGTCGTTTTCAGCGTCGGGTCCTCCATTTGATCCACCATGTGATGCCAAACCACCCCGCACGAATTAAGCGTTTCCCAAATCGAAACGCTGCCCGTCTCGTTCATCTGCAGATTCCGTCAGTGGAAGCGTCACCGGTCTTGTCGCCACTTTACGGATCCACAACCAATTGGATGTCCTACCATTCGCACATTCGAAATAGTGTCCCCACCAACCGGTCGCGATTGGCGGCATGATTCTGGATCGACCGAAGTACAACAGCGGCGCGGAGAGAAGCCCCAAACTCGTTGAGCGACTCCCTATTCCTTTCGGGGAGTTCGATCGCGCAGTAGAGACCGAGTCAGATGATATATGTCGATCAGCCTCCATTTTCATCAATTATCGACGATAGTCGTTCCTCTGCCCCTTTCAGCGATGGTATCGCGTGTGACGACGACGAACGATTCCTCTTTCGTGCGCCATGTTCTTACACCCATACGTTTGTAATCCTAAGATGGCCGTGTATACGGACGCCAGATATCGAGCGAAGCCAATTTAGTGGTGGTACCGTGTTCGCGAGGAAGACATAGCGGTCTCTCGCTCACGGTACTGCACGCCGGGGCCATAGCGACGAAACACGCTCGCTGCGGTCGTATTTAGTCTGACAAACTGCTGATTTGAGATTGCGATTCAACTGTCGATGTTTCCTCGAGATGGAATACACGGGCTCAGAGACATTTACTGATTTGTCCTCTATCAGATAGTCCCGGCGGCGTTCCTACGCCCGTATTTCTCATATCGAAATTTGATCGATAGCATGAAATTCGTTTTGAAGGTATTGTGCTCCAGCAGTGAGAAACACGTTACAATTAATATTGATGGCACTCTCTAGATAAGAGAAACCGAAATACGAGAAGGTAATGAAGTGACGGTATCGGCTGGAAAACTACCATATCGGATCTGATAGAGGTGGACTCTGTTCTACGAGCAGCGATAATTCGGCTGCTTCAGCAATTTTCTCATAAGCAATGACAATATCAGATCTCACCGGGAATGCTGTGGCAGGCTCTGAAACGCTGCTATACGTCGGAATCGATTAACTAGACAGTGCCGTTTCTCATCTATTGTCAGAAGTGCGGGTACGAGGTGAACGCGGATTACAACGCGGTCGCTGGACTACGTCCGTCGGGCAGCAAAGTCGCATAGCGACTTTGCGACGGCGAAGAACATCGAGCTACGGTACGCTCGGAAGCGACAATACAGACTTCGGTCCTCGCCCAAGTCGGGAGGCGAAGACGCACCAGTAGACGTGCGTATAAATAGTGGGATGGTGAACGGCGAGAGTCACCGGCCTATTGCCGGGAGTCCACATCAAAGCCCCACTCTCAAGGACCGAGGCGCGTATGCGCCGAGGGAGTAGGGTAGTTTACAGGCATCGGTGCATCATTCGACGAGTGCAGCTAGCTTCCGCAGGGACGACCGACACCCGGCTTCGTTGTCTTCGGGCCGGATCCCTTCGGGGATGTCCTCGCAGCGGTACGTGACTTCGGTCCCAGCGTCGACGTCAGCCAGGGCCACGATGATCCGCATCTCGCCTGTGAATCCCGACTCGTTTGATTCGAACTCAACGATCTCCTCGATCTTCTCATTGGGTACCAACGTCACGAATCGCCCTCGATGGGTATCCGTATCTTCGGTGGTTTTCCCACCCGCGCCACCCGGTGAATCCGCTGGGTCATCGTACGTGAGCGACACGCGGAACTCGCCGCCCTCGCGTGGGTCGAAGCGGTGCACATGACCGCTCATGCCGCCCGGGGGCAGCCACGTGGCTACCGCGTGGGGGTCTAGGAACGCCCGGTAGACGTCCGCTCGTGGGGCGTCGATAAGCGTCCTAACGGTCGTGCTCGATCCCATCCTACCCGGCATGTGCCTCCTCTAGCGTCGAAATCTCGATCTTCCCCATCTGGAGCATCTCCTCCGTGACTCGCCCTACTTTTTCGGCGTCTTCGTCCTGGAGGAGTTCCTGGAGGACCGACGGCACGATCTGCCAGGATACGCCATATCTGTCGGTCAGCCAGCCGCATTGGCCTTCCTCGCCACCGTCCGCCGTGAGTTCGTCCCAGTAGTAATCGACTTCCGCCTGGTCCGCACAGTCGACAACGAATGAGACCGACTCGTTGAAGTCGAAGCCGTGTTCCCGCGCGCTGTCCATCGCTGCGAAATGCTGGCCGGCGAGCGTGAAGTCAGCGAACATGATCGTCCCTTCCTCGTCCGGTGGCTGATCGGGACCGTAGCGGGCGATGTTCCCGACCTCGGTTTCATCGAAGACCGATGTGTAGTACTCGATCGCCTCCTCCGCCTGCCCACACCGCTCACCGACGAACATCAGTGACGGGACGATCTTCCGTTCGGGGATGTAGTCCGCATGAATAAGTTGCCACGACACACCGAACTCGTCGTTGGTCCAGCCATATCGGTCGCTGAACGGATAGGAGTCAAGCGGCATGAGTTCCTCACCGTCCTCGGACAGTTCCGTCCAGAGTTCGTCCACCTCGTCCGTCGTCGGACAGTTGACGACGAACGAGATGGCGGGCGTGAACGGGAACTGGGAGCTACCATTGAGCGCGATGAACGACTGGCCTTCCAGTTCGAACTCCACAGTCATGACGCTCCCTTCCGGCTGTCCCGAGGCCGCTGCAGACACCGCATCATATCGGGTGCTGTCGCCGATCGTCGCGTCTTCGAAGATGTTTGTGTACCGGTCTACCGCCGCTTCGGCATCGCCGTCGAACCACAGGTTCGGGGTGATTTTCTGCATGGTCTCACTCCCTACCCTGCCGCCCTCCGGCAGTCGAGCGTCTCTGTCGCGTTTCCGTTCGCGGTTCGTGTCGAACGTCAGTTTGTGGCATCGTCGTGTCTCCTTTCGTGGGTCACTCCGTCTCCAGGCGGGTCTCTTGTCGGTCTATCTCGTCCTGGACTTGCTTCCAGGCAGGGTAGGCTTCCTCAACCTTCGTGTGGCCATCCGCGGTTAGTTGCAGACAGCGCTTCCGCGCGTCCTCGGCTTCGGCGTCGGTGACCCAGCCCTCGTCTTCGAGGCGATTTGCGCTCCGCGTGAGCGTCGTGCGCTCGAGACCCAGGGTGTCGGCCAGCTCTCCGAGCGGCGTCGGGCCTTTCAGCGCGAGTGCGGCGAGCACGGAGAATTGCGTCGACTGCAGCCCATGGGGCCGAAGTTTCTCGTCGTACCGCCGCGTTGTCTCCCGGGCGCGTTTGCGTGCGGCGAGACAGTGGCAGTTCTTGGTGGCGGAGAGGTCCACAGCGGAATTTCGTTGTACGTGTATATACACGTTTCTCTGCCGAAATCGTCTCGGTAATCACCGTTCACTCCACTGCGGACTGGTCGGGCATCTCTCCTTCTCGCCACCATCTATCACTCCCGAAATTGATGAACAGGTAACCTCGGTCGGTGACCAGTACCGAATTACCAAACGGGGGCAGTACGTCGTTCGGAAGATGGAGCAGTTAGAGATGGAGCATGCATATCGGACGATGCTGGACATGCATGCACAAGTCGAGAACGGGAGAGGGGAGCTGATCGAATGGATGGGAAGGACGATGTCAAAGAAACTATATCCAAGTGTAGTGATTCAGACCCACACGTCGATGTGTTCGGTGAAGACGTAGTAAACAGTCCACGGGATGAAGTTAATCGAGGATCTGATGAGTTCTTTCCTAAGGAGTAACTCCCTGTGAGACGTTATTTCGAGAGATATTTCTTGAAAACGCTGATCACTATGGCTGCGTACTTACCACGATTTTCATGCTCAACTCTGAATAAAGGAACTGGATTACTAACTACTGCTAATTTAATTTCTTTCGCTGTTGAACGTTCTATCCGTTCCAAAGGGGTAATTCTGGAATTCAGTCTGTTGTGTCGTATTATTCGTTATCCGGTAGGTGACTGAGTAAGTGAACTCCTCCGATTCAGTCAGTTGCGATGAGTCGGTAACACCGCCACGACACTCTAACTGAACGTGAAACTTGTCTGTACTACCGTTCGAGAGGGAGGTACAGTTGCTTATCACGTTTTCATCGTCATGGAGTCTGTGATTATGGCTTGCAACGAGGTCGTTATAAAACAGGCGCTCTTCGTACGTAGTAGTGTAGTCCACGACATTCGAGGAATTCAACGGAGTCGGTTTCTCGGGACCAACGGGGTAACTCTCAACATCCGAAACACCCCCGCCCGGCGTATCAGGCTGAATCTGGAACACGGTGAACATCCCCGCTCCAACAAGAAGTACGACGGCAAGAAACCCGAGTGGGATAACAAGTGATTCGCGTCTGGAGGTCATTTCGTAAAAGGAAGCAGTCAATACACCTATGATTTTTCCTCGATGGCTGTTGGTCATTCCGTATTTCACCTGTACTGAGCGATCGATGGAAGTCTGAACCACTGCCTATGTTAGGAACCATGAGAATCTAATGAAATGAGTGATAGCTAGTGAACTCGTCGCTCTGTCGGCGTCACGTTTCCCGAAACTGATCGTCTAAACAAGAGCCATGTTCTATATTCGGCACGCTGTTTCTGACAGATCCTGGGAGTTACTGATCAATGTGATACGTAGTTCATCTGTGCTGAGCGGCAACTACGTGTGCAAACCTAAGAACGTGTTCACGCTGTCTCTCGTTGTTTGAGTTTGACCTCAATGTTACCTGCCAGAACCGCAAGGAGTACCACGCCGACCCAAAGAAGGATATACCAACTGAATGCCCTCGGCCCGCCAAACCTGGGACTAAAGTGTCCCTGCCACTCTCCATAGACTGAAACGATTAGTAATATACTGACCAGTAGAACGGGCGAAATGGACTTCTGCGTTGTGGAGTACGCAACTGGAACGAATCCAAGGGCAAACATCCCGATGAGAATATACGGCTGTGTTGAATCGCTAGATGGCGGCGGGATAGGTCGCTAAATCAAAGGTGATGAAGCGGGAGGCTGCGAGTGTCTATGACGCAAATCTCCCGCTTCATTGGGGAAGTTGTTCCGGTCGCTCAAAGCGTTACTGGTGATGGAGACGAATCCGCCGCCCCGGAAGGAGGCGGCGGATTCGCCGACTATGCACTTGTTTCCCTCCATTGTCTGCGGATTTACCTCGATACGTCCTACCGGATGACGATTGACTTGCTCAAGGAAATGCCACAAATAACCGGGGAGATCGGCCTCAGAGCGGCCGATCTCCCCTCGCCATCCACGTTATGTAAGGTATTCGACCGGATCAGTATGCGCGTCTGTCGAGTGTTGCTGCGCCAGTCGGCGCAGCTACACGATCCATCTGAACACGCTGCTATCGACGCGACATTCTACGAACGAGATCGAGCGAGCCGTCACTACTGCCAACGAACGAATTACCGCGTTCAAACGCTCAAAGTCACAAAACTCGTCGATACAGCAACGCAAGCCGTTCTTGATCTCCACTGTTCGACGACGTTAGAAGGAAGCGACGCAGACCTCGCCGAGCAGATCGCCCGCCGGAACGCGGGCGATCTGCGGTCACTTGCTGCTGACAAAGGCTATGACAAGCAACAACTCCGAGAACGACTGCGTGAACTCGACATTCGCCCACTGATCAAACACCGGATCTTCGCTCCGTACGATCACGCACATAACGCCCGTATTGACGAAGATCGGTACGCTCAGCGGTCAATGACCGAAACTGTCAACTCAGCCGTTAAGCGCTCGCTCGGCTACGCCGTGCGAGCGCGTACCTGGTATCGAGAGTTCCGTGAAATCGCCTTAATGTGTGTCGTCTATAACATCAAGCAGGCCGTCAAACAGTGAAATCCACCGCCTTACAGCGATTCAACACAGCCGAATATACACTCCTGCGGGAGATGTGAGCGACAGATTATCATACGAGAAACAATTCCAGAGAAAGATAGCGACACCTGCATGAAGAAGACAAGCAACCGTACTGCTGATAGCCGAAGTTCTCGATATGAATGGTTGCTCTGTATCCTCAGCCATGTCAAGCGGTAAAAGCCACCTCTACATATTCCTTATGATTGATTGACACTCTGTGAATAGTATATAGCCTATACTGACCGATCGGTGAAAGTCTGAACCGCCCCATGTAGAACCGTGATTGTCTAATGAAATGAGCGGTAGCTAGTGAACTCGTCCGAGCGTCCTGGTGATCAAGTTTCACGAGAGATCGAATCAGGTTCTCCGATTCTCTCGGGCACATGACTTTCGGGTGTAAGTCGCGGCTGCCATGCCGAAAAGGACGCCTCCGAGCACGAACCACGGGTCGGCGATCAAACTGAGGAGAGATTGACTTCCACTGTGTCCACCTGATAGGCCGCGTTGAACCAGACCGCCGATACCCCGCACACTCAGAATCAGGCTTACACCCCAGACAGCGGGAAGCAACACCCAGCGGGGAATTATCCGGCCCCACAACGTGACGGTTCCGAGTGCGACACCCGCAGCGAGGAAAAGCAGCGGGATGGCAATGAGATTCACCAGCAACAACGTCCCGTCATCGAGCGACCCGCAAGCCCGACAGTGCCGCCGAGCGCCCAGTAAACGTGTGGAAGGGTGAAGAGAAGTGCCCACGTGCCTGCCGCGTAGCCAGGCCAGACTGCTGCTGACGAGTGGCCAGTCAACGAGGGTGATATGGGCATGAACATGCTCCGACGCAGCAGACGAAAACGATATTGGTCTTGTTCCGTATCTTGTCTTCGTCATTCCGTCCGGGCCGAGATCCTCCGATCGTTTCTCACCACGGACGGCGCTGCCTGATCGTCGACGATCTCGCGGCTGCCTTCTGCTGGTTTGTGGAATTCGTCGTGACTGCTCGTAGTCATCCCACTGAACATCCAGTTGTGGAGCCGTTCGCCACGTCGCCAAGGGGGTTCTCGGGATCATCGTTCGGCCCGGCGATGTACCCATCGAGCGATATCGACATGTCGGCGAAGACTGTCACCATGCTATTCGTCGACCTCCGAGTCAGTTTCTGCCGGTCGATAGGTGAGGACGACGACGCCCGAGTCGGTCGTCTCCATCTCTACGAGTTTCAGACCGGTTGACTCGCTCTCGTCCGTGAAGAGCCGTTTGCCGGTGCCGAGGACCAGCGGGTGGACCATGAGTTGGTATTCGTCGACGAGGTCGTTGGCCATGAGCGTCTGGACTAGGTCCCCGCTGCCGAAAACTACGAGGTCACCGCCAGGCTCCTGTTTCAATTCGGCGACCGCGTCGGCCACGTCTCCCTCGAGGACCGTCGAGTTCTGCCAGTCGGCCGCGTCCAACGTCCGGGAGGCCACGTACTTGTCGACGCTGTTCATCTGCTCGGTGAAGGGTTCATCTTCGCTCGCGGTCGGCCAGTACGACGCGAAGATCTCGTACGTCTTCCGGCCGAGCACGAGCGCGTCCACGGCGGCGAACCCTTCGGCGACAGCCGAGCCCACGTCGTCGAAGTACGGCACCTGCCAGCCGCCATGCTCGAACCCGCCTTCGGTGTCCTCGTCGGAGTCGCCCGGGGCCTGCATCACGCCGTCGAGCGTCAGGAACTCGCTTACGACGAGGTTCCTCATGATTACGCCTCCTCGACGACGTCCGCGAGGTTTTCGAGGGAGTTGTTCCAGCCTTCGTTGGCGTCGCTCGGGGGAATGGCCTCCGGGATGCCCTCCTGTCGGACGGTGACCTCGGTCCCGTCGGAGACCTCCTCGAAGGCGACCGTCACGGTCATCTCACCTACCATGCTCGGCTCGTTGGTTTCGAACGATTCGGTGTAGACGATGCGTTCACCGGGAACCAGCTCCAAGTAGGTGCCGCCGAAGGTCGAGCCGTAGTCGGCGAACTCCTCCGTCTCGGCGGTAAACGTGGCTCGGAACGTCCCGCCTTCCTCGGGTTCGAGTTTGTGAACCTCGGCCGAGAAGCCGGTCGGTGGCAACCACTGGGCGAGTTCGTCGGGATCGAGGAACGCCTCGTAGATGCGTTCGGGCGACGCCTCGATGACTCGGCTCACGGTCATGCTGCGCTCATCGGGCTGGGTTGAATCTACGCCGGAATCCTGGAGTAGTTCCGCCAGCGACTCGAGCATGCCCGCCCAGCCTTCGGCGGCACCGTCGGGTACCTGCCCCGGGAATTCCTGGGTGACGACGACTTCCGTGCCACCCTCGACGTCTCGGAACTCATAGCTGACCCGAAGCTCCCCGGCTTCAGTCTCTTCAGCCGAAACGAGGCGTTCGTTCTCAACTACCTCGACGTAGGTTCCCTCGTTGTCGATACGATTCTCCCCGTCAGTCCAATTGATGGCCATCGCGCCGCCTGGCTCGAGTTCGAGGGCGTGAACCTCCGCTGTCATGCCCTTGGGCACGAACCACTGTTCCAGTTCGTCGGGGTCGGTGAACGCCCGCCATACGCGTTCGCGCGGCGCATCGAACGTCCGGTGGAGGGAGAGGGTCGTGTCCGTCGTTTCAATATCGGTCTCGTCGGTCGTGTTGTCTGTCATCGGTCGTCATTCTCCAGATGGTCGGCCAACGCGTCGAAGCGGTCCTCCCAGAGCACGCGGTAGCGGGTCAGCCACCCGAACACGTCGCTCAGCGGTGCGGCGTCGAGGTGGCAGCGGCGGACTCGACCGTCCTCTTCGACATCGAGCAGGTCCGCGTCCTCCAGCACGCGCAGGTGCTTCGAGACCGCCGCCAGCGAAACGTCGTGAGGTTCGGCCAGCTCGCTGACGCTCTCCGGCCCGTCGGCGAGCTGTTCGAGGATTTCTCGACGGGTCGGGTGGCCTAGTGCCTTGAAGATCGCGTCGAGATTCAGATCTTCTGACTGTTGTTCAACCATCCGGTTAAGCGTACAGCCCGCAATATATTAAACCAATAGGTTAAACAATTCGGACTCGTCTTCCCGGCGCTCACGCTGCGTGAAGCGCTCGAGTACATCGAATGGCCCGTGTGGCATACGCCGGTTGATATACTCCTCGCGACGCTGTTCGTGGTCTGGGTCGGACTCTTGGTCCTGCCCGTCATCGCCGATGAATAACGTCCTACCCAGTATCGAAAACGGCGGGGATCGAGTCAGGGTGCTCCCGCTAACGCTGTCGGAATCACCCGCCAGACGATCAACCCGATTGAGCGCGAGCGGTACGACCCGTCACTCGAACTCGCGTTCGCTCTCGCCGAGCACTCCGACTGTCCGATCGAGGGCCTGTTCTCGCCGGATTCCACCACACCACGGTACCCTCGCTCGCGCCTTAAGGGGCGATCTCCGTTACGTCAACATGTTCACAATAATGGCTACGTTCGTCACCTGGCTATCTACTCCTGATGGTCGACACCAACCAGCAGGTGATCGAGCGACTGTACGAGGACGTCTGGAACGGCAAGAATCCGAACACGGCCGAGGAACTGGTACACGCCGCGTACCTCATCCACGAACGGGAACTCGCCGAGGAGTTGCAAGGGCCCGAACTCTACAAAGCGCTCGCGTCGTCGACGCGTGAACTGTTCTCTGATCTGACGTTCACCATTGAAGACGTAGTCGCCGCGGATGATGAGGTCGCGCTTCGGTGGACGATGGTGGGAACGCACGATGGGCCGCTGTTCGGGGTCGAACCCACTGGAGAGCAGGTCGAACTGACTGCAATCGAGATCAATCGATTCGAGGACGGGCAACTAATCGAGACCTGGACGCAAAGCGACCAGTTGGGTCTCATGGAACAGGTCGGTGCACTCCAGCCGACCGACTGACAGCTTGATAGGGGAGGCCGGTGTCTCGTACGTATGCACCTCTGTCGACGCCAACGACGCACGAGAGACGAACCATGCCCCGGGCAACGCTGAAAACCAAGTCGAACAATGGGCTCGTCGCGCTATCCGAAGCCTATCCCGACGCGGTGTTCGAGGTTCTCGGAGCATGGCCCGATGGGGATGAGCTTCGCCTGCTCGTCAAGACGGACGCGCTCAGCGTTGACTCGCTCATCGAGACGGTTGGCGTGATTTCCACCGTTACCGGTTTCGAGATCCGTCACGGGGGTTCTGACCGGGTTCTCTTCGAGGTTACCACGACGACACCCGAACCACACGGTGCAATGGCGGACTCAGGTATCGTCCCGTCGTTTCCGTTGCACCTCGAAGACGGGTGGCTCGTCGGTGACCTCGTCGCGTCGCAAGACCAGCTCTCGGCGTTTCGCAACGAACTGGATTCGGCCGGAATCGAGTACCTGATCACGCAGGTCTCCGCGATGCCTGCGGAATCTCCCCTGCTTACCGACCGTCAGCGAGAGGTCGTCAACGTCGCCCTGGAGCACGGATACTACGATTCACCCCGTGACTGTACGCTTACGATGCTCGCTGAGCATCTCGAGGTGAACAAATCCGCCGTGAGTCGCGTGCTCCATCGGGCCGAGGGGAAGATCATCAATGCGTATGGGTCAGCGGACGACGATTCATAATCAGTTTGTCCTGCTATCGGATACCAAGAGCAGGAAGCTATTGATCTATTTCAGGAGAAGAATCCTCGCCATACGTATCACGGAACTCCTGAATGAGTTGTCCAGTATCAGCGTACCACTGGTTGAGCATTCGTTGGAGTTCATCCGCTATCTCGTCCGGGTCGGAGACTCGATACACGTGGTGATAGCCACCCTTAGGACAGCTTTCCTGTTCTTGCACAGCAACTCCAGCATCTTGGAGCCGTCTGACTGAACGGTACGCAGTCGTCCGCTCCCGGTCAATGAACTTCGCAATTTGATCCACGGTAAGCGGCTTAGAACGTTCTTCTAACAGTCTAAATACACCTCTGTCGAGCTCATTCAGTCCGAACATACAGTCAAGAAGACCATCACACTCCCGTTCGTCTTGGAGTTGCTTCTGTACGGCGTCTGGCATTGGTATCGGGAATGGGTACTGCTGCCAGATAAAGTTTGCACCTCAAGTGCATTTGCTTCCGCAGGCTCGGAATGGCTACCGAGCATTTGATTAGATCAGACCGGTCATATTTGAGGGAGAAAGCCGACGATTCCGGCCGTATAGTTGCGTTCTATTGTATTTGGCCACTCTCATCTCCGGGAGCGACAATCTTATGCTTGGTGTCCTCATTGCGTTAGGTGTGCAAACAACTGGTGACAGTGATTTGGAGTACGACGTTCTTATCATCGGCGGTGGGCCTGCGGGACTGAGTGCAGCCCTCCAGTTAGGGCGCTCGCTCCGCAGCGTCTTGGTCTGCGACAACGGCGAACCCCGTAATGGTCCAGCAGCTGAAGCCCATGGGTATCTGACGAGGGACGGCATCCCGCCGGAGGAACTCCGTCGTCTTGGTCGAGAGGAAGTCTCGAAATACGGAGGTGAGTTCCGAAATTCACAGGTAACGGATGTCAGTAGAGCCAACGATGGATTCACCAGTACTTTGGATTCTGGCGAGAGCGTCACGAGTCGAAAGGTCGTACTAGCGACTGGTGTCGGGGACGACCTTCCTGATACCGATGGCTTCGAGGAGTTGTGGGGGAGTGGCGTATATCACTGCCCCTACTGTCACGGCTACGAAGTTCGTGATGAACCCCTCGGCGTTATCGTCACGAACCAACACATGGTCGACTACGCGAAACTCATATACAATCTGAGTGATGATCTCGTCGTATTCACCGATGGGCAGGATGTCTTCGACGAGGCGACACAGTCGTTGTTCATTGAGCGAGGTGTCCGAATCGAAGACGAACCGATCAGCGCACTCAATGGCTCTGGCGACGATGGGCTCGAAAGCGTCTCCCTTGCGGACGGCCGCAACGTAGCCCGCCATGCTCTTTTTTACCCCCCACCGATGGAACAACACAGCGAACTCCCGGAACAACTCGGTCTCGAAGTGAATCAGGCCGGACTCATCGACGCAACACGGTCCCAGCATGGAATCGGGTTCACGTCGGTCGAGGGTGTTTTCATTGCAGGTGACGCCTCTAGCGGATCTCCTCCTTCCATACCGTCTGCTGTCGCCGATGGATACGCAGTCGGCGCGACCGTGAATATGGAACTGTCCAAGGAAGACTTCGAAGGAGGTGGCAATAATGGACAAGCGCCTTGAGGACCTCGGCGATCGCTTCTCACAGATAGCTCATCACTACGACGACAAACACGGCAGTGAAGAGAAGCCAATCTACAACACGTGCGCTTCACTTGTCATTGACCACGCAGACCCTTGCCCCGACGACGTAGTCCTCGACCTCGGAACGGGGACGGGTCTGATTGCGCTTGCGTTGGCCGGGGATGCCGGCCACGTCGTTGGTCGAGACATCAGTGACAGAATGATAGAGCAGACGCGGTCGAAGGCCACCGACAGCGGTATCAAGAACGTCGAGTTTGACTATGGCGAGTTCCGCGACCCGAAATATGACGGCGAAGTGGACATTATCGTCTCGAACTTCGCCCTGCACCATCTCCCTGATGAGGAAAAACGCGAGGCTATCGAGGTCATCGCCGATCTCGGCCCGCGTCGGTTCGTCCTCGGTGACGCGATGTTCTTCGGCTCGCCCGACCCTGAAGAACCGTTATTCGACCACGGGGTTGATGCGGCAACAGTCGGGTTGCTCGTGGACATACTCACCGACACTGGATTCGTGGTCACGGCAGTCGAGCGCGTGCATGACCAAGTGGGTGTTCTTGTCGCCGAACGAGTCAGTGACGACGCGGAAATGGATGATCTCTCCGCAGAGTCTACTATCGAGAAATAGGATCGCATATACGGTTCGATATTAAACTCAGTCTGACCGCCGAATCCGTTCAGCAGCGAGTTCGTCAGCGATCTCATCGCTATGCTCGATTGCGACCTTCAACAGCGCATTGTGGACCTCCCGCTTTTCCTCGTCGCGGATCCCCATTTGACGGAGTTCAGGAATAACCGTAATTCCAAGTTGATCTTCGACCTCATCCCAGGTCTCGTCATGGGGATACATCGGTTTCTGACGCGATTCACTGAAGTCAAATGCCGGACCAACATCCGCTGGATCACGGTTCTCGATTGTCTGTTCAGGACTTTCTCGTGTTGGTTCAGGGTTAGATTCGGTTACAGTAGTATCCACAGATGTCAGTGAGTCCCGGGATCTCCCTTTCTCGTCAGTCGACGTCACATCGGTCTCCGACTCGTTAGCATTGTCCCCATCATCTGAATCATCACTTTCGAGGTCATCAAATGGGTTGCTCATCGATCGATTCCTCCGTTCGAAACGATACCTGCAAGCTCCTCGTAGTAAGGAATCTGATCACTCTCTGGATCGTAATCCTGCAGTGGTTGGTTGTGCTGGAGTGAGCGAGAGAGCGCAGATCGGTGGCGGATACCTGGCTTCGGTGTCGCAATCTCACCGTTATCGATCTGTTCGAACTCGTCGGCCGTAATCCGGGCAAAGTCAGGAACCGCCTCTTGCAGTGGCTGTCCAGGATTGACCTCGTAGCTAGCTGTGTTCAAATTCTCGAGGAGTTCGCGGTCCTCGGTCTGTTGATCAATTCGATCCGAGAGTTTGTTCGGCACAACTGCGAGTACGTCCACATCGATGTACTCCCGTGCTGGTTCGATGAGTCGTTCCATCGTCCGCTTGTAACCGCCAATCGCACTCGAGCCCGGTTCAATTGGGACTATGACATTCCCCGTCGCAACGAGGGCGTTGTTGTTCAACATCCCTGGATAGGCCGGACAGTCGAATACAATGTACTCGTATTCGTTGCCAAGTAGTGGCTCAATGATTTTCGATTTGACCCGGGCTGAACCTTGCATCGCCCCGGCAAGGTCTTTCTCTACATCCTCGAGCGTGTTCGATGATGGGAGCAGGTCGAATCCGTACTCGGTGTGTTGAATCAAGTCATGCGGTGTGGCCGTCCCCTCAAGAATTACGTCACCGAGGTTCACATCGCTCTGATAGGCATCTTTAAATCCGAGACCGTTTGTTGCGTGGCCGTTCGGATCAAGATCCGCGAATAACGTGGGGCCGCGCTCAGCGAGCTGTCGAGCGAGGTTCATCGAAGTCGTTGACTTACCGACGCCACCTTTGAGAATGACAACACTGACTGCTTGTGGATTGTTCGTAGCGGCCATATTGTATAACTCCGTCCGCTACAAGCTTCGATAGGTACCTATTGTACCATGAACGCCTGTTTCAACGGACAGTTCATACATTTTCATTGTTCTACTTAGTTCTACCTCATGTAGCTGCAATAGGTAGCTTAACCACAATAGGTAGAATAGGGACGATAGCTGCCCTACCTATTGTAGCTATTGTAGCTAGCCATGGTGAGCTAGGTTAGATATCTAAGGCACCCAGTCATGGTGAGACAGGCCAGGTATCTAAGGCACCCAGTCATGGTGAGACAGGCCAGATATCTAAGATACCCAGTCAAGGCGTAGTAGGTACTTAAGGAACAATAGATATCAGAGGTGACAGAGCTGGCCCAGTTGACTCCCATATTGTACTCGTTGACATGGCAGCTCGAGTCATTCTCGAAAGCCAGGGATATTTTGATCTGGCTCCACCGAGAGATTCCGAGGATGTGAAGTTCAAACGGGTCACGCTCAAGAAGGAACCGGCGGGTGAGAGGTTCGCTACCTTCAGCGTGGAATCGACCAAGAATCGCCAACGAAGCCCGAGAATCGGAAGAACATTGTCGGAATTTTCATATATCCCCACGACACTGACGGTAACTCAATCGAATCAGTCGACCTCTCGGACGAACGCGAACAGCGGAAACTCTCGTGGAAACAGCACGGCTCGAACAACCACGAGAACCTATGTATTACTATAAGCATCAGAGAACGCACCACGCTCTCGACGGAAGGACGCCGACCAAGGAGGTGCAGAACTAGACAGTGCCATTTCCTCGCGTGAAGTCCAGAGAACTCGAATAGGTAGCTATCCTACCTATTGTACCTATTGAGTCCGTCTAGTTCTGGACTATCCCAACTGAGATGTGGCTCTGTTGAGCCTCTTGGAGTGGCAGTTTTGGAACGTCAGCAGTAAGTACACATATATAATAATTGGTGTACAAAGTGGTTTACAGCCAACAGATAGCAAACAGCTGGATCACATTACGATCGACGAAACGGTTTCGTTAAGCCCCTTGAAGGAATTATTCAGATATGAAATTCGATGCCCGAGAACGGGTCTACGGTCAAGAAGAATACTATTGGGGTACCAAACCAAACAATATGGCCGAGAAAACAGTAGATGTTGCATCGAAATTAAAAACTGACATAACGGCGATTGACATTGGTGCCGGTGAAGGTCGGGACGCTGTGTTTTTCGCCGAACAAGGATGGAATGTCTATGCAATGGATATTTCTCCGAACGGCTTGACGAAGGCTGAACGCCTTGCTATTCAGCGTGATGTGACGCTTCAGACTATCGAAGCTGACGCAAATGACGCCAACTTCCCGGAAGCGGTTGACGTAGTTTACTCTGCTGGCACGATTCAATATATTCAACCTGAGAACCGGAAGCGTCAATTCAATTATTTCAAGGAGAAGACGACTTCCGATGGGGTTCACGCTATGTTTGCTTTTGTCGACCATCCTGATGTTCCCACCGCACCAGACTGGACAGAAAGCGAGTATTTCTACGCACAAGGTGAATTAAGGGAATACTATCAGGACTGGAGTGTCCTCGAACTAGAAGAGGTAATCTTTGATGATGGGTCATCCGGTGAACCCCATCAACACGCCGCTGAAGTATTATTCGCCCGAAAATCAAATTAAACGGCCCTATTCTGTTTTTGTCAATAGATATATCTTTTAGGTATGTTCTCTGTATTGATTGTTAGATGGCTCGGTCAAGATTGTGGACGATACATGCAAGGGCGAGTTCACGAAACTGCTTCCACCAGCGTCATGAACGGACGAACGCACCGTATTTTCGCTTGAGTCGAGAGTTCACCGTTTCGCTCTGGCTCCGTTGACCGTAGAGTTTGGAATCCAGCCGAGCATTCCACGCTTTCCGAAGTGAGGAGAACTCACGGTGTTTGATGAGTGGCCGAATCCCGTACTCATGGGCCATTGCTCGAATCTGCTGATCATCATATCCCTTGCCACCCACTTACATATCCGTACTACCGTCAGAACGTGGCTTGCGTAGTCGAGTGACGCAATTCACGCCCGCCCTGAAGGGCGGGGATTTTCTCGCTGCTCAAAGATAGATCTCCTCACGTGCGCCGTCTATAGTCCCATGCAGCCACACCGAACAGGAGCCCTCCCAGCACCCACCATGGTCCCCACAGGAAGGTGTATCCAGTAATTACTACAGAATCGACAGTCTCAGGGACGTCGAGAAGTCCGCTCCACCAGAGCAACCCGCGAATCAGGAAATCGCTTCCGTGTACCACGAGAAGGATGGCACCACCAAAGCCGGGAATCAGTAGGAGCCAGCGGGGGAGCTTCTCTCCCCATGGCTGAACAAGTGCGAGCGCGAGCACACCGCCGACGAGCTTCAACACTCCTGTGATCCATATGACTGCAACAGCTCCTGAGCCGCCAGTTCTTATGAGATCTCGTGCTGCGGGTGAAGCCGAATCAAGACCTGCAGTTCCCCCGAGCGCCCAGTAGAAGCTCATCAACGCGAACACTATTGTCCACCCACAAGCTGCGTATCCTGCCCACGCTGGTGACCACGATCGCAGGGGAGACGATGATTCAGCTTCAGTACTCCTTTTTTCACTCATTGTTTTTGTCTTTCTTTGTTGACCCAATGTCTCTGGTTGCTGGTATCTGGCTGTCCAGTGACAGGAGCCAACAATTCCGGAGCAACTCTAAATAGCTCTTGTCTACCCTGTTGAATAGCTTTTCTACATCCTCTCAAAGAGGGAAAACTGTAGCGTAGGCCGGTTCGTTTAGCAGCCGAGGATAGCTCTCGTTCGTAACTGTAGCACACCTACCCCGACGCCGCATCCCTATTAGTGCCGGTCAGCGGTGGTTTTCAATGTGACGACCGATTCGGTCGAGGCCATCCTCAAGTTCCTCGGTGTGAAGACCGAACCCGATTCGGAACCGGTCGGGATACCCGAAGACGTCACCGGGTGCGAGGACGACACTCTCGGCCTCGAACAGCGACCGGCAGAACTCCTTCCCGCTCTCGAACCCGTCCGGGATCGTCGGGAAGCCGTTTACGCCCGTCGGCTCGAACCAGTCGAGATTGTAACGTTCGACGAACTCGGCGACGCGTTCCCGGTTCGCTTTCGCGTGGGTGCGGTTCGCCTCAAGAATCTCGGCCTCTCGCTCACCGAGCGCCTGCTGAGCGACGTGGTGGCCAACGATCGGGGGTGAGATTGTCGTGTAATCTTTCCACTTCCGCACTGCGTCCGCGATCTCCGTGTCTGCAACGACCCACCCGAGACGCGCCCCTTCAAGACCGTATGACTTCGAGACACCGGCGGTTGAGATCGCGCGCGGGCCGAGCGCGGCGGCGGGCGCGTGAGGCTCGTCGGCCAACATTCGATACACTTCGTCAACGAGAAGGTACGCATTGTTCTCCTCGACGAGATCGTACAGTGCCTGCATCGTCTCCGGCCCGAGGTACTTCCCCGTCGGGTTACTCGGATTCGTGAGGACAACCAGTTGCGTCTCAGGACGCATCTCCTCGGCGACGGCAGTAACCGAGAGGTTCCACTCCGGCGGCTCGGTTCGAACTTCGCTCACGTCACCAACGGCGTTGGGAACACTCGAGAGCGACTGATAGGTCGGTGAGATGACTACGCTATGGTCTCCCTCGCTAAGGAGGGTCATGAATGTGAGGAAGTCGGCTTCCTGTGTTCCGCAGGTGAGAACGACTTCCTCAGTGTCACGGTCGTAACGCTCGGCGATAGCGGCTCTAAATTCCGGGGTACCGTCAGTGGGAATGACATATCCGAGTTCACCCACATCGAGATCGAAACGGTCTGCTGGAAGACTTCGAACAGCGCTTTCAGCGAGCATCAAATCAGCGTCTGGCTCGTATTCATCGAGCCACCGTTCAAGTTCGAAGGGAGGAAGTTCCATACAGAATGCAACTGTGGCCCGGGGCTTGAATATTTCATTCTGCTGCACTCCCCGATAGTTTTCGATGGCTTCGACTGTTTCGAAGGCTGAATACACCCTCTATATTCAGCAGGCCGTTTGTATCGGCCGCTGAGGATCGCAAGGGGCGACTGGTTCAAAATAGCCCGCCACCGGTACCACCTGAAGAGATTATCCCGCCTGACCACCGAGGACCTATATGCAGTGGTGCGACCAGCCAACAAGATCATTCGGGAGCGAGGGTGTGAGGGCCCGGAACCGAAGTCCGAAGAAGGGAGTGACGTGACCGACGACACCCTCCCGGCCGAACACCTCTCGCCGCTCGCCACGCTCGTCGACGAGGTACTCGCGGGCGTCGGCTACGAGGTGGCGGCCGCCACCGACGCCATCGACGACGCTGTCTCCGGCTACGGCGGTCTATTCGACCCCGCGACCACTCCGGCCGAGTTGCGTCGCGCGCTCGAAAGCCTGCTGGAGTCAGGACTCACTCGGCCACCCATCCCCGAGCCGACAAGCGACACATTCGTCCTCTACGTCGACGGCAGTTCACAGGGCAACCCCGGCCCCGCAGGTGCGGGTGCTGTCATCATGGACGCTGCGGAGGACCAACTCGCCCGTCTCGGCCGACCCGTCGGCTCCCGGACGGGGAACAACACCGCCGAGTACGTCGCCCTCCAGCTTGGGCTCTCCGAACTGTTGACTCGCTACGAGCCACGCAGGCTGGAAGTGCGCATCGATTCGATGACGGTCATCCGAGACGTCTGGGGTGGCGATGACCCGACGGAATCGGGCGTCGAGACATACAGCGAGGCCATCACGGCGGCACTGTCGAGCATCCCGGACCACCAGTACACGCATCTGGCCGACAGCGACCCGAACCCCGCCGACGCACTGGCGACAGTAGGGGCCGATATCGCGGCCTTTGGACCTGGATAGTAGAGGTACACCGCTTACAATTCAAAATCCCGGCTCCGTTGGCATCCTCAGAAGCTACTAGAAACCACGTACTGACTCCACCCTCTATATTCATCGCGCTATTCTCATCAAGTTATAGATGTTTCAACAGATCCAGGCAGCTCTGCTTCGAGTCAGGGGCCGTTTTTCGGGGTATAAGAGGGCTGAACCTGTGGTCTCGTGATTCGATGACCGAGCAACCAGCCGACGATCCATTCCACGGTTGCGAGTTGGGTCCCGACGCGGTCCTCGGGACGCACACGTTCGAAGATGTCCTGTTCATTGACGACACGGAGATCCTAGTGAACGTGCTGACAGGCGAGACGCCAGCACACTCACGAGCGACCGTCGAGGAAGACCCTCGCCCCTTCACGGGCGAAGGCACGTGCCACTGCACCGCCGATCTGACCGCCCCCTCTGTAAATCACAGCAACCTTGTTCTGTGACATCGTGCTCGTCTCTCGTTAAGAACCGTTTCCCTGAGGATAACCCCAAGCTCGAAGATGACGAAGCGAGGCGGCCCTTGCTGTGCGGGACGCCTGTGATTCGCGTTCGGTTCTGTTCGAGCGCACTCTGCACTACGGAATCTGGATCGGATCGGATACGATTTCGCGGTCATCGATCGTCCAGATGGGCCGTCATCCCATTAAGATCCGCTCGAGCATGGTTCGCCTCATCGAATCGACCCTTTGGCCTCAATCACAGCCCACCTGTCACGGGAACGACGGCGCCGTTGACATTCCCATTGGCTTCTGAACCCAGAAACACCACGAGGTTGGCAACGTCTTCGGGCGTTGTGATATGCCCTGACGGTGTCCGCTCGGCAACCTCTTCGAGGACTTCCTCGGGTCGCTGCCTGTTCGTTTCGGTCAGCACCATACCTGGCATCACCACGTTCGAGAGGATCCCCATCTCACCGAGTTCTATGGCTAATACCTTGGTCAGACTATGGACCCCAGCCTTCGCTGTGGCGTAGGCTGCCATGCCCGACGAGCCCTCGACTGCTGATGAGGAGATATTGACGATACGCCCCGAGTCGCTTTCGCGCATGGCCGGAAGCGCAGCCTGAATGGTGCGAAAGATGCCGTCTTCGATTCCGTGGACTATTCGTTGCCATTCCAGTAGCGAAAGCGCCTCGAACGGGATCGGACCGACGTCTGCGGGAATCGCATTATTCACGAGCACGTCGATGGTCTCCCACCGATCGGTCACCGCTTGCACCGCCGCGTCGATCGAGTCGGAATCGGTCATATCGTAGTGTACAACGAGCGCCTCGCCACCCGCCTCGCGAACAAGATCGCCAGTCTCCTCCGCCCCCTTTCGATTCGAGTGATAGGTGATCGCCACGCGGGCCTCTTCTCGCCCGAATGCGACGGCTGTCGCGCGGCCGATCCCCGATGAACTCCCCGTCACCAGAACGACACGTTCCGTTAGCTTCGATGTTGCTGTCATCAATATCTCTTTAGCTCCTATTCCCCACCAGTGTTCATTCGAACATCTTCTCTGGAGCTCGAGATCGGCCGTCTCCCCATTGAAGATCGACTACAGAAAGACCGAGCGAGGGGGTAATTACAGAACAGCTAGCAGTGCGAGTGCTATTCCGCCGAGCAGTGTGATCCCTGTAGCTTGCAGCGTCCGGATCGCGAACGTATCGGACAGATCCGTCATCAGCCCGACGAAGCCGACGAGACCGGCGATCGGTAAGACGAGGGTGCTCAGCGTCGCGAGAAAGAACACTGCCTCGGATGGTTGCGTAAGGACGGGTAAGACCTGCGGGAGATTGACCAACTGCCATAGCAACCACAGTCCGGAGAGCCCACCGACTCCGAGCGCGCCAGCATGCGGGTGTAGCCACGTGAGTATAAACGCGCCGGCGAATAACACGCCAGCGACTGCTAATGGAGGAATGACCTGTTGGAGGACGACGACCATCGGAATTAGGACGACGACGACCATTCCAACAGCGACAGCTCGCTGAAGCGTCAACCATTGTACGTCTAAATTTTCGATCTGAGTTGCTGTTTGTGAGGGTTGCTCGGTCATGGCTCTCCTCTTCCCTCTATACCGCTGGTGAGTGCTCTCTCGGCTGACCGATCGATCCTCGGGTTCGGTTTCGATGCTGCTATCATCAACCGTACAAAGGCTTAGGTACTGCACCAGTGTTTTTGCGAATATGTTTAGACGCGGCTCTCTATGGTGAGTGGAAAGAATACTCACTCTCTGAATTCCTCCTTTCCGTTCGGTCCAGCTATCGAATTGGAACTTAAATTCGAGTGTTCGGGGATCGAAGGATCTCCGACGATTTCACGATTCTTCGTTCTAGGAACTCGAGCTACGATAACACATGTTCGAACGAATCTTGAGAGTATACGGTTCCGTCTGTATCGTCGATGGCTCGAAAGTCATGTTCGCATCGACCTGCCTGCTGTCGGACAGAGTCCGCTCGGATGGAACCGAACGCAAATTCCGATCAACCTATACAACAAGGTCCACCTCGCTTCGTCGTCTTCGGGCTCGGGGTCGTCCTTGGACTGGTCGCTGCTCGCAAGATTCAGCCCAGTCCCGGAGGACGGTAATCTGATACTCACCATCGACAATGATCAGGTCGGCACGATACTGATAAATGTCTTCCAAATCGAGCCTGCTGATCAGCAACATCCGCTCAACGATATTGAGGAGGCCGTCGAGTCGATGGGTGAAGTTCCCGGAGTCGTCTCGTTTAGTCTCCATCACAGTCTTGATGGTGAACGTGTCGTGAGTTACGTTCAATTCGAGAGCCGCGATGTGTTTGAATCAGTTCAAGACTCACGCGACTGGGAAGAGCGGATAGGAGATGCGATGGCCGCTGCCGAACCGGATCCGCACTTTCTACGGGGTCGTACTTACACATGAGGGCCAGACTAGTCTTCTCGATATGATCGAACCGTTCGAGTCTTTGTGCCCTTGTTGATCCTGACGGGGTCACAAACATCGAACTCTTCCATTCTACAGTCTTCATCCTCATCGTCAGTGAGGTCGGTAGTGTTGCCGGCATGGGTCCTCAAAGGATTCGATGATGAGTAGTTCTCGGATATGAGGGCGTTATCGTCTGGATTTCTTCGAATGCGTAAATCCAGTGTCGATCAGCTCGACAGCAGGGTATGGTCCGATCGTAGTGGATTCGAGCGTGCATCGGCATCCTCTCATCATACCTAGAAACGGCTTTGTTGCATTCCTCAACGATTACAGTTCTTCCACACTGATTCAGTCGGCGTCGGTCAGGCGTGAGGCGATGTACCTGGCGTCAGAACTGACACCACCGATGGTTGCCGAAACAGGCGTTCGCTGGAAGGAGAGACCGAGGAAATACAGCCCCGGTTCTTCATCTATCACACCCTTCTCATGAATCGGATAGCCGTTCGCGTCGAAAGCCAGTCCCAGCAAATCAATCCACCCGAATTCGGGTCGAAACCCTGTCGCCCAAACCACTGCATCCACGTCAAAGATGTGTCCATCTTCAAGGCGCGGCTTCCCGCCTGTCACGCCCTCTGTCCGAGGCACTCGTTCGACTCCACGTTGGCGGATGTCTGCTGGCGTAAGACGAATCAGTGGGTCGCCGTGTCCCTGACTGCGTTTTTTCACTTTTCGCCCTAACCACGTATCAACAGTGAACACGCTATCGGCCAGCCACCAGAAGGGGCGGGAATTGAAGACGCGAGACGGGATGTGACCTGTTCCCCGACCTGACAGCCAAGTACTACGATCAGCGCAAGCTAGTTCGACAGCAATTTCGGCTCCCGAATTCCCGGCGCCGACGACGAGGGCAGCGCCAGCAGGGAGTCGGTCGGGGCACTGGTAGTCACTCGAGTGAAGTTGCGTAATCGATGAATCAAGCTCTTCGGCGAATTCGGGAATAGATGGATGCTGGAACGGTCCTGTCGCTATGATAACGTTGGTTGCGGTCAACCGATTAGACCCGGTTTCTAGCACGTAGCGGTCGTTGCTCCGGGTAAGTGCCTCAACTTCCGCATTAAGGCGCACTGGAAGGTCGAGTTCGGCGGCATAGGTTTCTAAGTAGTTGGCCATCTAGTCCTTGGTCGGAAAATAGTCGTCGGATGCTGGGAACGACATCCCCGGCAGACTGCTATTCCGGGCCGAGGTGAACAGTCGCAACGAATCCCACCGATTGCGCCACGTGTCTCCGATACACTCACTGGCATCTAGAATGAGGAAGTTGCGACTCTGTTTCGCCAAGTAGTACCCTATGGCTAGTCCAGCCTGTCCACCGCCGATTACGATGGTATCAAACTGTGGTCGAGATTCGCTAGCCATGTACGGTCTTCCTCACCTAAACGGGCCTGTTTAAGTAGTATACGGGGTGAGGGTGTGCTGCGGTTGTTCCGTTCAGTGGAGATGTTCGCGCGAACGTTAGTGGAAAGACCGAGCAAACGAGTACTCAATGGTTCCGGCCAACACCAATCAGATCAAGCGTCCCCCTCAAAACGTGCTCGTGCTTACGGATGGAACCGATCGGGCAAATCGGAAGGCAGAATGGGAGATCGTCTTCAGTGACTTCCCCAGAACGACGATTCATTGGATCGAGGTCATCGACTGCCTCGATTCGGGCGTGATCATCCGCAAGCGCATCGAAATCGCTCAGAACGACCGTGAGCGACGGAGACAATCACGTATAAGTGTAGCACCGTATCGGATGACGGTTCACAATTAGGAGAACACACCCGCGATCGACGTGCTTCACGGCGTGTCACATGAGGCGCTCCTCGACTACGTTGAGACGAACGTGATCAACCGTATCGTCATGAGCGTAAGTGAACCGACTGACCTCAACCGATCATTTATCGGTCGCACATTCGCTACGGTGGATCGAATTACTACCGTTCCCGTGAAAATTATCGGCAGAACAAGCGATTCGCATGAATCTCAGTGCGAAGTTGACCTCATCGCAGTGGTTCAGCGCACGTGAACACCGCGTTGACGCCAAAAATACGCGTTTCCGGCGGACAGTTCCTGGCGATAATCCGCTATACGGCCTTTTCCCTCTTAACGGTCCCTGAGCACATTCGACCCCATTCGGACCTACCCGCGGTAGTAGACGTTGCACCAGTCGTCAGGTTCGATAGCGCCTTCTACGCGGCTACACGTGCCTGTATTCTCACCGTCTTGTGGAGGAGTGTAATACTGGCAGTTCGAACACTGCTGGTCTCCTTTGGGATGGTCCTGGTAGTTCACTTGATCTTTCGCCGCCTTGCCGCTGATATTCGAGCAGCCCGCGATAGAGAGAACAATCCCGGTTCCAACTAATTGAACGAATCGACGTCGAGGGGCCCTCACGTGAATCGCTTCGGGCTCTCGAGTCGTTTTCGTCTCGCCTTCTCGCGATGAGCTTTGATTTTCCGAAGGGTTACGACTACGGTGCCCCGTCGATCGGTTGGACGTGTTCTCGGTCGGGTGTGTATCGAATCGCCCCATGGTACGGGGAAGGTGATGACCGGTGGTAGCCGTTCACTCCAACATGTTCACAGGCGGATTGCGAGTGATATGTCCTCGCCCGTCGTCGACCGCTACCCGCAGGCGCTCGAACATGTTCGCGCCTAAGCCGATAAGCTTGGTACTCATGATATAGCATATGCCCAGAGCCCAGGTGAAGTTCAAGCCCGCTCGAGAACAACTCGGCGGCCCATTCAGGCTATCGACCGAGTACCCGGACGATGAATTTCGGATGTTGAGTGCTCATCCGACTGAGGACGGATTACTCGTTGTGTTGGAAGCGACGATGGCAGATCCGACGATCATCCTTGATCTGTTTGAGAACGCTCCAGAAACAAGGATTTCCTCGTATGAAGTGCTTCACACCGACGAGCATACGGTCTTACTCCAGTTTCAGCTTCCGTTCATTCCACCGCCATATCGGGCGCTTTTCGCTTCGGGCAATATACCACAGTTCCCCTATACGATCGAGGACGGCTGGATAGTTTGTGATCTTACCACCTCGCAGGAACGATTGTCGCAGTTCAAAGCAGAGTTAGAGGAAACGGGGTTCAGATTCGAGGTCGTCAGGGTCACCCAGTCTGTCGATCCAACCGACCTCCTGACTAACCGCCAGCGACAGTTCATGAGCGAAGCCATCGAGTGCGGATACTACGATAGCCCTCGGGAATGTTCGCTCACGGACCTCGCTGACGATCTGGGCATTAGTAAGTCGACCGTGAGCGTCGTGCTTCACCGCGCTGAGGAAACGATCGTCAAGGAGTTCTTCGCCAAATCGGTCGAGTAGCTGTCGCTTCCATATTGTCGATCATTCCGTGCCTGTGCTAATGTTCTGATGAAGATGTTCGAGTGAACGACCACGAATCGTGGTCTCCTACTAGCCACTGTCGCAACGATGCAACGCCAACAGCACTCAACTGAAGCTCAACCAACAGCTATCAGAGCGACGGATATTGGACTGACGTATTCGGATGGCACTGAAGCAGTGACCGACGTCACACTCGACATTTCAGTAGGTATGGCCTTCGGATTTCTCGGACCGAATGGTGCGGGAAAGACGACGACTATCAAAATGCTCACGACGCTCCTCCAGCCAACGAGCGGACGGATCACGGTCAATGGCTACGACGCTCGCACGGAGTCAAGAGCGGTCCGTAAGTCGATCGGATACATGTCCCAGGAAACGAGCATTGACCCTTCGCTAACCATTCGAGAAAATCTACGCTTTGCCTGTCGAGCGTATCGCGTCTCGAGAGGCGATCGTGCCGACCGAATCAACGAATTGCTTGAGCTCATCGATCTCACGGAGAAGGCTGATAGACACGCACACAAGCTTTCAGGCGGCCAAAAGAAGCGTCTCGATGCTGCGATGGCGCTAGTTCACCACCCACCTATCGTTTTCCTTGACGAACCGACGACTGGCCTTGATCCAACAGCCCGTCATCGTCTGTGGGACGACTTCCGTGAAATCAACCGACAAGGGACGACCATTTTCCTTACGACTCAGTATCTGGAAGAGGCCGATGCTCTCTGTTCCGACTTAGCGGTCATCCGTGATGGCGAAATTGTTGCAACCGGCTCGCCAGCCGACCTTAAAGCACAGGTCGGAGGTGACGTTTTAGAGATCGAATTCGGTGACCCTACCAACACAAACGTCGAACACGCTCGGTCGATCATTGAGGGTTCTGAGAAAGTACCCGTAGGTGCAATCGAGACCGTTCAGTCGACCGACAAGGGACTGAGTGTAACATCGCCACAAGCACGCCGAATCGGTTCCAGCCTGCTTGTATCGCTCGCCAAAACGGATATTGAGATCATCGGGTTCAGAGTTCGATCTCCGACTCTTGAAGACGTCTTCTTTGCCCTCACGTGCGAACCAGAGCGTGATACTGCGGATACTGAGTTTGTTTCGGATACACAACAAAGAGAGGTTAAATAATGACCACGCACGTACAATCAGAGAACAGTGCTGAACAGAACCCAGAGAAAGCGATCAGCAATAACTTTCTGAGTGATGTCTGGACGAATTTCCTGCGCTGGAACGTCAAGAAGGTTCGCGAGCCGTTCGTGCTTGTTTTCGCGGTCGTCCAGCCAGTCGTCTTTCTCGTGCTGTTCAGCCAAGTGTTCGGTGAACTCGCCGCGCAAGCCGTGCCCAATGGCGATTACGTTGCGTATCTCGTCCCCGCGATTGTCATCCAAGTCGCGCTCATTGCGGCAGCCGGTTCAGGCACTGGATTCGTCCAGGATATCGAGACCGGCATGTTCGAAAAGACGCTTGTCTCCCCGATGAGTCGCGCTGCGGTATTCGCAGGAAAAACCCTGTCGGACCTGCTGTTGATCGTAGTGCCGACACTGATCGTTGTTGGACTCGGGTTCGTGCTTGGTGCTCCGATAGCGACTGGTCTACTCGGTGTCGTCGGAGTCGTTGGCGTGGCGCTCGTCTTTTCGGTGTGGTTCATGGCGTTTTCGAACGTGCTCAGCGTCGTGACAGGCAGTATGCGGGTTACGGGAATTGCTACGAACCTGGTGCAGTTCCCGCTGTTGTTCGCGAGTACAGCGTTTGTCCCGGTTGACGCTCTGCCAGGGTGGCTTCAGATGGTAAGTTCGGTGAATCCAATCACTTACGGAGTGGATGCCGCGCGAACGATCATGCTCACCGGCTGGACGTGGGAAGTCATCGGACAGTCGCTCGTTATTCTCGTCGCCCTTGATCTGCTGTTCGGCGCAGTGGCTGTGTACTTCCTCAACCGAGCGTCCAGTACAGCAGTTCAGTAACTGCTCGACTGCCTCGGGACATTTGTTCCATGATTCACGCGGAAGACATGGAGAACTACCCGCAGCGATCGTTGACCAATACCGAGAGCATGTTCGAGCAGATACTCATTACTCCAGTACTCGTTCTATCTGTTATGGAGCCATCTACTACCGAAACATCGAAGAACACGGTCCACTCGCAGCGTGCTGATTCAGGGAAGCTCCCTATGACGCCGACGGTGCGCGCACTACTGGGTGTCGAGGCTGTCTCGTTCTTCCTTGCTGCCATGATCCATGCAGGCATTCTCATCCAGGGTACGAGCATCAGGAGGCGATGATCGCCGAAAGCGTAATTGGCACTGTCTTGCTCGTTGGCTTAGCGATGACCTGGATCCGCCCGAAATCGATGTTCTCTGTCAGCGCAATCGTGCAGGCGTTTGCGCTGGTAGGGTCGCTCATCGGCCTCTGGACGATTATCGTCGGTATCGGCCCTCGCACTATCCCCGACATCGTGTACCACGTAGCTATCATACTCGTACTGATAGGGGGTATCGTGTTCGCGTGGCACGCCCGCAGGTCCGAACCGACCTGAGCAGTGCTTCACAGGAACACTTCCCTCACCCGCATCAGGACCTGTTAGCAGGGGTTTTAGCGACTCAGCATTGAATACGTATATGCTTCGGAGAACATGTTCGAGTAAACAGCCAATGTTTTTCCCTGCGTTCTATACACCATGGAGCCATCTACTGCTGAGAACCGAGAAAATACGTCCCGCTCGCAGGATACTGATACTGAATTGAGAGACGATCCATCGAAATCCTCTGCTGGCCTGCAGGTCGTCGACACTGGTTCGGGCTACTCAAAGGCGACGCTTACCGAGCCGACGACACTCGGCTACATTCACATCGGTGCGGCCGTACGCCCGTACACGCTCCCGCTCACGCCGTTCATGCCTACCGGACGGAGAAAGGCTGAACTCATCGGCCGGCTCAAAGAGCTCGGACGTCAACTCGAACTCCTCGATGTAGTCAAGACGGTCACGATCTTCGAGGCAGTCGCCCTTCCGCCGCTGCATCGCCTCCCGTATATCAGAGAGCGGGCCGACTCACTTCACCTCGCACGTTTCGACGTCACTGTGCTCATTGAGACGACCTCACCGACGGCCACGCGTGACGTACAGGGCACGCCGACGTATCAGACTCTCGTGGAGGTCATACGGCGCGCAGCGACGGACGTACACACCATGGCCGCTCGCAACGCCAAGCGCATCGGGGACGTTGACAAAACGAGACCAGGTCTCTTTATTTTCAACCACTTCGTTGCCGAGGATGCGGCCGTGATGCGGGAGCTGTTCGACCATTTAGCCGGCGGATATGCGGCTGAAACGGGACTAGACAACTCGACGCTGCTCGTTCCGCTCGAGGACGAGAACGCGGATTACGTTGCCATCAACAACGCGCGATGGGATGTGGGAGTAGCCCGATTCCTCTGGCAGGAACTGACAAACAAAAGCCTCCGAAACTATGTACAGACCAATCTCAAAGCGAATCAAGTCGGAGCTATGCCCGTCTTATATCGACTCGCATGACAATCATACGGAGAAACGGTCGCTACAGTCATCGGTTAGCTCCCTCTCCTGCACCAGTGGTGTGTGAGTCCTGGTATTATCTGAGTTCGTGATGGTCCAGAGTACAGTAGAACGCCAGTGATGGAACGTGTACTCGAACGGTAAAAGTGGCCGAGCTGGTAATCTGCATCAGCGCCCCGTATCCGGCGTACAGCAGGATTGCTCCTGCCAAATGATCAATGTGCCAGCAGCTCGTCCGAATCTGCCGAGTGTCGGGGCGACCAGCAGACCACCAACTATAGTAGCCACTGAAACGATTTACACGCTGATCTCACAGCTGTCATGCGATCAGATGTGCAGTGACTGTCAGTGGCTACTATAGCGCTCCCATCGTGCTCGGTAGTACAAGCTGAGTCGCCGACAGTTGGAATGGAAAACGGATTGTCATCACGGGCTGGCTTCGAGTACGAGGTTGAACGGCGTCTCGGTCGCCCGGCGGACGCTCGTGAACCCGCCCTCAGTGATTACCTCACGGAGACGCGCTTCGCCAGCCTGTGCTCCCAAGACGGGGTCGCCGCCCTGGTCGAGCGAGTTCGGAACACAGGCCATCGTCGAGGCGCAGTAGAACGCCCTGCCTATCGGATTCAGGTTGTCCTCGACTCGATCATTGGCAAAGGGCTCGACCAACATCCACGCCCCGTCGTCGGCGAGCGTCTCCCGGACGTGTGACGCCACGCCGACCGGATCACCCATGTCATGATATGCGTCGAACATCATCACGAGGTCGTAGTCGGTCCCGTTGTACTCTTTCGCGGTCGCCACCTCGAAGCTGATACGGTCCGCAACACCAACTTCTTCGGCTCGCTTGCGGGCCATCTCAATCGAGTGTTCGTGATAATCGATGCCGACGAACTCCGAACTGGGGTAGGCCTTGGCCATGATAATCGTCGATGCACCGTGACCACAGCCTACATCGGCCACGCGTGCACCTGCTGTGAGCCTCGCGTCCATACCATTGAGCGCGGGGATCCACTCGTCGATGAGATTCGTCTCATAGCTGGGCCGATAGAAGCGTTCCGTGCCGTGACACACGTCCTCGTCTTGCTCGTGCCAGCCCACACCCTCACCGGTTCGGAAGTCGGATTCAATCTCTGAGAGACGTTTCTGATACCCGACCAAACCCTGGAACCCACCAGCGAGGAACGCAGGGCTGTCTTCGTCGGCCAGCAGTGCTGTCTGTTCGGGTGTGAGGCTGTAGCATCCCGTCTCGCGATCGTAAGTGACGTATCCGCCAGCCGCTCCTGCGGCGAGCCACTCAGCAACGTACGGTTCCACAGTATCGGTTCGCTCGGCCAACTCGGCGGGCAGGAGTGGTCCACCGTCGGCCAACGCCTCGTAAAGGCCGAGCCTGTCGCCGATGACGAGCAATGGCGCGTAATAAGCCGCGCCGAGTTCGTTGACAGCCATTCCAACGAGTTCACCTAATTTTTCTTCATCGATCGGTTTGTCGTCGATAGTCGGTGATGCCATGATAGGACTGTGGGCGGCAGACATATTGGCCTCATCTACGGAGATGACGTTCAACCAACTGAACACTGTTTCAGAGTGTGAGTGAAGGTTTCAAGGCGTGAACGGAATTCAGGATTGTATGGATAGAATTACTACTCGTGCTATCATGTATCGCGCTTGTGAATGACACGATCTCCTCCGGAGACGACCGATCACCCGACCACGTGTTCAAGCCGCCCGCATCGGCGATTCTGGAGGCCATCCTGCAGAACGCGCGAAACCAGAAACACCTCGACAAGCGTATAGACGCAGCCGGTTCCTGCATCGACTAGAACCGGCTCGGCGACATCGTTCGCCACGGCCCAGTCCTCGAAGCACTCCGCGAGGAGCCACTGGACCGCCGCGAGATCGAAGAGCGACTTGACGTCTCGCGAACGACGAGTCACCACTTGACGAAGTGACTCAGCGAACCCCTGTTCGCCGAGAAAGTCGATAGCTGGTTCCAGTTGACGGGGTGTGGCGAGGCAGTCACCGACGAGGCACTCCGGTTCGAGGCGAACGTGAGCACTGTTCACTGGATGGGGCCACTGTTGGACATGATCTGTCCGCACCATGCGGAGTTCGTCATCAAACCGATGGTTGACGCGACTATAACTATCGCGGAACCGGCCATTCCGAGTCTTCCTACAATATTGATTACATCTTTTTCCTGGGTGAATACATCATCAAATAGGTGTGTAAACTGGGTACCGAGCGGGGTATTCACTGGTCAATTCAAAAGGGCTATAGTTGGCCATAGTCCAATTACTTTAATGCGCCTTTGGGACCGCTTTGTGGGCGTTATTGACGGGAGGAATGTAATTATAGCTCTCGGTGGGTTGTACCTCATACTCATTGCGGGCTGGGCGTTCATGCCGACCCCTCCGGAGATGACTCTTGCGAATACTCTCATAGTTGTCAGCTTTATCGGTGGCTCTGGTTCCCTCCTCCTCGTTGGCGGATATCGATTGCCCCGCACCGACATCCACCCGAGATTCTACTCCACTATTGCCGGCTGGTGTCTTATCGGTATTGTGATAATGCTCGCGATCCTCGGACTCTACAACTTCCAGCCCGGTCCAGGCCTCTCCAACTCAATTCGGTCTGTACTTATCCTTACAGGGTTCAGTTCCGTCGCCGGATACGGTGTGGGAACGTACGCTGCGCAAGCGAAAACACGGGCCCATCAACTTGAGCGACAAAATTGTCTGCTGGAACAAACGCAAAGACAACTCGAAGAATCGAATCAACGGCTCGAGCAGTTTGCGCATACTGTATCTCATGATTTGCAAGAGCCGCTCCGAATGGTTACAAGTTATCTGGAACTTATCGAGCGCCGATATGGTGACGAACTCGACGAAGAAGGTGAAGAGTTCCTCGACTACGCGATCGGCGGATCGGAACGAATGAAAGAGATGATCGAAGGGCTGCTCGAATATTCACGTGTAGACACGCAGGGTGAACCATTCAAACCCGTTGATCTTGACGAGGTGCTTGTAAACGTTCGCAAGGATCTCAAACTACAGATCGAGGAGACCCACACCACTATCGAAACCGACGAATTACCACACGTTGAGGGTGATGAGAGCCAATTACGCCAACTCTTTCAGAACCTTCTTGCGAATGCGATCGAGTATACTGGCGACGAACCGCCACGGATTAATGTTTCCGCTGAACGTGATGCCGAGGAATGGATCATTTCGGTTCGTGATAACGGCATCGGGATCGATCCAGAGGACCAAGACCGCGTCTTCGAGGTATTTCAACGGCTTCACAGCCAAGAAGAGCATTCGGGGACGGGAATCGGACTCGCACTCTGTAAACGAATTGTCGAACGACATGACGGCGAGATTCGGATCGATTCTACGCCTGGCGAGGGGACGACATTCACGTTTTCGTTACCAGCAGTGCCCAATAGAGCAGATAGCCACTCTACATAAAACGACTCAGTATCGGCCTAAACAATCTGTTTTGCCGCGTCGATACATTAGAGACCTATATTGGTTAAATTAGAGAGTTCACATAGTCGGTGTGAGCACTGTTCTATGACACCCTCTGATGATGTATATTCGATTCTCTGATCAGCCAGCTATTCTCTTGATATTCCAATCTCGCGTTATGATGGCCGAGAGAGAGCGTATAAAGTTCCGTTTGTCGTCTGTACAAACACATGTTCGTCACCGGCACCGAGAAGGATCGTCTCGTTTGAGATCGTCGTCTTAGGTTGGTCAAAGAAAGAGAGTCCGTCGACCCACGTGATCTGTCCAGCGTCTGTTCCGATAACGAACGTGTCTGAGGTCGATGTAGTCTGTGTCACGGGCGTCTCAAAGCGTCTCTCATACCGTCCCGTACCGTTCCGAAGTGAGAGTTCATATACTGTCCCAAAAGTCCCCGAAGGTGCTTGGGTTGTCGCCTCTGCAACCAAAAGAGACGACTCAGTTCTGTGAAATCCTTGGACCCGGGCATCCATTCCAAATGACGACCGCCACTGGAGTTGACCAGTTGTCCGATCAAGTGCTGCGACGATACCGTCTGCTCCAACATATACACGAGTATCGACTGGGAGGGGGCCGACGGTCGTTGACGGCCAGTCCTCCGGCTGCCACGCCCACAGAAGTGTTCCGTCACTGGGTGAGAGTGCGACGACACCTCCTTGGTCACCGAAGTAGACAGCCGTGTCATCGGCTGCAAGTTGGTCATCCGGTGCGGCAACGACGGTGAAGTTGGTTCCAGCAATCGACGACTGCTCCCAGCGAAGTGTTCCGTCACTCGTCTCGAGTGCCGCAAGCGAGCCGTTCGCCGCGTATAGGGCCTCATTTGTAACAGTGAGCGCTGACGCGAGGTTATTCATAGCTTGCGTCCACAATTGCTCACCGCTCGGTGCATCGAACGCGTAGATCTGTGCTTGTGTACCACGGGGGCCGCCCTTCTCGCCGACGTAGATGCACCCGTCTGAAGCAGTGAGACCAGTTATCCGTCCTAGGTCAACGTCCCACTGTCGCGTCCCGTTTGTTGCATCGAAAACTGCGAGCTGGCTGTTTTCCAGTTGACCGTCATGATAGCCACCAACTGCGAGCCAACCGTTCGTCACACATGGCGGGGACAGTGACGTTGGTTCAGGAACCGACGCGGTCCACTGCGTCCCATTCGGCGATTGTGAAAGAATTGTTCTAGAGCAGCCAGCGAGAATACCGGTCAAGAGCGTGCTACCAGTGGCGAGGAACGAACGCCGGGAGGGCATAAAGAAATTCATCCAGTCTAATTATATATATATATATATATTATGGAAGTTGGGTCCAAATATACATTGATCAGATGACTTCCTCCTCACTCTACTCGCTCACGGCTGACGCCGTTCGCTCCGTGAGAGTGGGGCTTCCTGTTTCCACGACGTTGTCAGACTCCGTCTGACAGCCTGTCGAGGTTCCCTCGACAAACGCGCTTTGCAGGAACTGAATCGGATCCCATAGGGAACGCAGTCTCTGCAGGCGTTCGAAAATCGCTGTGCGATTTTCGCAGCCCATCAGAATCGCAGAGCGGTTCTGAGGACGTTAGTTCGGGATAGCCCGTCCCTACTTGCTTCAGACCACGTACCAAGGTGAAGGGTTGTGGTAACTCGGCCTTCGGAAGCGTTATCCCGTACCCGGCCCTACGTTTTTTTGTAATGGCAAACGGTAAAGTTGATTTCTTCAACGACACAGGCGGCTACGGTTTCATTTCGACTGATGACGGCGATCTTGACGACGACGAAGACGTCTTCTTCCACATGGAGGATGTCGGCGGTGAGGATCTGACAGAAGGTACTGAGGTTGAGTTCGATATCGAGTCCTCACCGAAGGGGCCTCGCGCAGCGAACGTCGTCCGTCAGTAATTCTGAGACACACCCGTCGCTCACAGCGACGGGAAGCGACCTCGATTTTTTAGATGGCTACACGGCCTAGTTGACACTGTTTGTATACTCTGTACTGACTACGGACCAATTGTCCTCGAGGAGTAGATTCGCGGACACAGTACTCACGATAAGTAAACATGCGAATGTGTCGGGGACCATTGGCAATATTGATTATATTTCCGAGATCTACAAGGAATTATAGGATATACAGTCCCAATCACAATATGAACATTCTCAATTCGGACAATCCATGGGTACTGGTAGCCATAAATGTCATAAGCTGGGTTGTAGTATGGGGTGTCTTGGAGACCTTCTTCTTTGATGGGCGGCTACTCAATTCCATAATTCCTGCTATTGCAGGAGGTATCGCTTCCGGCCTCGTCTCATTCTACTTTCATACCCAATAGGATTCAATTGTCATCCGTTAACTGTTTGGCGTCTACTTACCGCTGTCCTCGAGGAGTGGATTCGCAGACAGAGTCACTCTTCGCGAAGATTCGTTACCTGCATTTTGGACTCGAGAGCGTCCGTTTGAAAATCCGAATCGGCAACGACGAAGTGACCGCCGGTCGAGCGCGCAGTAGCTGCAATCATTAGATCGCGAACGGCCATCCGTTCGCCGTCAGCAAGGAGTTCGTCTTGTAACTGGGCGGCCTCGAGCGCGATTTCCTCGTTGAACTCGAGAGAATGGACGCCGCCGAAGTGCTGTCGCTCTGCCCGGAGATCGGTTTCTCCGCTGCCAAGTGTTCCAGCGAGAACCTCGTAGACGCAGATCGCCGAGGTCAGATACGGTTCGTCCTGTGATTCGACGAACGCGACGGTTTCATCGACGCTCTCAAGCATATCGATGATGGCCGACGAATCGAGAAACGTCATCGCCCGAAGCTCTCACGGGATCGCTCGATAGTATCGCGGGCCCGGTCAGCAGTGTCTGAATCCCATGCACCGACAGTGATCGGTTCCTCATCACTGGCCAGTCGCTCGAGGAGTTCGTCGAAACTCTCGTCGTCGCGCTTGAGTCGATCGAGTTTTGCTTTCGTCTCGTCCGAAACGCGGATGGACGTACTCATATGTATGCATCGTGTATGCAGGATCTAAGAACTTTCGCCGTGACGGCTAACAGTCAAACCTCGGCCTTCGGATAGCAGCGAGTGCACTAGGAGTAGTGGATAGCTCGGAGAATGACTCGTCCGCAATCGGATCGACTCTGTGCTCTCTCGGAGTAGTTGTGTTGGTGCAATCTGCCGGCCCACTATTTTGATTTAGGAGCAAAACACCAATAGTCATCCGTGTATTTGTGCGGATACCACTGAGAGAGGACTTCGATGATACGGCATCCGGTGAAATCGTTCCCACGACGACCCCGAAGGGGACGTATTCGGCGTTACGACAGGATACTCGAAGAGGCACTGTCTAGTTACTCGGTTCCGACGCATAGGGGCGTTTCAGAGCCTGTTACATCGTTACCGGTGAGATCTGAAATTGTCACTGGTTATGGGAAGTTTGCTGAAGCAGCCGACTTATCGCTGCTCGTAGAACAGAGTCCGCCTATATCAGATCCAATATGGCAGTGTTCCAGTCGATGCCGTCACTTCATCACCTCCCTGTATTGCGGTTCTCTTATCTAGACAGTGCCCTCGAAGAACTCACCGGAAAAGAGCGGAATCGGTTCTACCGAGCAAGCAAAGTCTTCGAAATCATCAACAAACCGATCGACCAACTCTAAATCTCGACCTGGCGAGATTCAAAGTAGATGCAGTGAGAGTACCAGTCTCAACTACTGTCCCACGTTCCTATATCAGTCCGCATCACCTGCACTAGCTGATCTTTCACGTTACCGTCTTCGTCTACCGACCCAAGCAATCGAGGCTCACCTTTCGGGACCTCCTGATCGGATATAAATCAGAGCACGACGGCCAGGGTACCGGTGAGGAATCACCGAGCAAGATTGGTGCCGAGCTATTTCTCTCGAGTGGTAATCCCAATGCTATAAGTGACTAGGTATCATCAATCAAGATGGAAGCCGCACTCCACCTCGTCGCGGGGGCATGCGTTGAAATGTCCCGGGTGTAGTAGCACCCGAGACGTGGCTTCCAAACACGAGCGGTTTGCAAGCCATGTTTCGCTTACTTCTAACGGGATATAAACGTCCCGCACGAGAGTCGTATCGCACTCCAGTAGCCGCTGGTCGCAACAGTCGCCGCTCGAGGTGGCTATGAGCGAGAAGACACAATCAGAAGAGGAAGAAGACTGGTCGCTACCATCGTGTCCGCATTGTGGGAAAGCGGTGATTCTGGTACACACACGCGGTCCGATGGAGCATGTCGCGGCACCGTGTGGCTGTCGAGTCGCATCGCCTGACCTCTGAGGAAAACTCAATCATCGACGCGATTGAGACTACCGCGCCACATATTTTGGATCGGCGTGATCAACGCGAAGAGGAGCATTTCTATTGATCCAGCGGAGATCAGTGAAGGAGCGATCACAGAAACTGATAGTCGATTACGTTCCAAATCCAGTACTGCGCCTCGAACCGCATGAGTTAATCTTCTCGTGGGATGAGTAACTTTTCTGATTTCTCACTCAACTCTCGTCTTCTTCAGTAGAGAATGCGTGAACTGTTGACGACCCGTCACCGAGGAAAACAGTTCCATCAATAACAGCGGCAGTGAACACAGTTTTACTCCCCCATTTCCTGATCACGTTTCCAGACTCAAGGTCGACCGCGTAGATCGTACATCTTGGGTCACTGGTCATTGCCTCCGTTATACCGGACATGACACTTGGCGATTACCTCAAATCATAGATCGAAAAGAGATGGACCAGACACACCCCGGAGTGCCGATGTAAGTCATCCGAAATCGAACGGAGCAGCTAGTCTACCCCTCAATAACGATTTAAGGAAGATCGCTGTATAATCTCTCCACCAAAGAATATAAATAACTATCCTTCGTTATTAGTTATACGAGAGTCACAGTACTCAAGCTGTGACATCGGTCACAACGTGTCCAGCCGAACCGCGTGTGACCGCCAATTCGTTCTTTCCGCCTATCCCATTATTCTGAATCAGTCTTTCCAGCATTTCTTGTGGACACTCTCGGAGCATTTACATCGGCACTAAGGGGAGGGTGTGTTCCAGCAAAACAATCTACATCGGCACTCCGGTATGGTTACACTGGCACTTGGGGGTCCCGAAATCGAAGACTCAGCCGGTATCTCGACCGATTTTAGATCTTACATCGGCAACCCGGTGTGTTTACATCGGCAACGAGGGGTTAGGATTAAGTAGCCTCTCCAACATTCTCGTCGTATGTCAGGCTCAGAGTCTTTTTTCGACAACCAAAACTACATCTTTGCAAACAAGGACTTGCTACGGATTTCTCATCTGGTCGAGGGTGATCGGATTATCGGTCGAAAGGACGAACTCAACAGCCTCGCGCAGGCACTCAAGGACGCCGTCCAGGGCCACACACCGAATCACGTCCTGATCTACGGGAAGACGGGGACAGGAAAATCTCTCTGCTCAAAGTATATCACGAAGGATCTCCGCTCGAGTGCTGCGGAAAACGATGTTTCAATTGGAGTTGCCTATATTGACTGCCTTCAGCACGCGACGGAAACGCAAGCTGTCCGCTCGATCGCTCGTGAGCTCAACGACGAAGCCGAAACGGGAATCTCGATTCCCTCTTCGGGGCTGAGTACGGGCGAGTACTATCGTCGGCTCTGGAACATCCTCGATCGCCGATTCGATGTGGGTATCATTATCCTCGATGAGGTAGACAAGATCGGCGACGATAATATTTTGATGCAACTTTCTCGAGCCGTCGAATCTGGCAAACTCGAGGACAGCACCCTCGGAATCATCGGCATCAGCAATAAGATTCGGTACAAGGAAGAACTCAACGAGCGCGTCAAATCCAGTCTGAGCGAGCGGGATTTCGTCTTCCCGCCCTACGATGCGAAGCAACTCCGGGCGATCCTCGAATCACGAAAAGACGCCTTCCAAGATGGTGTACTCGAGGATGCAGTGATCCCAAGAGTCGCTGCGTTAGCTGCAAAAGAACACGGTGACGCACGCAAAGCGATCGACATCCTCCGCTATGCTGGCGAGATCGCCGATGAGAACGGTGCGGAAACTGTGGTGGAAGAACACGTGAACCAGGCGCACACGCGAGAAGAGCAAAACCGGCTGGCAGAACTCATCTCGAAACAGCCGCCACACTCGAAACTACTCTTGCAGGCGCTCGCATTCCAGACTCAACAGGTACCGGACGATGAGCCGGCGATTCCAACGTCAAATATCTATTCGACCTACGAGGTCCTCTGTGAACAGGAAGGCTCTGATCCGCTTCGGATTCGGCGGGTTCGTGAGTTACTGAGCGAACTATCATTCCTCTCGATCATCGAACAGACGCGAAAGGGACGCGGTCACGGCAAGGGCGCACACACAATTCACGAACTGGTCGATGATCCGGAACTGGTCTTGAAGGCCTGCAAGTCGATCTAACATCGTGATGGCGCGTCTCCCCCGCCGTAAACGGCGAGGCTTTGCGCCTGCTATTCAGTAATCGCTCAGCGGATCACTGTTTGTGCGAGTTGGCAGGAAGTGATTATCTCAAACCAATGGGAAGAGGCTTGACCCCAAAACGGTTCACGACTCCGTTCCGTATACATAGACACCGCGTTCAACTGTGCTCTCACCGGCTTCCACACGTACTGGGAACTCATCATCCTGAGCCACAGGATACGTCTCGAACACGAGATCAAGTTGTTCCGTTTCACCAGCGGGGACCGTCACCGTGTGGCTGTCCACCGTCTCTGGATCGTTGCCGACCACTAGATCAACCTCGCGCGTCACCTCCGCGGCACCGGTATTCTCGATTGTAGCAGTCACCTCTAGGACCTCCCCACCGGTCACCGGGCTATTCGTGTCTTGAATCCGTACGGCAACGTTCTCTTCATTCCCACCATCATCATCGTCTGCCGCAGCGAAGTCTTCAAACACCCACGGATTGACCGCCGTATACGCATTATTGTCGTCAAGTATCCACACTTCGATCTGACACGTATGGCACCCGCCATCAATCTCAACCGAGGCGGTGTCGCCGGCTCCCTCTACATCGGACACGTCAAGAATCACGTCCGACTGTGTCATCCACCACACGACACGGTCCAGTTCGGTACCGCTGCTCGAGACCTCGAGTTCAAGCGTGGTGGATTCGTCGGCGGCAAGTTCGCTGGTGGCCGGTCGGGCAGCATCGACGGTTGGCGGTGCAGCCCCGTTCTCGGTTACCGTCACCTCCCAGCGTGAGGCAACGTTCCCGTCCCCAGCGGTCACGGCCGTATCCACGAGAGATGTCCCTGTAGAGTCAAACGTATGCGCGAAGTACTCGCGACCGACGTCATGGAAATACGTACTAGGCCACGGTCCTACCGGCGTCGTGATGTACTCACCATCGACGTACCAGTGTGTCGAACCCTGGCTCTCCATCAGTTTGGCATCAACCTCAAAGAAGATCGTTGTCCCCGGACGAACCGTTAGCTCCTGGTTGCGATCGGGATACGCATACTGGGCGTCGCATGGATCTATACCGGCGACATCGACCATCACCTCGGCGACAGTGGTCTCGGTTTCGAGCCGGACCGGGAACGTATCATCGACGCGTACCGGATACGTTCGGAACTGCAAAAAATCAACAGTCCGTGTCTCGCCTGCGCCGACTGGAATCGTTCGCTCGCCCACCACCTCTGGGTCCTCACCCACGATAAAGTCCAGTTCAACGCGTTCATCAGTGGATCCGCTATTCTCGAGTTCGGCAGTCATGTCGAGAAGGTCACCGCCCTCGAGCGGTGCAGATATCTCGATGATGTCGACAGTGATGTGGCCGGTCGCCCCACGACTATACGACACGAGCGGAACTGTGCTGATACTGGTACCAGCCCCCATCAAGTACTGCCGCCGGTTCATGTCACAAGCTACCGTGTCCAATGGCAATAGGTTTACATCGGTCTCGGATATGCTATTTCTCCATAACTAACGCACAGCACAGCGAAACCTTTCGTCTAGTCTAGGCAAGGAAATGACTTCCTAAAAGAATTATTACCCTTATCCGGTGCAACGTCGGGCAAGTGCTGACCGATGAGAGGTTGATATCGATCTCAGCAGATCAAACGACTGAACGTTTTGCGCGGCCGTTCTTCTCGAGTTCGACGAGACCGTAATCAGCGAGTTCCATAACGTTCTCAGTGACCTCTGGTGATGCCGATTGACGATCCGGGATACACTGGGTTGCGAGTAGTCGACGGTGTCGGTTAGTTCCGTGATTGAGAACTCGTCGGTGTGATATCTAGATAAGAAGGTGTGAACCTCGTGAACCGCCTGACTTCCGAAGAGCTTCGTGTCCTGTGCAGGATATCGAGAGCGATTTTCGATCCATCCTCTAGATCGGTATTCGAGTCGCTTTGCATAGCTAAGGGTTCGTGTCCCTGCCGACTTAAATTTTATATTGATATCGGCGTCCTGTTTATATAGACGGTGTCCAAAAGCGCGTTTTTTGGAGGAGATTGCGGAAATGGTAGAACACGGAACAACGCGCCGACCAGCGCCCACGTCGTCGGCATTGCTTTGTCTGGTAGTCTTTCTCGAGTCCCCGGTCTAGTCCAGTCGACCAGGTGCGTTCTCTGTGAATTACAAGTTGTAACTTCATTCGACAGGAATGAAGGTTTTAATCTCAAATCCTCTTTTCGAGCGATATTTTCTTCCCCTTATAAGCCTTTGTGGGGAACTATAATGTACTACAGAACCAGTATAAGAAGCATATGAGTTGCCAAAATGGAGACAATCAGGTGCAGCAGTCTCGACCATCGGGGTTCCTGGGGGAAGCTACCGATGAGACACAGTAGACGACAGCTGCTCGCCACACTGGGAGCCGGAACGCTCGCAGGGTGTCTGGGAGGAAGCGATAGCGAAGCAGCGGAGGCATCGCTACTCCTCAATTGGAAACCCAATGGTCTCCATGTTCCGTACTATACCGCTGTCGAACGGGGGTTTTTCGGAGAAGAAACGGTCGAACTGACGGAGATCGAACCTGGGGAGGGATCCGACTTTTCGGCGACTCAGGCCGGGTTAGGAAACACCGAATTCGCGATTACGAGCGCCGATCAGATCCTGAACGCGAACGCTAAAGACCTCGACGTTGTCGCAGTCGGCGTTGTCATGCAGCGTGGACCGGTTCAGGTGTTTACCGCCCGTGACAATTTCGGAGCGGAACTCACGGAAAGCGATCAGCTTGCTGGTGTCACGCTCGGAAGCGGTCCCGGGATGGTTCGGCAGATGACGGAAGCGTATCTCGAACACGAGGGGATCCTCGATAACGTCGAATACGTCGACAGTGGATTCGATACGGTTCAGCAATTGCTTTCCGGAGAAATCGACGCAGCCAGCGGCGTGTTCAGCGACGTCGTCGACGCTCGCCACCAGGGGTACGAGATCGATACGCTCTCGGTCAACGACGCGATCCCGGCCTACGGTCACGTTATCGCGACGTCGCGATCGTTCGCCGACTCGAATCCCGATACAGTTCGATCGTTCCTTCGGGTGATCGCTCACGGGGCAATCTGGGCGAACAACAACCCCGACGACGCGACCGGACTGCTCCTCGATGCCGTCCCGGAACTCGAGGACACTCGCACGAATCAACGCGACAAGTGGAACGAACTCCGGACAGAGTTTATGCTGTCGGAAGCGGTTCGAGAACACGGTTGGGGATGGAACGAATCGGCCGTCTGGGAGTCGCTTCGAACCACGCTAGCGAACGGCGATTACCCCGGTGGAGAGGTGGAGTCGGAAGAGGTCTGGACGAACGACTATCTCGATACGGACGACGAATACATCGGCGAATACGGTGAGCTGATCGAATAGACGTAATGGACGACGACAACACGGGAACGGTGTCCGATCGATCGACGAGGAGGAACCCGAATTCGTCACGGGCAGTCCGACAGCGCCTTCGCAGCCAGTTCGACGGCGATTTTCGCGGGCCCGCACTCGGGACAATGCTGTGCGTGCTCACCGTTGGATGCTGGCATGTAGCCGTCGTCCTCTCTAACCTCCCGACCGTCGTACTTCCCTCTCCGGTGGAGGTGGGTGTCACGCTCGTCGACCTTCGCTGGATACTCGCCGGCGATGCTGCAGTAACGGCGCTGACCGCCGGACTCGGACTGGCTGCGGGGCTTGCCATCGGTACGATACTGGCGTTTTTCATGGCCGTCTCTCGGTCCGCTGCAGCGGTTGTTCTCCCGTACGTAGTCGCACTCCGTATCGCGCCACTCGTCGCTATCGCTCCGCTCCTGTTCCTCTGGTTTGGCCGCGGAATACCGGGGAAAGTTCTCCTCGTAACGACCTTAACCGTCTTTCCGATAACCATCGCGTCACTCGACGGATTACGATCAACCCCCGAGTCGTATCTCACACTACTCCGGTCCGTCGGTGCCTCGAGGTCGACGATCTTCCTCCACGTTCGACTGCCAGCGGCTGCCCCAAGCGTATTTGCCGGGGTGAAAAACGCAGCGACTCTCGCAGTCATCGGCGCGGTCGTTGCCGAATTTGTGACACTCGACGCTGGCATCGGGTATCGAGTGTTCGAAACGTCCACCGCACTCCAGACAGCTGAGTCGTACGCTGCACTCGCCGTTCTCACCGGGCTCGGGCTCCTCTTTTACGGCATCCCGTCACTCCTCGAACGGGCGGTCAGAACGAGATTCGAATGACCTAGGAAAGCGGCACTCGGCGCTGGACCATCCGCTGGCAGATGCCGACCAGCCCGTACAACGCGACGCCGATGAACACGAGGACGACGAGTGCGGCGATGATAATATCCGTTCGAAGGTTTTCCGAACCCAGAAGGATGAGGTAGCCGAGACCGCTGCTCGCGACGACCCACTCGGCGACGATCGTACCGACGACAGCGAGCGTGACCGATTGTTTCAACCCGGCGAACACGTCCGGAACCGCGTACGGCAACCTGAGATGAACGAACGTGTCCACCCTGCTCGCGTCGACCGAGCGGAGTAATTCGACATGCCGTTCCGGCGTCCGTGAGAGTCCGGCAACAGTATTCAATACCAGCGGAAAGAACGTGATGAGCGCGATGAACACGATTGCGGTCATCAACCCCGTCCCGAGGTAGATCAACAAGAGGGGGGCAACCGCTATCTTCGGGAGCACTCGGACGGTGACCAGATACGGATACAGTGCTGTCCGGAGTACTGGAACCATACCCAGGAGAATACCGAGTCCGAATCCGATGGCGATACCGATAGCACCGCCGTAAACGACTTTTTCGAGCGTCGCAACGACGTTCCTGAAATACAACATCGGGTTGCCGAACAGTTGCGCGAGTACTGCCCCCGGTGACGGCAGCAGAAACGATGGGATAGCCAGTAGCGCGGTTCCGAGCCACCACAGTGAAACGCCGACGAGCAACGCCACGAACGGGAGTGCGATTTCGCTCCGCCGTACGTCTATCGCGTTCTCTCTCATCGTCTGATCTCGACGCCGTCGTACAGCTCCCGCCTGATAGCCGCGACCTGTTTCTGGTATTCGACGCTTCCGAGCAGCTCCGTATCTCGCCGGTCCGAAAAATCGATTTCGAGCGTCGCTTTGATCCGTCCCGGCGTGTCCGTGACGACGACGCATCGGTCACCTAGAAACGCCGCTTCGGGAACGCTATGGGTGACGAACAATGTCGTCTTCTGTTCTCGTTCGTGAAGCCGACGGAGTTCGACGCCGAGTTGGTCTCGCGTGATCTCATCGAGCGCGCCGAACGGTTCGTCCAGAAGCAAGACGTCAGCATCGAGATGCAGGGCCCTGACGATAGCGACCCGCTGTTTCATCCCGCCGGAGAGCTCTCGCGGATACGCATCGATGAAACCGTCGAGTCCGACCGATTCCAACAGTGAGCGTGCCTGCGTCTCGTTCGGGGATTTTCCCGCCATTCGGCGAAGGAACTGGACGTTCTCGAGTGCCGTCTTCCACGGGAGAAGCGTATGGTCCTGAAAGACGAACCCGATATCACCGGCATCGCGACGGACCGCTGGTGCGTTGTCGTCTATCGTGACGATTCCGTCGGTCGGGGACTCCAGTCCGCCGATCACGCGCAGTAGCGTCGTTTCCCACAGCCAGACGGTCCGACGATAGTGACGAACTCGCTCGGCTGGATATCCAGGTCGATATCAGCGATCGCAGTGACAGTCTCGAAGGTGACGGTCACATCGTCGATAGCTATCATGATCTCGAAAACTGTTGCGTATGGGCCAACGCTGTCCGCACACGCTCCCACTCGTCGTCGCGGTGGACGCCCCAGCCCTCGTTTCGTCGGGCTCTACTATCGGCAAACGACTCGAGCGCTCGTCGGAACGTCCGCTCGATTTCCTCGTCCTCAGCGTCGACGTCGGCTGCGATTCGTCTCGCCGCCGGTGTCGGATCCGATCGCCCGGCACGCCACCCCAACATCGTCCCCGTCAGAAACCGCCCGAGCGGTTCTGTTCCCGTCTCGCTGGCCGATGGATCAACGGCGAGTGACGGCCCGTAAATCGGGAACTGGTCCGCGATCGTGAGCACGTCCACTGTCTCGTCGGGGGGAGCGCCCACGGGTCCGAGAACGATCCCGCAACGACGTCGGCATCGCCGGTACGGAGAGCCGCCGACTCTTCGCCCGTCGTTTCGAATATCTCGACGTCGTCGGCGACGCCTGCCTGCGAAAGGAACAGTTCGGCCAGCAGTCGCGTTTCCGTGTTCGGCGACATACCGATACAGCGATCACGGAGCTGATCGCTCTCGGTGAGTTGCTCCCCGAAAACCATTCGCGTCGTATACAACACGGTCATCGCCCGCTGGTAGAGCACTGCGATCGGGGTGATCGAGTCGCCATCTCGTCGGGCATCGGTGAGGACGGCAGCACCGACGATTCCGACGTCGACGTCGCCGCCAGCGACGGCTCGAAGCGCCTGTTCCGAGCCGTTATAGTGGACGAACTCAACGTCGACACCGACGAGGTCGTACGTCCTTCGATCTGTGCCGCGTAGAACGGGACGTGAAGACCGTTTGGTCGCCAGTTGAATCCGAGGCGGATCGTGCCACGGTCGGCGGGAGTCGAACCCGACGGATCTGCGTTCGCGGTACCGATGAGTTCCGCGGCGCGCGTCGCGTACGCGTCGTGCATCGCCGTCTCGACCGTGTAGTCGGTCGACCACGCTTTCGGCGGCCGTCCTTCCTCGCTCTCTAGCGTCGTTTCCGTCACCAGCCCTCGATCGGAAAGGCGCGACAGCGCGTCGGCGACGGCCTGATTGCCGAGCTCGGTTCCCAGGCGAATATCTATCTGTCGTGCTCGCGGGTCCTCGACGCGATCGTCTTCGACGCGGCGAACGAGGTACGCGAGGACGCGGGCGGGCTGCGCTCCGACTCCGAGTTCGAAATCGGCGGCGAGCCGCTCGTCTTCACCGTCCAGCACCCAGTGCTCCGCTGTTTTCATCGTGCTGGCACCATTTGTAGCGGTATAGTCAGCGTGTCAGCATAAGCGTACTCCCGGTCGAACCGCGCCTTTCGTTCTCGCTGATCGCGACGTGTACGATCGTCGCTTCGCTCGAGGGACTCTGCGGTTACGTCACACTTCCTGCGAGGAATTCCGCCCCTTCCAGAGTAAAATAGTGTCAGGCCGGCGGCGTGCCGTCGGTTCAAAGGCCCGGATCGACGAACCAATCGGTATCGTCGTCCTGCCGGTCGATTTCCTCGATTGCCGCATCGAAATGGGAGGCAGTCAGAGTGATCTGGGCAGGATCCGTCCGCGGGCCATCGACGTGCTGCCTGACCGCGACGGTCGCTGCCTCGCGACAGACGGCTTCGATATCGGCACCGACGTAGCCGTCGGTTCGTTCGGCGAGGACGTCGAGATCGACGTCGGCGGCGAGGGGCCGTTCGCGCGTGTGAACCGCAAAGATCTGGCGCCGCGCGTCCTCGTCTGGAGCGTCAACGTGAATGTGGCGATCGAACCGTCCGGGACGCATCAGCGCGTTGTCGAGGAGGTCGGGACGGTTCGTCGTCGCGATGACGACGACGTCTTCCAGTTCCTCCAGCCCGTCGAGTTCGGTCAGGAGCTGTGAAACGACGCGTTCGCCGACGCCACCATCGGAGCTGCCGCCGCCGCGCTCGGCCGCGATCGCGTCGATTTCGTCGAAAAACAGGACGGTCGGCGCGTTCGTTCGCGCTTTTTCGAATACGTCACGAACGCCGCGTTCCGATTCGCCGACGTACTTGTTCAAGAGTTCCGGTCCCTTGATCGAGATGAAGTTCGATTGGGCCTCGTTGGCGACGACCTTCGCCAGCAACGTCTTGCCCGTTCCCGGCGGTCCGTACAGCAACACACCTTTCGCCGGCCGGAGCGTGACCCGATCGAAGGCCTCGGGGTGTTCCAGCGGCCACTGGACGGTCTCGCGGAGCCGTTGGGTCGTCTCAGCCAGTCCGCCGACGTCGTCCCAGGTCGCGTCCGGCACTTCCACGAACACCTCCCGGAGCGCCGAGGGAGTCGCGCCCTGAAGGGCCGCGTCGAAATCAGCCGCCGTGAGTGTCAAAGATGCCAACGTCGCGTCGTCCGGATGGGACTCGTCCGGATGAATCTCGTTCCGGCGGAGGGTGTGTGACGCAGCCTCGCGGATGAGAATTTCCAGATCCGCACCGACGAACCCGTGTGTGCGCTCGGCGAGCGACTCGACGTCGACGTCGCCGGCGAGTGGCATTCCCCGAGTCAAATCCGAAGGATCTCCTCGCGCCCGTCTCGGTCGGGAACGCCGATTTCGATCTCGGTATCGAACCGGCCGGATCGGCGCAGTGCCGGGTCCAGCGTCTCCGGCTGCGTTGTCGTCCCGATAACGACGAGACGGTTGTCGGCCTCGAAATCGTCCATGAGCGAAACGAGTGGGCCGACGCCGTCAGTCGAATCTTCGGTATCATCCCGCGTTCCGGCGATCGCATGGAGTTCGTCGATGAAGACGACTGCGGGTTCGTTCGCGGCGGCGTTCTCGAACCGGTTCCGGAGCCGATCTGCCGTTTCGCTGCGGTTTGCCGAAACGATCGCGGGCCCGCTAACGGTTTCGACGTGGATGTCCGCCTCGTTCGAGATCGCCTGGACGATGAGCCGCTTCCCGGTTCCGGGCGGACCGTACAGTAATACGCCGTTCGTCGGTTCGACGCCGAGCCGGTCGAACGCGTCGGGCGAGCACAGTGGCAGTTCGACGGTCTCTCGAATCTGGGTGATTTCTTCGTCCAGGCCGCCGATATCGGCAAAGGTGACCCCAGCCGAGCCGCCGATACTGTCGACAGCAGCCGAAAGCTCTTCCGCGGGCTGTGGTGCCACCGAAATCCGCGTCCAGTCGCGCACGAGGACGATATCACCCGGTGACGCCGCAGTAATGCGGACCGGAACCGTCCGCCGAGCGGGGTCGTCCACCGTTCGCGATCGCAAGGTGACCGGAACGACCTGTCCGACGACGACGGCTCGACTGATGAGTTCCTCCCGCAGGGAAAGATCGAAATCGGTCCCGTCGTCGAACCCCTTCGGGAGCGCGACCGTGACGCTGTCGGCCGGAGAAACTTCGACCGGCTCGACGGTAACCGGTTCTCCGACGGCAACACCTGCAGTCCGTCGAACCAGATCGTTCGTGCGGATGATCCCGTCGTCGATATCGTCGGACGGCATCACTTGTGTGACTGCACGGTTCCCGTCCGATCCGCGAACGAGGAAGAAATCACCGCTGTCGAGGCCGAGCTCGGCGAGCGTTTGACGACTAACGACGGTGAGACCACGGCCGGGGTCGTGGTCGGCAAGCGGCTTGACACTGAGTTCCATACGCTTCGCTCGAGCAGTAGTGCTGCGAGACATATAAAAGGATAGTAATATCGAGGTTTACTTGTATGGTTTCGGATTTTCTCACGCATTGCAGATCCAGAGTCTCATTTTATACTCTCTACCCAAATACCCCGTCTGTATATATGTATAATATGACTGAAAGGATAGAAAAGTTATTTGTGGTATCATATGGCATAGGTCAGTGGTGCTGAAATGATCAATGCTAACAGACCACAACCGACGGCCGAAGAAGCAGCACAGTTGACCGAACACCTCGGTGCCGACGACTCGGTTGTCGATGAAGAGCTGACATTATCGACGCTGAAATCAGCGATAACGGGGGAGATCAACGACGAGTTCGCCTCGATGGGCGAGTCGATCCGAACCGATCTCGAGGGGACGCTCGACGCGGAGTTGCTCACTGCTGCGTTGTCGGACCTCGAAACACAGATCGACCGACTGTCGGCGGTTCGGGAAGCGGGTATTCCGGACGGAAAGCGCGAACCCGAGCGACTCTATCGGGAGCTCGTCGAACCGGGGTGGCAGCTGTACGACCACCTCGTCAACGTCGGCTTCTTCGAAAGCGTCGACGAGAACGCCGTGCGGTTCTCCGCCGAACACATCAGGAACACCGGTCACGGCCTGGTCGAGGCGAACCCGCTCATGTCGGAACTCGAGGAGATCGGCTTCGACGAGGGGGAACAGCTCAGCCTGATCGCGGACCTGCTGAACAACGACAGGGAACTCGCACGATGGGTTCCGACGAAGGAGATCCCGGCCGACGTCGAGTTCAACGTGGACTTCGTCCCGCCGCTCCACCAGCGTGCCGCCGGCGGCACGCTGCTGTGGATACAGACGCTCGACGTCCACCTGTGGCAGAAACAGGTGCTCATCACCGACGAGATACTCGACGACGGCTACTGGGACGCCAAGGGAATGCTGGGCGGGCTATACCTGCTGGGTCGGGTAGCACGAGAGATCGCTTCCGAGACGGAACGAACCCTCACGGACGGACAGCTGATGGCGGCACTGACGGCCAGTGCGGCCATCATGATCATCAACCAGCAGAAGATCTGCCAGGACGTGTTTTACATCACCGAGGAGATGCGGGCGGAACCAGAAGCGAGGTAATCACAGATGTCAATAGAAGAAGACAGAGCGGTTCAGGCTGCACAGGATACGGTCGTTCGAGAGACCGATAACGGCTACCGGGTGCTCGGTTCGCCCGAGGAATCGGTCACCCATCAACACGACATCGATCGCATACCGCAGTTCGATGTCACACAGGAGATGATAAGCGACTCCGGTGACACTCAGGAGGCGTGGCTGACGTACGGCGGTAACTACGAGATGCACCGCTATACGACGGCCGACGTCATCGGGCCGGACAACGTCAGCGACCTCGAGGTCGAGTACGACATCAGCGTCGGTTCCGGGTCGAGCATGGAGGGGTCGCCGATCATCGTGCCCGGCGAGCCGACGGTCATGTATCAGTCGAACGGGCCGAATCATATCAAGGCGATCGACGCCCGTAACGGTGACGTGCTATGGAGTTACACCTATGCAGTGCCGTCGGACGTAGTCCTGTGCTGTGACGATAACAACCGGGGACCCGCCGTCTGGCAGGACAAGGTGTACATGACGACGCTCGACTCGGGGGTCGTCGCACTCAACCGCTATACCGGCGAGGAGGAGTGGTACACGTCCACGGCTGACCACGAACGGGGCTACTCCGCGACGTGGGCACCGATCGTTCACGACGGAACCATCTACACGGGGTCCGCCGGCGGCGAGTACGGCGTCCGAGGGTTCCATACGGCTATCGACGCCGAGACCGGTGAACAGAAGTGGTTCACGCGGACCTGCCCCGAGGAGGAGTTCGTCGGCGACTCCATCAATCAGGCGGCCGGCACTAACTGGATGACGGCGACGTACGACGAGGAGCGGGACGTCCTGTACATGCCGGTCGGCAACCCCGGACCGGACTTCGACGGCTCCGTCCGTCCGGGACCGAACCGCAACACGTGCGGGACACTGTGTCTCGACGCCGAGACCGGTGAGCGCCTCTGGTTCCACCAGGAGTCGGCCCACGACGTCTGGGACTACGACTCGGCGTCGCCGCGGATGCTCATCCGCGACCTCGAGTTCGACCACCGCGACGAGGTCAGGGACACCGTCGTCAACGCCGGCAAGACCGGCTGGGTGTACTCGATGGACGCCGAGACGGGACAGCTCATCACTCGGTCGGATCCGGGCGTCCAGCAGCTGAACATGTTCAGCATGATCCCGCACATCGATGACGGCCGTCGCGGAACGTTCATGCCCGGCGGGATGGGCGGCTGTGACTGGCACCCGGCAACCTACAACCACGAGACCGGGCTGGTGTATTACAAGATGCACAACAACGCCCAGGAGGCGTGGTGGCGGTTCGAGGAGTTCGAGGAAGGCCGCAAGTACTGGGGCGGTATCCTCGAAGACGAGACCGAGGCGATGCCCGACGAGTACAACGGCCACATCAGTTCCATCTCCGCGTTCGATCCGACGACGGGGAAGCTCGTCTGGCGCGACTGGATCGACAGCGACACCTACATCTGGGGTGGAACGATGTCGACCACGACGGGCCTGATGTTCACGGGCACCCAGAACGGTCAGTTCATCGCCTACGACGCCGAGACCGGCGAGCGTCTCTGGGAGTTTGACACTGGCGACGCCCCGCTCTCGTCCAGCCCAGTCAGCTGGTATGATCCCGACGAGGGCAAACAGTACATCGCCATCCAGGTCGGCGGTAGCGGCTGGCTCCGCCGCGGCAAGCGGGACGATCGCGTCGTCGTCTTCTCGCTGGCCGAGTGAGTCAACCGCTAGTCGTTATTTTTGCGTCGTCGAATCATCGGTCGTATCGAGTCGCATCACGTCGCCCGTCGATTCACAGGTGGGACACGCTAGCACGCCCTTTATCGCCGTCCTCGATTTCACGTGTGGGAACGTCGCCCCGCAGTGTGCACACCGAGCGTTCTGGCGCGTACCGAGCGAGGTTTGCTTGTGGGGGATGCCCTGGACGACGCCGTGGCCACATGTCGGACAGGCGAGTCCGTCGCCGCCCGCGTTTTCACCGAGTCTCCGGGGGAATCTCTCACCGCAGTCGACGCAGCGGGCGTCTATCGGTTGGTTCATTATCGGATACTGCCGTCGAGTACGGTTCGGCCTCTTGCTTGCAAGAGTGTGCCTGCGGGGCGCCGGAGTTGCAGTGGCTCCTCGAGCGGTCGTTTTCGGCGACGGCCACTCCCCGTGAGCAAGTAGTAACCGACCGCTGTTCGATAGTATATTCGCTGAGATTGAAACTCACCACAGTATATGATACCTAACGGAACGTATCTCACCTTGCCTCGACCCACTATGGCACCGAACACACTCACTATCGAACTCACCGGACGGGAGAAACGTGACGTCGTTCACGCACTCCGCGCGTTCGCGGACGAGAAGGAAGCGGACGGAGCGTCGGCCGAAGCGGATCAGCTCCGAAGTCTAGCAAGCCGCATTGAGCGCGAGTGAGTTTACTCTGTCCCCCGCTGGCATCGCTAGTTCCAAACATTCTGTGAACAGTGATAAGTTATATCGTGCTGTGTGTTGTTCCATACCACATGTCGCCAACGGATCACTACCGGCAGACGCCTCAAAACGGGACCGAGCAGACGACGGCCACTGAGACGAACAACGATGGAGGCAGCGATACCCCCTCCGAGACGGGAGCCGTCGAAGGATTGATCGAAGAGATCGTCGAGTCGCAGACGGACGAATTGCGGGACGAGCTCGAGACGCTCGAGCGACAGATCGAGACGGTCGACGACTTCGCTCGCATCAGTCTCAACGAGCGGAAGGTCAAACAGAACGAGGCGAAGCTATCCGAATTCTCGGAGTCGCTCACGGCGTTCGCCGAGAAAGCGTTCAACAATATCAACGTGCTCGAGGACCGCCTCGACAGGCAGGCGCTCTTGCTCGTGGCGATCCTCGACTCCCTCGAAGATGACGTCGACCTCTCGACGGTCCGTCGCTACGAGAACGATCGGCTGATCGCGGACACCTCACCCGACGAGCGGCTGGCGTCGGCGATTCAGGAGGCGGAATCGACCGAAAAATAGGCACAAGCATCTCGGCGGAGAGACGAGAGGGCTGCCATCCTCGTCCGACCTGAGAATCTGAGAACCGGAGCAGCGCTTCGGTCCCTCCAGTGGAGTCGGACGGACCGATGCTATACTTCCCGTTCGCCGACGACGTTCTGGAGGTAGTCGGCGCGCCTGGCCTCGTAGATAACCTTCAGTTCGTCGCTCGCGGGTTTTGCCACGCACGTCAGTCGAAGGTCTCGCTCGTCGACCTCCTCGTCGGTCAAGAACAGGTTCATGTCCATCTCAAGGTTGCCCTCGACGAGGAACGCACAGCAGTTCGCACAGGAGGCGGCGCGGCACTCGAACGGCCAGGCGCGGTCCGCGTTCTCGGCCCCGTCGAGGAGATACTCGTTCTTGCTGATCTCTATCGTCCCGTGCTCGCGGTCGGTGAGGTCGGCCGCAGCCGCCTTCTCGAAGAGGGTCTCGTCGTCGCGACTCCACCCCTGACGCTGCAACGCGCCGTAGCTGAGGTACTCCACGGTGGCTGTCTCCTCGTCTTCCGCCTGATCCAGACTTCGATCCCCTCCGCGTCCAGCTTGGATGTTCGGCAGCTCTCGATCGTCAGACATACGTTCACAATGAACATCGACGTGAGCCCATATATTTCCATGGACGATACTCACTTCAGCACATGCTGTGGTCGATCGGAGGAGGAACCGACGCGACGTCGTGGCCTCGTCGAGATCGGGCAGCGGATAGCAACGTGTACTGGTTTGTCCGTCGCATTCATGATCGACCGTCTCGAGTGCAACCACGAAGTGCACAGCGGTGATGTCGATCAGCGTGAGAGCCACTTCCGGATCGTCGACGAACTAACGCCGGCGACGCCAGCCCTAGACCGGTAGTAACTCAGGCTCTTTTCTCGAGCGGACTGTTCGGTCGCTCGGGGACAGTGCCGATGACGATGACATACCCGTCGTCACGCTCGATTATGGTACTGACGGTGAGTCCGGCTTCAGTAACCAGTTTCCTCCAGTAGGCCGCCGGGGAGGCATCCTCTTCGTGTGGGTACGGAAGCGCGAGCACCCCCACCGTACCACCGGGTGTACAGACGCGATGTGCTTCGGTGAGTGCCTCGCGGGCATCGGTCGCCGAGAGGTCGTGGAGCACGCGACAGAGCGTGACAGTGTCGACAGTATCTTCCTTCAGCGGGATACGTGCGGCGTCTCCCCGTATCGGCGCCACATCGACGCCGGCGAGTCGCGCGTTCCGGCTCGCTAATTGCGGTCCGTTGCCGAGGATGATCCGATCGTCGAACACGTCGACGGCAAGAAGTGAGCAGCGCTCAGGGATAGCGGGTGCGAGCCCGACGAGGGATCGCCCGGTCCCACAGCCGACGTCGAGCATTCGTTCGGACTCCGAAAGCGGGATTTCGGCGGCCAGTGCGTCGTACTTTTCGCGGTCGAGTACCCAGGGTGGAGGGGATAGCAGCGACGTTGCTGTCGATCGGATGGTTGCAGCCCCCCAGAGGAACAATACGAGGGCGACTGCGATCGCAGTACTTCTTCGGGTTCGACGCTCGGACTGTCCGATGGCGAGTCCAGTTATGACTGCCAGCAAACCCAACAGCAGTCGGCGCCCCCGTTCCCGCCAGTGATACAGTCCAAAATTATACCAGTGTAACGGAATCGTTTCCCCGCCGCTCATTCTCCGGACAACGGTTCACCTCGACGCGTAATTTTCGTTGCCGGAAGCCCGGCTCGCTCAGCGTGTTCGCGGACTGCATCCTCGCTCTCCGCACGATAGTGACAGAACGTCCCGACGACCTCTTCGTCGTCGTTCGTCATTACCTCCGAATCGACCCAGCGAATGTCGACACCCTCATCGCGGAGTTCCTTTAGCGCCTCTCCGGATTGCTCCGCTGCCCCATCCAGTTCGTCGGTCGTAATCGGTTCCGGAAGCTCTCGCAGGATCAGGAAGTCGTCCGTTGGTGAACTCATGCGTCAACTACCCACATCATTCATGTATTTGTAATACTTTCGGACGTTTTCACCTCAATTCTCAATCTCACGGCTTTATCAGACAGCCGACCTGAGCAGCAGGCCGCCGAGACCAGTCGCCTCCGAGTTCGGGGAACAATCCTCTCACAGTTCGGCGTGTCGTACCGACGAGACGAGTCTAGCCGGGGTACGAGGGTGATCGGACTGTAGAGACCTCGATACCGGGCACGACCAGCAAAGCGAGCTCGAGTCGCACGCTCATCAGTCGGCCCCCTCTGGGTTCCGGCCGATTCGTGTCGCGTACTCCCGTATCGGCGGTGCATCCCGGTCGATATACGTGTTCGTCCACGCATCATCGGGATCGACGTTGCCGTCGAGGAGGTCGGTTTCAGCGAGGAGATCGCCGAGCCGTCGCCAGCGGTCGGCTTGATGGGCTCCCCACCCCGCTTCACGTACATGGTCGGTATACTGCAGCCCCGAAGCGGCCGCGTGGAACTTCGCCAGTTCGATCTCGCTTCGTCGCTCCAGCGTCGCGTTCCGATCGACGAGCGCATCAAGCGCCGCTTCCGGGTCGTTGGTCGCTTCTATCCATCCTCGTGCGATCGCGCGCAGCAGCGATCGAACCGTCCCCGGGTCGCCTTCCGCGAACTCGCGGTTTGCGACGAGCATCATTCCGTAGACGCCGAGCGACTCGCCGATGGCGAGTTCGTCGGCCCGCCGGTCGTACTCGCGTTCAAGTTCGCGCCCGTTCGTGACGACCCCGACGGCTGCATCGACGCTTCCGTCGAGTAATTGGTGTTCGACCCGGTGATGCGTGTTCGGATCAACCTCCAGGAGGTCGACGGTATCTCTGATACCGGCCTGTTCCAGGGCTTGTGCTGCGAGGATTCTCGTTTTCGTCGCCGACGGTGCGACCGTCTTTCCGGCGAGCTGAGACAGGTCTGTCAACGGCTCACCGAAGACGTCACGGAGCGTGTAGATCGCCGCGGGAGTCCGTTTCGTCAGTGCAGCGACTGCCAGCGGATCGAACCCCTCGCTTCCTTTCGCGAGGACGGCGCTGGCACCCGCGAGACCCACATCGGCGCGACCGCGAGCGGTCTGTTCAGCCGCGAACGGCGAGCCGTGCCCCTCGACGAATTGAACGTCGAGCCCTTCCGCTTCATAAAACCCCTTCCGGCGGGCGAGAAAGTACGGTGCCTGAAAGCCGTTTGGCTCCCAGTTGAGCTGGAAGGTGACGGTAGTCATCGATCGTCCTCCAGAAGGCGGAATGTTCCCGACGGAATGTGGTCGACGCCGAGCGCGTTTGGTCCGGCGACCTCGAGCAGCTGATCGAACAGTTGTTCCATCCCCCGAACCGTCTCGGCATCCCACTCTCGGACAACCATGTCGCGCCAGCCGTCCCGGATCGACGCGACGGTCACTGGATCGTCGTCCGTCATCAGTTTCTCGCCGATTTCATCCCAGAGATCGTCGTCTGTCAGGAGCCGATCGACGGCGTCACGATACGCAGCCGTGAACCGGCGAACGGTAGTCTCCCGTTCGGCGAGGAATTCCTCACTGGTCAGGAACGTCGACACCGGTACGCGGTTGTCCGTCCGAGCCAGACGCTGCACGACGTTGGCCATCGAAACGACCACTTCGTACGGTCCTCGTTCCGTAATTTCGGGAACGATCTGCCAGAACTGGAGTACTGCATCTACTTCACCGTCGCGAAGCATCCGGGTGAGCTCGACCTTCGAGCCAGCTTCGACTGGCGTGGCCGTCTCGTCGGGGTCGAAGCCGTGGTACGATCGACACGCCGCACGGGCGAGAATCCAGTTCTTGTCGAGGCGGCGAACGACACCGATACGATGCCCCGAAAGGTCAGCCAATCCGTCGATATCGGTATGTTCCGGCGCCACGAGTTTACCAACCGTTCGACCGTACGGATAGATGGCAACGATATCGGCGCCGCGAGAGCGTTCGCGGGCGGTGGAAATGTAATCGATATCGATGAGATCGGCATCGCCGTCCTGTAAGCGCGCTTCGACGGTCTCCATTCCCCCTTCCAACGTGTCGGAGACGAGTTGGACGTCCAGGTGGAAGCCGTGCTCGTGGTCGAGACCGAGCCGTTTGATCGTATACAGCATGTAACGGGGGCTTCCGTTGTGTTCGAAGCGAGCACGCATAACCGGACGATCGTCGCCGGCGTCGTGGTGAGCGTCCAGCACGGCCTGTTGGCGTTCGACGTTCATCGTTCGATTGGTGCAACGATCGCGTCGATGTCGGCGCTTTCGTCGACGAGTTGCCGGCGTTTCATCCACGAGAGGTGGTCGGACAACTCCTCGCGATCGGCGACCTCTGGCGACTCGTACCGCGGAACCTCGATATCCTCGAGGAGCGCTTCGTATTCGATGTCGTCGAAGAGGTCCGGTGCAACGTCGGCGTCCGCCCGTAGCATCTCGAGATAGGCATCTCGATACGCCGCCGGTTGTTCGTTGATATCCGATGCAGCGCGTTCGTACCCTCGTATGAACTTCTCGAGGACACTACCGTCGACCGCGTCGGCACCGACGATACCCATGTGGTTCTCGAACTGCAGAACAGGTCGGAATCCGAGCTTCTCGGCGAGAGTGCTCTGTGGTTCCAGCAACGAGACGGCCTCAACGTCCCCGTCCCGAAGCGCACGAAGTCGATCGGTCGGCATCCCGTGATGCTCGAGTGTTACCGCATCACTCGGCATGTGGTTCTCGAGCGCTCGGATTACCGTGTACTCTTGGCCGGTTCGTTTGTTGACCCCGACTGGAACGTTCGCGAGATCACTCGGGTCCGCGATGTCACTCTCCTCGCGAACGTAGACGGTATACGGCTGGTTCGCGAACGTTCCCTTCCCGACGATCCGGCCGTCGTCCATCTCCCACGTCCGTTTGATGCTTTCCCACTTGCAGATCGGGTAGATGTCCACGCCGTGATCGTCCGTCAGCGACTCCTCTGCGGGAATGTACTTCCAATCGACGTCGCCTCTGTCGCGTTCAACCAGCTCGACCTGCAGCCCTTCCGCTTCGAAGTATCCCTTCTCGACTGCCACCTTCTGTGGCAGCATGAACGAGAACGGGAGATGGAATAGTCTTACTTTGTCAGTCATTTCTCATCTAAGTCGTAGACATTACACTAGCTATTAATAGTATCGTGGGAAGTTTTAAGTGAGCAGGTGAAATTTTGTCACCTATCATGGATCGCGTGCGTAAAACCGACCGTGAATACGGAGAGCCGTCCCCGGGGGTCCGACTGGCGGACCTCGCAGGAGGGGCGCAGACGAGCATGAAATTTTGGCGGATTGAACCGGGAGCGACCCTCCCGACTCACCGGCATTCGAACGAACAGATTGGGTTTCTCATCTCTGGTCGGCTTATCGCTGTTCTCGAAGACGGAGAAGTGCCGCTAGAACCCGGCGACTCCTACCTCTTCTCCAGCGACGAGTTCCACGGTGCGGAGAACCGCGGTGACGAACCTGCCGTGGGGATCGGTGTCTTGAGTCCTCCTCGAGACGCCCCGAACTGGGGAGACAACCGCGATGCGAGTGAGCCAAAACAAACCAATTCGATCGAATCGAACAAGTAGGGTTCCGTATGGACGCCATCGATCACATCAACGTAGACGTCAATGATCTTGACGCCTGCTACCCGTTCTACCGAAAGGTACTCGAGTTAGACCTGCTCCGACCACCGTCCGATTTTCAGGGCGAACATGCGATGTTCGAAGCCGGAGAGACCGTCCTCACGCTCGCTGAAACTGGACGAGCCGACGAGTGGGGCGAAGAGAACATTACGCATCCACTCGATAAGGCACATATTGCGTTCGAAACCGATCGCGAGAACTACGACCGGATGATATCCGAACTCGACGGCCAGTTCCCGAAGCAGGGGCCGTACGATTGGGACTCCTTTGAAGGGTTTTATTTTCTGGATCCGGACGGTAATCTCCTCGAGATAATCACGTACGAACCGATCCCTGACGATACCGAGCGGACGTTACTTACTCACGACGACGTCTAACGGTGGCAGCCTACGACTGCGTATCGCCGCTCCCATCAGTGGCAATGGTCTCTTTGTCGCTGTGCTCCTCTCGTGCGTTCTGCAATATTCCCGACCCTCTTCCGTCTGCCAGAGCTTTTCGTCGAAGACGGACGAATGGGTGTCGAACTTGTGGACCGTCGGTAGCTTCGTATTATCGAACTGTGCGATCAGCGATCCGTGCTTTTTGAAGAAGTGATGCATCCACTGTTCCGCCTCACGGTCACCGTTGAACTGCATGAGAAGCTGCCAATGGTAGTTGCTGTCCGCGTTACAGAACATGACGACATGCGGGTCCTCGACGAGTTCCAAGTAGCACTCTTCCCACTGGTCCTCGAAGTTAGGGTAGTGAAACGCGATTCTGAAGCTGTGGTAATCGAAGATTCGTTTGTTCGGTTGGATTGATTTCCGGAAGACGTCTTTGTCAGACATATCGTGGAGAAGTTCGTTCACCCGGTTGTGTGACAGTTCGATGCCGTACTGATCCGCGAGGATATCTCTGATTTCCCGAACGGGGGCTGTCGGGTTATCCATACGAATCTTCAAAAGAACGATACCCCTCGGGGAAAGTTCGACGTCAAAGTCGTCTCTACTGTTCATTCTACTCTCGAGCGTTCGTTGATGCAGGCACATAATAAAACTTCATACAATCGCCGAACTATAGGTTTTCTTCTCGGAATATGTATTGCATCATACTATCCTATATTATCATTGTAATTTGTTTTCTCGTGTGGTCACTGAGCGCCGCTGCGAATTCGTCGCGAATTTCCCGGAAATCATCTGAGTTCAGATATGACAAATTTCGGAATCGTTGTAGAACAGAGCATCGACAGCTGCATTCATCGCTGTGCCTCTGTTTGGTCCGATATTCGGACCTTGGTACGTGTTGAATAAAAATTATACTGAGGAACAGGCGTAATACCACGGTCTTCAGGCCGTGGATACGCACCGTAAGCTTGATTGGTCATCTACTCGTCACAACAGTCGTGCGCGGAAAACTGGCAGTTGACTCGGTGTTTGCCACGGCGAGAGCCGAAATCAAACAAGTAAGCCGACCGCACCGACCGACACAAAATAAGATACCTCCAAGCCATCGCTGTGGTAGGAGTAACGGCTTCGTGGCAGAGCCAGTGCTGTCGGTCACAAACCGTAGACCCCCCAACCGTCAGGATTGACCTGCCCGGCAAACACCGGGTGGGAGGCCCGCGCCTTTAGGCGTGGGAGGATGTCACCAAGCATCGGGAGTTCTCGTCACTCCACAAAGCGTGGAATGCTCGACTGGACGCTGACCTCTACGGTCAGCGCAGTCAGAACGAGACGGTAAACTCTCGCCTCAAACGCAAGTACGGTTCGTTCATCCGCTCACGGCGTTGGTGGAAACAATTTCGAGAGCTCACGATCACCTGCCTCACTCACAATCTTGAGCGGTCACTCTAATCGAGGAATACAGATACGCTACGGGTCCCGGCGGTCAAGATGGTCTTCGAGTGCCGCGACGACTGCTTCGTCGTCGATAAGGTAGCGCCGGCATCGGATGTCGACGTAGGGTAACGTCCGATGGAGGACGACTGCATCGTTGGTCACGCTGAAGCCATCGAACCTTGACCATGGAATAAGGCGACGGGGGACAAACCATCGCCCCTCTCTGCGCTGTTCTAGCCCCGCCGATGTCGCGCGATACGTGCGCTCGGTAACCATTGAGCGGAGCATGAATACGGGCACCATCCCGCCGGGCAGGACGGTAGTCACCGCCCTCCATCCTATTTGCCAGACAGCCAGTCCAGCGAGAAGGCTGACAACTGCGAGCGTGACGACCATGAGCTTACGCCGAGCGCGTTGCGGCCACCCTGCTCTCCACTCGACGGCGATGTCGGCGTCATCTACCGTCGCGTTCGCCAGCCGGGTGCGGGCCATGAGGACGAGGTGGCTTCCAAGTAACGTGGCTACAATCCCTAAGAAAAAGCCGATGAACCCAGATCCTTACGAGTACGAGGGCAAGGGCGGACTCACCGCCCAATTCCAGGATCTCCACGCGATCTCGGACTCCTTCGACATCTGCAAGTTCAACGCCTTCGCAGAGGGCATCGAAGAGTACGTCCTCCAGTACAACGGGATGACCGGCCGCGACGTCACCGAGGACGAACTCCTCGAGGCCGGCGAGCGCATCTACAACCTCGAACGGTACTACAACAACCTCGTGGCTTCGACGGGGTGGACGACTCGCTACCGGAGCGCTTCCTCGAGGACGGCATCCCGGGTCAGGGCGCTTCGGAGGGCGAGTACTGCGAACTCGACGAGATGAAGGCGGAGTACTACGACCACCGCGGCTGGGTCGACGGTGTCGTCCCCGACGAGAAACTCGACGAACTCGGGATCGATGTCGGACCCGGAACCGGCGTCAGTGCCGACGACGGCGGCGCAGCGGCACCGAGCGACGACTGATATCCAAATGGAACCTATAGACCAACTACCGATTCGACGATCACTCGACGTTTAGGTCGCCTGTGCTCGTCTTCGGTTCCTCGAACTCGAATTCGATCTCGAGTTCGGCTTTCGATTGGTTCGAGAATTCGATCTCGACTTCGATCGGCTCGGCGAACTCGAACGGGATTTCCCAGTCGTCACCGCTTACGTGCAATTCGTTGCCGTCCTCGACGGCGTCCGCCAACGTCCGGAGGAACGCTGCCGTGTCTCCCCCGGACAGGTACACTTCCCGTTCGAAGAATCCGTCCGTAATCGTCGCCGTGTCTTGTGGTTGGCTGCTTGGAAAATCAACCTTTTTGACCATAGTATGTTATTTGTGCTGCCACTGGTTAAGTTTGTGGATGAAATCATAACATTTCTCGAGTAACTATTTATAATCGGCCCTACTCGTGTACTCGTATGACGCTGCTCGAGGTGTTCGGAAGCAGCCAGCGCCTAAAAATACTCCGTGAGCTCACGCACAGGCCGATGTACGTTTCGGAGCTTACCGAAGCAGTCGGAATGGACGGAAAAACGGCTTCGCACCACCTCTCGGTGCTCGAAGACGCGGAGTTACTCGAGCACTATCATCAGGGAAATCGGAAATACTACCGGTTAGTTCGAAGTGTACAGTTCGAAGCGTCGCCGCCACCTGAACGATCGTTCGTCCTGCAAGCCAACGAACGATCTCCAGAGAATCCCTCTGACTGAGTGCTAAAGGGTATTTACACTCGAATCGCGCGGAGTCGCCCCGGCGCGTCATCGTCGATTCCAACCACTGCATCGTCGGCCAGTGGCGTCTCACAGTCCGAACATGCGACTTCTATCAGCGTGTGTGGGCGTTCACAACACGGGTCGACCGTTCGTTCCGTAACGTCGACGGATCCATCACACGTCGGACAAACGCGGATAAAGAGGCGAAGGCTCCGGAGAAGGGCGATTTGGTCGTTTGGTGACAGGGTTTCCCATCCGCTGCCCCGTTCAGCAAGGAGACGACCTGCAGCGACGTCCGCAATCAGTGCCGATTCGGAAATCCAGCGTATCGACTGATTCCCATCGATGACGGCCCCGGTCGCAGCGTGTCTCGAGACGTCATCGGTGCCAAAGAGTGTCCGAAGCACGGACTCATCGATATCCTCGAAGCGGATTCCTTCGATTGCTGCCCCCCACGCGGTAGCGAACGAGTCAGTCAGCGCCGGGGCTTCGTCGTCCGTGAGGGCACCGATGGCGACGAGTTGCTCTTCGGTCGCTGTGTCGGCGTCGATCGATCGTGAGACCCGATCCGCGACCGATTCTTTGCCGAACAGTTCGAGCACCGATGCGGGGAGATAGCGTTTCGTGAGTGTCGGCGTTCCTGGTAGGAGATAGCCGCGAAAATAGATAAGAGCGAGTGCACCGAGGAAGGAGACGATTCCAACGCTAGTCCCAGCGGCGACTCCCACGGCCCCGGCGAGTATTACAGCAATACCGGCGTTTACGACCGTGCATGGTGTGCACCGGTTTTCTCCGGTGTATTCGTTCCGCTTGAAAGCGTTGAGGGCCTCCATCTCGAGTAGATATTAGACTGACGAGAAATCAAATTTCCGGGCCTTCCCGATTGCTGTCGGTACCACACGTAAAAAAGTCCGACCAAACGCTCGTGACGGCGAGTCAGCCACTGATCGGCACTCCGCCGAACACGAAGATCGCGATTATCCAGTAAGCGATATAGAGGCCACCGAGCAGAAAGCCGTGCCACCGCTTCAGGTGGCCTTCGTAGAGGAAGTACGCGGCGAGAGCTGTCACGATAATCACTGCGGGGAGATGTAACGTCAGCACGGACGATTCGATACTGACCTCGCTGAAGAACATGATCACGCCGACGTTCCCCGTCACCGAGAAGAGTACACTTCCGATCATGTTTCCGACGCCGATCTCGGGGAACCCCCGTCGGATCGGTTCGATAGTGAGCATGATGTCCTCGAACGTGAGGATCAGCGTGAGAAACGTCGCCCCGAAAACAGTCTGATTGATGCCGAATCCTTCGATCACGACTTCGGACCCGCCTTCGAGCAACATCGCCGCGAAGACGATGCCGGCGAGAGCGATAACAGAGAGACCAAGCCACACGGTTCCGGAATCGGCTAAATTTCCGAGCAGTCGATCCTCGGGGATCTCCTCGAGCGAATTGGATCTGGCCATTCCGCCGTCCGTCCGGATGTCTTGGATTTCCTGCCCGAATTCAGTGTTTCGGAACACGGGGACGTCGCGCTGACGCTCCCGGAGAATGAAATAGGCAAACGAGAAAATAAAGAACCCCGTCAAAATCATCCCGTGAACGAACGTCAGCGTTCCGAGAAGGACGAAGGGAACGAGGACGAGCGGCGACAGCGCAAAAATGACGAGATAGTCCGTGGGGAGGTCGACTGGGAACGGGCGGACGATAGCCGCCCCCGCAAGTGTGACGCCGGTAATCGCCAGACCTGTCCCAAGCGCCGTCCCCAGGGCAGCGCCTTCCAGTTCACCGGACGAGAGTACGAGTGCAAGAATCGTGTCGTCGAACTCGAACCCGGTGAAGATGATCGCCAGCGCGAACAACGACATCTTCATACTGAGCGACGCGCGGGCGAGATAGCTGATCAGTTTCTCGGTACTCACCATGAGTAACGTGATACCTCCGAAAAGGATGAGTACCGCACCGATCGTCCCCTGAGCCTCGATGAATCCCTCGATTACACCTTCGATACCGCCTTCGCTTTCTTCCTTTTCACCCATCTTACCCTCCTGTGCGAGTACCGGAGCAATGGTCAGTGAGACGGCTATGAATACGACGAGTGAGATAGTGAGTGAACGATTCACATCCATATGGAGAACGCCGATAATTTACATTATGAAGATACGTTTTCGGGTACAGAGTTTCGTTGGAAATTATACACGGAGCGCCGGGACCCGTATCCGCGATCGGATTTGCTTCCTTCCCATCCCCGGAAAGTGTAATTTCATATATAAAATACCTATTGCGTGAGTTTGCGAGGTTCCAGCGTGCTCATACCCTGTAATCACCCACCAAGACGCACCACACGGGCTCGAGATCAACGCGGAACTCGAAGTCCCAAACCACGTACGTCGACGAGCGCTCGAGCTCGCACAGAAAGAGGGAAACTGGGCTCATGATCGGCTACCGGCCAAGTGGCGTCGTAGCGGGGTGTCTGTATCTCGCTGCCGAGCGAGCTGGGTTCTGTCTGTCTCAGCGTCGGATTGCCGATATCGCAGGAACATTGCCGAATACGCTTCGAAGCTGTCGGGATGAGTTACTCGAGGTCGTCACCCCGGTCGTAGAAGGTGTACTTTCGCTAATTGTTACTTCGATAATAACTTGTGTTTTGGAATGCTCAGACAAATGAGAGTAACATTGAGAGTTGGATTCCCATGCGACTCATGAAAAAGAGTTCCAATTTCAACCAGTGTCCAAGTTACTCAACTCAAGGCCCTCTGTCATGAGGCATCGAAGAGAAGTTAGGCAGTTTCCGCTTTGACCAACAGAAAGAGCAGTGCGTATCGAGCGTTGGTTAAGCGAAATATCCTGAATAGAGACAGCTGCAACGATATATCTTCGAACCTTAGGGCGCTCGAGGGCACTGCCACTGTCTCTCTTCTTGGATACTACTCCCCGAGACTATCGCCCTCTTTGCAAAGACAGACACACCCCTCGTTTTCAGTGAAAGACAGAGAGCGTGCGAAAGCGATCACGATGGCAAGTAGAGATACGTATACACGATAACGAGGCAGTATCCGAAACGCCGACGCGGTGAACGCGAATCCTCGAAGGGTTCGCCTTGTGCCCGCCGGCCTGAGCAAGCCCGACGATAACTCCAAGTCTGGCGACGTGTCAGCGACTCCCTGATGGCAAAAACAACAGATGGGGGGCAACGACACCGAGGATAGGAGTAACGGCGGTTTGGCACCGCCAGTCAGCCACCGACCACGATGGCTGGGTGAGACGCGGACTCCCGTGAAGTGGCGGCATCCGTGGTTGCAGACCTGAAACTCCCACCGCTCGGGATTCCTCCGCGTGAACGCGGAGGAGGATGTCAATGTGGTAGTCTAGAATACCCTAGCTAATGGGTAACGATCCAATCCCGACTCCCTCAGTCGAGGATCTTCAGGATGACCCGATGGCAGATGAGGCTACGTCCATTTTTCGTCGTCGTGAACTCCTCCGACCGCAACACGTCCCACAAAAAGATCGAATCGTCAGTCGCGACCGAGAGATCGAGACTGTTGAAGCGCTCTTAAAACCGGCAGCGTTTGGTGATCCACCGGAGAGTGGCTTCTTGTTCGGGAAAACGGGGACCGGCAAGTCACTCGTCGCGAAACACGTCACCGGTCGTGCTCGAGGCATCGCACAGATGCAGGGGACCGACCTAACAGCTGCTTACGTCGACTGTGATCAGTATAACACTGAGACACGAGCTGCCCGAACGATGGCCTTTGAAGTACGCGATGCGATTGAGCCTGACCGCTACATCCCAAAGGAAGGCGTCGGTGCAAGTCGATATTACGACGCACTCTGGAACTCAGATGGTCTCCTCCATGAGACCGATTCACTGATCGTGATTCTTGATGAGATCGACAAACTCGGTGATGATACGGCTGAGATCTTGTCGAAACTCTCGCGATCCGAAGAGGCGGGGAAGACGGGCTGTTACATTTCAGTTATCGCAATAAGTAACAAAACTGATTACTTCGGTTCCTCCGATGAGCGCGTTGCCTCGAGTTTTCAGGACGATCCAATCATCTTCCCACCCTACGACGCAAATCAGTTGCAGGCACTGTCTAGTTACTCGATTCCGACGTATAGCAGCGTTTCAGAGCCTGCTACAGCATTCCCGGTGAAATCTGAGATTGTCACTGCTTATGAGAAATTTGCTGAAGCAGCCGAATTGTCGCTCCTCGTGGAACAGAGTCCCCTATATCAGATCCAATATGGTGATTTTACAGCCGATACCGTCACATCATCACCTTCCCGTATTGCGGTTTCTCTTATCTAGACAGTGCCCAGTTGCAGGCAATCCTTGAGCGTCGAAGTGACGCGTTCAAAGATGGCGTGCTCGAGGATGGCGTTATCCAACTCGCATCCGCGCTTGCAGCTCGCGACTACGGCGACGCACGACGCGCACTCGATATCCTTCAGCGGGCAAGCTCGCAGAGAAAGACGAAAGCGATCGCGTGACTGAGGATCACGTTCGACAGGCTGACGAGTATAGCGATCTGAATCGCTCAATACAGGTCATCAAAAACGGAACGCCGCACTCCCGATATGCGCTCTATGCACTCGCGTATCTGACCAAATCGAAGCTCAGTGATTCATTCTCGACCGGCGAACTGTACGATACCTATTGTATCGTCGCTGAAATCGCGTCTGGTGAATCGCTTACTCATCAGCGCATACTGGATCTGATGAAAAAGTGGACGCTTCCAGAGATTACGAAAAGCCGCCACACTGGTGGTGGGAAAGGAGAGGGCAGTTATCGGACCCATCGATTACTGCATGATCCTGACGTGGTCCTGGCCGCGTGTATCGAATCATCGGAAACCCAAAATGATGTTCTAAATGCGCTTTCGGAATCGTCGGTGTAGCGTTCCCCGCTTTCACTGAAAACGAGGGTATCCCTGTGTTCCTGCCGACTCTTTCACTGAAAATCAGGGGTGTCCGTCGATACGTTTTCACTGAAAACGAGGGGTGTCTTGAGAAGTACCAGAATCGTTCGCACCCGCTAAATATGAGCGATAAAGACCGTCTCCCGGCTTTACACCAACTTCCTGTCTGGGCGGGTATCCATCGATCGGCGTCTCACCGTCGTCGACAAACAGCTTGAGACGGTCGAAATTCTGTTGTAACTCCATGGATAGTAAGGCATCTCAGTGGTTTGAATTTACACTATTGATGGCTATCAGTACTGACTATCGAGTGATGGACGATCAATCAAGGAGGTATTTCTGGTTGAATGGGAGCTATGTAGTATGCCGAACACCACTGAGGCTCTTCGTTCGAAGCCGTTGCAGAGAGCGATCGGAACGATGCCGGGTATGCCAGTCAAGTACTGGACTATCGAGACGACGGATAAGCGACACACGGTAGCAGCCGGCCACTTGTCGGTACCGAGATATCGGTCGTCCTTGTAGTCGCCACGGCGATAGAGGGCTGTTTCTGCTGTCACCGTAGTATGTCTGGGGAACAATCTTCAGTTAGCCAATTCCCAATTAGCCTATTCTGTATTAGTCTATTCGAGAGTTTTATTTGGTTGGACGCAAGTCAGAGAATATGGAGCGATTCGTGGATCGGGAAGATGAACTCAGTCGGCTTCGAGGTTGTTACGAGTCGGACGACGCTGACATGGTCGTGATTTTCGGGCGTCGCCGTCTCGGAAAGACCGAACTCGTCCGAGAGTCACTAACAAACCGCGATGACGCCGTTCTGTACCAGGCAACCGAAACAACCCGGCAGATCCAACTGGACGCGTTCGTGGACGTAGCGGCTGAGTCGTTTCCAGGGATCGACCGGATCGAGAGCGAGTGGGAATCGCTACTCGGGTATCTCGCTGATCAGGATGCAGTCATCGTGCTGGACGAGTTCCCGTACCTGATTGACGCCGACGAGAGTCTCCCATCGGTTATCCAGCGACTCTGGGATCAAGAGTTGCGTGACACGGGCGTGACGCTCGTGCTCGTCGGATCCTCGATCAGTATGATGGAGGAGGCGACACTCCTCGGAAACAGTCCGTTGTATGGCCGGTTCACCGAGAAAATCGATCTTCGACAGCTCGACTTTGCTGCCGTGCGGACGTTCTTTCCCGAGAGCTATACCCCCGAACAACTCCTGTTCGCGTGGGGCGTGTTTGGCGGGACACCGTACTATTTGGACGGCATCGATCTGGATGGTGACCTCGAAACAGTCATCCAGCAGTCGCTGCTGTCACGGCAGGGATTCCTGCATGATGAACCGGAATACGTGCTCCGTACTGAGCTGACGGAGCCGAATCGATACTTTGCCATCCTGAAAGCGATTGCTGCCGGGAACACCGCGTCGAACGAGATTGCACAAACAGTCGGGATCGATGGCAAACAGATTTCGACGTACACGCAGAAACTGGAGCGACTGCGACTGGTCGAACGTGAGGTCCCGGTGACGGAGGACAAGACGAAGTCACGCCGAGGGCGGTACCGCATTCTCGATCCGTTGTTCAGGTTTTGGTTCCGGTTCGTCTACGGCAACGAAGACCGCTACGAGCGATTGGGTGCCGACGCCTACGAGACGGTCATCGAACCGGAACTGGCGGACTTCGTGAGTCAGGAGTTTGAAAATCGCTGTCAGGACATACTCCCGGATCTCTATCCCGAGCTGATGTTCACCGATATCGGCCGCTGGTGGTACAACGAGTACGAGGTGGATGTGGTTGGGTTCGATGCAGACGGGACGATGGTAACGGGTGAGTGCAAGTTCACGTCCGCGCCACTCGATTACGGTGCGCTCGCCTCGCTTGAAGACCACACAGATGAGATTCGATGGTCGCCTGATGATGGCGAGGTAGAGCACGAGTATGCGCTGTTCGCGCGAAGCGGGTTCACGCAATCTGTTCGTGATGAAGCGGCTGACCGTGACGACCTGCAGTTGTTCACTCTCGAACGCATCGTTGACCCGGTCGCGTCGGAGTAGGGATAATCGGCTCTGAAACCCATAACTACGGATCGGTTCTGATTCTCGGTTAGTCAGACTAGGAGAAGACCTCCAAGGGCCGGTGTACGTGTGGAAGAGATCCTGATTTTCAACTATCGGACTCGTCCTCGGGGAGCTGCTGCCGCTTCTTAATATCATAGTATTCGTCGAGTTCTCTGGAGCTCCAAGCCCCCGCACCCACTCCAACGGGGATCGCCACGTAGCCGAATATTAGACCGACAGGGAGGACGGCAGCAAACCCGACCATCAGTGCTAACCCAAAACGGATCTGCTTCTTTTCTGTCTCAGACAGGTTCTCAGAGAGTTCGCCTTGGTCTACGGTCGCTGCGAACAGGTACTGAGCAAGGAGCGACTGGATCTCGTAAACATCATTCCGGATGGGTTCGTGTGGATCAACTGTTCGATCGTAGAGGGAAGCCGAAGGCGTGTATGGATCTTCGGGCTCCAGTTCGGGATCCTCAGAAGAGGGGAGGGAATAGGCTGAGAGAACACCCATCCTGTGGAGTGCTTGGACTGTTTCCGCGAGTTCTTGATATTGGGAGACTGCGTCGACGAATGCCTGATTCGAGATGAAGGACTTGACATCGAATTACTTGATCTCGGGCAGTACAACACTCACGACGAACGTCTGAAGAATATCCAACACGCGATCACGATCATCGAATACATGGATCGCAACTTGGCTGATAGCACGATGGGGAACTATCCTCGATATTTTGAAGAATATTATGGCACTGTCTAGTCACTCGATTCCGGCGTATAGGAGCGTTTTAGAGCCTGTTACATCATTACCTGTGAGATCTGAAATTGTCACTGGTTATGGAAGTTTGCTGAAGCAGCCGAATTATCGCTGCTCGTAGAACAGAGTCCGCCTATATCAGATCCAAGATGGTAGTTTTACAATCGATATCGTCACTTCATCACCTCCCTGTATTGCGGTTTCTCTTATCTAGACAGTGCCTGTTCCGCAAGGTATATTTGCAAACAGACAACGAATCGACAAAGCGGGTGTTTCGGGCGTGAACGCCGAAACTCGTCCCGCCTGCGCTCTCAACGGTTTTCGTCGGGGCGTCTACTGGTGCCTATCCGTTACTCCCAGCGGTAATTGACGTTCGAGTCAAGTTGATCGATGGTGAGATCAGAGTCGTCACAGGACCCCTGGTAGATGTAAACGTCCTTGTTGGAACCGCTCCAGCCGTCGGTGACCTGGCCAGATACTCGAGTCTTGTCGCCCAGATCCTCCGTGTCGTCATCGTAGAATTCGTGGTCGGTCTTCTCGATACTCCCGTCGTCAATCACGATCTCGTACTGGCCGCGACCGCCTTCGGAGTAGATGGCGAGCCGGCACTCGGCGGCAGCGGCCGAACCGGCCAGCACCGAAGCGCCACCCACACCGACAGCGGCCGTCATAGTACTTTTCTTCAGGATCGATCGTCGGGTCAATTGTGGCATGCAACCATCAATTCAACATAGGTAATAATAAACTAGTGGAGATTGTAATTGATTCCGACATATGGTAATAGACTAGTTTAGGTTGTATCTTCTGAGCGTATCATAGAATTCTCCTCATACCGTGAACATCCCAGCAAGATATATGGCTTCCCGAGCATCGAGCTTGTAGAGATCATCGTCAAATCGGTCCTCGAGATCGCGGCGTGTTTGTTTCTCTTTGTCTTCGGTATCCTGGTAGACGAACAGTTGGTGTACACCCCCATCGCGGTCTTCTTTGACTGAGTCTCTGACCACGAGACGACAACCGCCCTTGTTTCGGCTGTTGAATCGGATTCACCGCCGAATGATGAGCGTGTCGCTGAGTTGATCGAGGACGCCGAACAGTTGCTCGAAGGTGTCGACGAGCAGTTGCAACGGATTCTGGAAGCGATGGACGACCTCGAAGATGGCTCGACCGTCCTCGTCGAATCGCTCGAATAGCGATTGCTCGTTACGAAGTCAGATATATTTAGTTCGTTCTATTGCAACGCTATGTACACTGAGGCAGAACTCTGCGCGCTAATGGCACTCGAGAGCGAGTCCCAGGACTTCTTCAGTCGCTCACGAAGACCATATTCAAAACTATGTCTGGGATTATTTTTCAAGAAACCGGTTCAGTTCGCTAAATTCGTCCGGTGAGAGAATAATCTCGGTAGCGAACGCATCGAATCGTTCGAAGTCATCGTCAATCGTCAGAACCGTGTTCACCCCCTCGTCAATCGCTACCTGTGCATAGTATCCGTCCCATCCGTCAATGTTCGCAGTGCGTGCTCGAGCGAATCCACCGCAGACGATCTCTTCAGGAATTCGGTCGTACCAGTGAATTCGCTTCGCGTCCATGAAGTTCTGTAGAAGCCGAGACGTGTCCGCGTTCGATCGTCCGTAGTACGTCGTGAGAACAGTGTGTGCTCCGAACAGCGCAGGATACGGAACAACGGCATCTATGTCGCCAGCAATGGCATCTCGGACGTACGAGAGTGCGGCATCACGAACTGGGGCCTCTGTGTGTGCGAGGGCGATCACTCCGACGTCAAATAAGTATGGACCACCCGCGTCACTCATCGCTGTCTTTCTCTGCTCCTCGCTGAACAGCGTCTCTGTGCTTTCGGGCGATCGGATCAACGCCTTTGTCGAACGGAGTAGTTTCCCCACGCTGGGAAGACGTTTCCTCGACGAGTTGCTCCATGCGTTCGATTATCTGTTCGGGATCGTCCTCAGGCTTGACAACCGCCTTCCCGTCTTCCTCGCGAATTTCGACTTCGGTACCGGGAGTAATACCGAGGCGGTCTCGCACCTCCTGTGGAAGGACGATTCGCCCTTTCGAATCCACCTTGGCCATATTCCCACTTCGGGTGGGAAAATGATAGCTGTTTTGATTAGGACACTGATACGAATTTCGAGCGCATACCTGCGTCTTCAGGCGCAGGTCGAGCGGTAGGCGCAGCGTGTCACCCGCAGCCGGTGATCGGGACGGATTTCCATCGTAATCGTTTTAGTGTGATAGCACGTAACATAGGGTGCTACGAATACCGTGAGAGGCCGTTCCCGAACAGACAAGGGATGGTGAGGAGCGCGGTCTGTTCCTCACACGGCGATGACATGGTATTCGATGGGGCCTATTTGACCGGGCCACAGCCCTATACAGGGGAGGAAACGAGAGTTCTCCCGGTGTGTCGCCGGTTCCCCTTGAGTGCGGGTTGGAACCTCGAACGCCGCACTCGGCGGAAATCCGATGGTCGGATTCCACGTCCTTCAGGGCGTGGAGGAGGTCAATACAGAAGCCGATGTCGACGACTCCGTCATCATGCCAGCTTTCATCAGGAAGTGCGAACACGACGATCTAGATATCAATCTCGAGGACGGACTCCCGAACGAGAAGCGCGCTGAGATTCGTGATGGTTGGCAGAACACGCTACCGAATTTGGTTTCCGACCTCCCCGAGTTTGATTCCGTCTACGAAATGATCGATGACTACATTAAATCTCTGACGGAGAGTTAATGGTCATTGGCACTGTCTAGTTTCGAAATTCTGGCATAGAACGGTGTCTTAGCGGCTGTTATGGCTTCAGTGCTGACCCCAGTGATTGTTTCACCTCGTGAAATATGTGCTGAGGTAGCCAAATTTCTGCCGTTTGTAGAACAGAGTCTTGTTGTATCAGATTATCCATGGTGGTTTTACAGTCGACATCGCAACGTCACCGTCTTCGAGTCTTGCGATTTTTCGCATCTAGACAGTGCCGAATGATCCGACTATGCAGAGTTGGGTCTATGACTCTGACGAGTCCTTAGCAAGAGACAGGTAGACTCCTGCTGCTAAGTACAGGTCAAGAAGGTAACAGAGCGATAGTCGATCTATCCGGGAGATAGCAGAAACTGCGTGCTGAATACAGAGGCTAAATTCATCAGAGCCGGTATTCATCTATAGCTCAGCGGAAGAGCGGATTCGGCTGGTACCGACTTCTGTTCTGGAAATGAGAATCGAGTGCTGCCAGATTCTCTGTGTTACACTGACTCGTTCAGGAGATTACTGATATGCTCATCGATCGTTTCGAGATCCTCGTCGAACACACCAAACATGGTGAAATGCCCCACAAGCTAGGGATCGGTCGCAACTCACTGTCTGGAATCATCGTCTCCTCATATTCGCAGTCTCGCACCGGGAAAAACATATCCTCCTCAAACGGCATGACGTATACTTTCGCCTCAACCCGGCCAAGCGCTGCTTCAAGATCGCCATCGGTATTTCGGCTCACGTCGCCATGCTGCCATTTCGTCGCCATCGTGAGTAAGTTATTCGGGTCCATTGGCAGAAACCAATCTTCCCAGAAGTTTGCCATGAAATCATCGACTGACTGGAACCCCGCCCGCTCCCAGGCCTGTTCGGATTGGTGATAGAACTGGGTGCTTAGACCCATGACAGACCAGATAAGAGCGTGTCGCCGCAGCCCTGTGTGGACGGCGTGCGGCTCCGTATAAAACCCATCATTCCACGCGGGGTCTGAACGGATCATCTCTTTGTGGGCCTCGATAAAAAGCTGGTCGTGTGGTGTGACCTTGGCCGTACCAGCGATTGGAGCGGCTCGCTTGACCATATCCGGATACCGAACGATCCACTCGTAGGTTTGCTGTGCACCCATCGACCAACCAAGGACGAGTTGGAGTTCTTCAATTCCGAACTCTTCCGTGACGAGTTTGTGTTGGGCACGGATGTCGTCCTCGATCATTACATCCGGGAAATAGCCCATACCACCGTCTTGTGGCGGCGTGTTGTGCGGTGACGACGAAAGGCCGTTCCCGAGCTGATTTGGGAGAATGACGAAATACTCTGTCGGGTCAATTGCCATGTCTTCGCCGATAAACCGTTCCATATCCCGGTGGGTCCCAGAATACATATGGGGAAAAAGGATGACATTATCCTTCTCGTCATTCAGGTCGCCGAACGTCTGATAGGCGAGTTTAGCATCTCGGAGTGTTTGCCCACGCGCAAGTTCGAAATCACCAAGATCGAATAACTCGAAGTCACCGTGTTCGTCCTGTGTGTAATACTCGTTTTCGAGGTAGCTGTCTTCCAGTGTCATGGTGTTTAGTGGCCTTGGTAACACATACCACTGCCAATGTGAACACACAGTACTAACAGATATAGTAGTTCGGGGGTGGTAGTTTGATTTTCGCCTGTAGTGACCGATTCATCCCCGTCTAGGTGAGCAAGAGTGCTGAATTTGCGCCCTGTATTCAGCATCCAGCGAGGGATCTTCCCCGCTACTGCCAGAAAGCACGTGCTGCATACAGAGTATGGATTCAGCAATCTGTCTCAACAGAGGAATTGGCGCCATTCTGGGGACCGCTATTTATTTGATTCCTTGATCGAAGACGCGCTATGTGTTAACGTATGGTTCGACACTACCTCCATCAAGCCGCAGTGGAGGCCTGTGGGGACCTGTCGACCCCGCGTGGCTTTGAGGCCCAGTTCATCTGTCTACTCGGCGGTCGGCTCGGCCGCCGCGCCGAGGAGATCGCCCATTACCACACTTCCTATCTGGACTGGAACCGCAACTCATCCGCATCCCACAGCACGAACCGTGTAACTGTGGATACTGCCAGCGACAGGCCCGTCAGGAAGCCGCCCGCACCAACCAGCTCACCGAAGCCAACACTATCGCGTCCCGCTGGCACCCCAAGACCGTCGCCTCAGCCCGTTCGATTCCTTTTGATCTCTCACTGCGAATCGAACTCTGTATCGAGCGGTTTGCGAATCGCTACGATGGCTTGCCGCGGTCGTGGTCAACGGTCAACCGATGTGTCCAGGACGCCGCCAACCAAGCAGCTCTCACGGGATGTATCTCTCCGCACTGTCTGGGGCTACCGCGGCCAGCCACCATGCGTACAAGGGCGTGGCCCTGGTACCGCTGCAAGCACTGATGGGCTGGAGTGACTTGGCAACCGTCCAGAAGTATATCTGGGTTTCTGGGACCGCAACCGCTGACGCACTCCGTCGAGTCCACCACCGATAACCGAACGTTCTCCCTTCTGGCAGATCGCTCAGTGCTGCATAGAGAGGCTGTCTCTATCATCCATCGAACTCGTGTTTGAAATCGGAACCCAGATGTGCTACGACGAGGCCGTCACTCGCGCCGGAGCCGGTACCAATGCTCGTTTGGCGTCAATAGCAATTCGACTGGTTTTGGGGCCGTGAACTGTGACGGCCCCATGTCGGTCACCGTCCAGCCCGGGAAGGCTGCCTCGATCTCGTCGCTGGTCGCCCCTCGAGGAAGCGGTCCTCTACGCTTGGGCTCCCAAACAAGGAGGAGCACGGTAGCATCGGGCCCAGCGACCGCATCGACCTCCCGCGCCATCGCCTCGCGCTGTGCATGGTTCAATCCATGGAAGGTCCCGGTATCGAGCACTAACTGGTACTCGTCATCGATTCCCGCTGTTCCGAGATCTGTCACGTCTCCGAGGACGAGATCCATCTCGACGTCGGCATCCTCGACCCGGTTACGAGCGCGACGTAACACCCTTTCGACGTTGTCGATACCCGTGACCTGCCAGCCACGTTTCGCCAGTTCGATCCCCCAAATCCCGCTGCCCGTGCCCACGTCGAGGGCTCGTCCGTAGGGCGGGTCGCGTTCACACTCTTCGCTTTCGAACAGTTCGGTGATCGTCTCGACGAACGCCGGATCCTCGATAGCATCTTCCCATGGATGGAAGCCCACCTTGTACGCTAACTCGTAGTTCATCGCTGCCCTCCATGTTCTCGATCATCGGACGTCTCGAGCGCACCATAGAGTGTTTGCGGGAACGCTTCGGGCTGTTGGAGTCCAGAGTCGTCGCAAGCGTTCTCGATCACGTGCAGTAACCAGCGGTAGCCGTCCCCTGGTTGTTGGACATTGATGGTCATTGTGTTCACTGGCTGTTTCGACTCACTTCGTCCCGATACCGATGTTCACTGAATTGTTCAACACGGCGGGACCGCTCCCCCCGGAACGCTTGCGCAGTTCGTCATCGAGCGCCGTCTGGGCCGTTGCCTTCTGCTCGCTCGTCAGGTCGGCGACCATCTCCGCTCCGATCGGATTGCTGGCGGTAACCCAGTGCCACATCTGCTCGCCGGTCTGGAACTCTAACCGATGGTTGGCCGTCTCCACGCGGATATCCGTCAGTCCGGCGTCGGCCAGTTCCTCTCGCAGTGTCGCGGGTTCCGACACCTGGAAGGGTAACGGCGGTGGATCCATCGGGAGGCCCGTGAACTCGGGGTCGGCTGTTTTCACCGCGCCGAGGAAGAACCCGAGGAACTCGACCTCCGAGGGTGGACCCATCGTAACGAGTACCACGCGGCCACCGGGTCTTGTAACACGCGTCATTTCGCTCAGTCCCCGCGGCAGATCGGGGAACAGCATGACGCCGAACTGTGATGCGGCGACGTCGAAGGTGTCGTCTTCGAGATCGATGGCCTGGCCGTCCATGACTCGGGTCTCCAGGTCAGTGAGCCCCTCCTCGCGGACGCGCGCTTCGAGCCGTTCGACCATAGCGGGAGAGATGTCCGTTGCCAGCACCTGCGCCCCCGCGCGAGCCACGGGAATGCTCAACCCGCCACTGCCGGCTGCGACATCCAGCACCCGCATCCCCGGTCGGAGCCCGGCCCACTGGAGGACTCCCTCGGCCAGGGCTATGTTCGATGGGGTGACGTACTCGTCGTACCCCGTGGCGATCTCGGTCCACGCTGCCTGTATCGCTGTTTGCTCGGTCATGATACCTCAGATTCGGGTACGCCGGCTGGCCACGTCTAATTGCCTGCTGAAAGATTTCACCCTGTGAAGAGTGGCTTCGGCTCTGCGGCGGGGAGGAAATAGCCTGATGCGGTGAATCGTCTCGAATTGCCGGTTCTCTCCGTGATACCCGGCAAATCGCTGATCGTCGAACGCACACTTATCAGTTGCCGACGAGTCCTACGGGAGAAGGTCCGATGGGATCAGCGTCTCGAACGCCTCCGGCCCGATCGGCTCGGCCTCATGGCGGACGCGCTTGAAGGTAGAGATGGCCCATTCGCGTGCCTCGGGTGCGTCCGTATCGATCACAGCTGTCAGCGCCCCAGTTTCGGCGTCGTGACAGCAGATGCCGGCGCGGTCGTCCACAATGCCGAGCCCGCACCGGTTCCCGTCGGGGAGGGCCTCGTGGACGTGCACGGTGCAGTTCTCACAGGCGGCGGCCTCCATGACTCGTTCTGGATTCCACGCGACGGTCCCCTCGAGGGCGGTTGGCGAGTACACGTACTCCAGTTCCATGCCGTCAAGGACAGCCTGGCAGACTGTCTCGTTGTTAACCGATTTGTATACGATACTGTCGAATCCGCGCATGTGACTGGTTCCTTTGATGAGTTGGGTGAGCCGTTCGACGGGTTCGTACGGGTACTTCGGACCGGGATAGGAGACCACCGCATTGGCGAAGAGATCGGCGGAGAACCCCTCCATCTCCCGCGGGAGCCACTGCCAGACGTCGCGTAGCTTGCGTTCGACCTCCATCGCGTCGCGGAGATCAAGGAATCGATCTGCCACGAACTCGCCGAGCCGTGTCAGTTCGTAGGTTGGGCCGTCCCGGACGATCCATCGACGATCTTCGAAGTCAGTGAGGATTCGACTCATGGTCGGTGAGGAGGCCCCTATCGTGGTGCGAAGCTCTCTGCTTTCCTGGGGCCCCTCGGTCAGGCTCTCTATGACACCGACGCGGTGACTCGACCGGGCGAGAAATTCGATTTCTTCGATGGCGGCATCCATGATGTGCTTACGTGTACCACATTATAATGGATATCGGTGCTTGTGACCATCCTGACGATGAATACGCGCTATGGGCCGTGTTTAAACGCCGGTCAAATGGCATCTTGACCGGGATTATGAGGTGTTGAGTGTGGAAGCGACGAGTATGTCCTCTCAACTTGTTCGGCTCACCGACCGATGCGTCGATTTGTCCAAGAACGCTGTCATCGGCGAGCCAGCTCCGTCGATCGAGAAGGGTGACGACGGCTACGCTGACTGGGTGATCGTCTCGATTCACTGCCTTCGAGAGTACCTGAACAGCCATACCGCCGGTTGCTCGATATGCACGGAATCGCCGCTAAACTCGGTCTTGCGGTGGATCAGCTGCCGGATTTTACTACAGTCTCACACGGAAGCAAGATCTCAAAATGCGGATCTGGCGGGTTTTGCTGCGGCTATCTGTCTCGCTTCACGAACTCGGCGACATTCAGGTGATTGATGCAACGGGCTTCAAACGCCATCAAGCTTCATTGTTCGATGAAACAGCCCCATGACACCCAAGTTGGACGGCAGGTACTCACGAGAAATCTGGCATAGTTGACCACGATTACCGCCGACAAAAGCTACGACTGGGATGCGTTACGGCACGAACTCAGGGATTCTAGCATCCGTCCGGTAATCAAACATCATGAGTTCTATAGACTTGACAAAGCGCACAACGGTCGCCACGACGAGAACGTCTATCACCGTCGCTCGATTGTCGAAGCGATCTTCTTCGCACTGAAATATCGGTTCGGCGAGACGTTGCGGGCGAGAACGTGGTTTGGACAATTCAGAGAACTCGTCCTAAAGGCCGCCGTCAGAAACATCGAGCAAGCCGTGAGGCTCTGACACCACTAATCTCACGCGTCTAAACAAGCTCCTTGGAACGTTACTGGGGTGTCTGTCCCCACGTTAGCCCGGACAGAGTATCCCAATTCATTTGAATTAGATGAGTACCTGTTTATCACTACTATCGAGCCATTACGATAAGGGTTATAATATACGTGTAAAACACTATCCTATGAACGATCAGCCTGCCGTCTTCGCTAACGGATTAACAAAGCGATATGGCGATACTACCGCCATTAGTGGTCTAGACCTTTCTATCCCGAGTGGATCGGTCTACGGATTTCTCGGGCCAAACGGCGCAGGGAAAACCACGACGATGCGAATGCTAACTGGGCTCACACGGCCAACCGAGGGAACCGGTTCCGTTGCTGGCGTTTCAATCACGGACCGAGACGGCCTCCGCACGCACATCGGATACTTACCCGAGGAACCACCACTGTACGATCAGGCGACGGCGTACGAACAGCTCGAATACGCCGCCGGCCTCCGCGATCTCCCCGCGGAAGCGACACGCGACCGAATCGATGCACTCCTCAGCAAACTAGATCTCACGGCAGATGCTGACACGCGGATCGCGGACTATTCGAAGGGAATGCGGCAGAAAACCGCCTACATACAGGCCGTCCTCCACGAACCCGATGTGGTCTTCCTTGACGAACCCACCTCCGGACTGGATCCACGCGCTGCACGGACGCTCCGGGGGATGATTACGGAACTCGCCAACGCGGGAACGACCGTCTTCCTCTCGACGCATATCCTCCCTGTTGTCGAAGCGGTCGCCGACACGGTCGGAATCCTCTACGACGGAGAGTTGGTCGCTGAAGGTTCGCCCGCTGCTCTCGAACGCCGCGCAGAGACTGGTGAGACGCGCTCGCTGGAGGATGCGTTCCTCGAACTCACGACCGACGAGCGCGGTACCGCAGGAGCGGCAGATGGTGAGGCCAGCGCCGCCGATACCGGTAACCAGCGGGTCGTCGAGGAGAACACCGATGGCTGAATCGGGCTGGTTCGGGCATGCCATCCGGATGGGCTGGTTCGACTATCAGCGTTCTGTCCGGGCGATTCGGGACGACACTGGTCGACTGATCTTGATGGCTGGCGGTGTGGTGCTCCCGACGCTCCTGCTAACGGGACTCGCGGTCCTGTTCGTTCCAGAACTCCGGGGGACGGATCCAGAGTTCTCGATAAATAGACTCGGTAGAGGAACGATCGCCATGCTCTGGATATTTGGTGTATTCATGCTCGCGCAGCGGACGACAACGGCACACAGTAAACCGGTCGCCGATGCGTTCGTGCTAACGTCCGTCTCACCTAGAACCGCCGTCGTCGGGGGCATCGTCGCCGAGAGCCTGCGAGTGCTGACGTATGCGTTCCCGGTCGTCCTTCTCCTCGCCATTGCCGGGGCGTACGCCTTCAGTTCACCACTGACCCTTCTGGCAGTCCCGCTGGTCGGCAGTCTGTACGTCGCCAGCGCGGTCACGGCCGGTCGCCTGCTGGGGTATTGTGCCGCATGGCTTGTGGCCAAGGTGGCGTTCGTTGCTCGTCACAAGGGCGCGCTGGGCGGGACGGTTGTGATGCTGTTCTTTAGCATCTACTTCCTGTTCCAAGTACCGCAACTGCCTATCTCTATCAGTCAAGCCACGCTCGGAGCGATTCCGACTGGGTGGCTCGCAGACTTGCTGGTGGTTGGCACGCCCATCGGCTGGTCGTCGACACACGCTCTCGGGGGAGTGGCCACGGTTGGCGTGGTGCTCGTCGGTGGAGGTTGGCTGTCCGAGCATATTGCAACCTCGTTCTGGTTTGACGAGCCAATCGACGTTTCTGACACCGGCAAGACCTCCGTCTCCACCCGCACGGAGGGCGATCAGCGAGCCCTTAAGCGGGCCATCAGCCCCCTCGGCGTACCGTTCATCACCGGCCCAACCCGTCACGTTGCTGAATGGTCCCTTTTGCGAGCCCGTCGGGAACCCCAGCGGTTAAACTTCCTGCTGATCCCGGTATTCGGTGGCGGTTCAGCATTAGTGAACATGATGCTACAGGGGTACGGCTCGCTCGCGATATTGGGACCAGCCACCGCCGTGTTGCTGGGGTGGACCGCCGGCGCGGCGTTCGGTCTCAACCCGTTCGGCGACGAAGGAGCCGTCCTGCCGACGACCCTGACTGCCGTTTCGGGTCGGGCGTTCGTCCGTGGACTCATCGCTCCAAGTCTGCTGTTCACGCCTGCCGTCACCGTCGTCACGCTTGTGACGGCACTCGTAGGAGGATACGGACTACTGGCAGCGATAGCGCTGACACTGATCGGATGCTTCCTCACCGTCGTCGGGGCGACACTCGCACCGATAATCGGGATGTGGCTCCCGCGCTACAGCGCCATTCGCATCGGCAACAGCGACGGAGTACGACCACCCCGGTTGCTCGCAGGTGTGCTTCATGTTGTATCGATGTGGCTTCCCGGCGCGGCGCTGGTTGGACTCGTGGCAGCACCGGAGCTGGTGAGGTTGGCGCTCTCTGGGATCGGTTATATTCCGGGATTTATTCTCAGGTTAGTCGCCAACGGCGGAGTGCTCACCACCCTCGCGTTGTCGCTGAACGACGCTGGTTCGACAATTCAGGGGCTCCCAATCACTGCCTTCCGGGGCGGATTCGGCATACTGCTGGTTTTCGGTGGGCTACTAGTCGCTTGGCACGCCTATCGTGGGGCGATACGAAGGTTCGAGACCCACGAACTGCACTGACAGCGCACAACAGCACGAGTGCTACCACTCCATCAACAAAAGTAAACTGAGACTGTGGTCCTGTCGTCCCTTTCGGCCGGCGGTACAGCCGAGTTCCTCGAGCATGTCAACACCGAACACGTCAGAGAGTATCAACGGGAGGGCTGGCCGGCTACCGACGTCGCCCAGGAAGAACGGCACCTAGACGAGGACGACAGCGACGGATCGGCCGACGAGTAAACGAGGCTTCTCTTCCGTTCATCCGCTGGTAACATCGTTGTTACCAACTTGTACAGCCAATAGAGCTATTCGAAAATGGACTCAAGATGATGATGGCGAGGGGGAATGGGTTCAGTCGTTGCCTGACAGAATTCGTCCGACATGAGACAGACGGTCCCTCGTCTTCTGAGATCGAATCACGTTCCGACGTGAAGCCAATGGCCAATTGTCACGCACATCGATCTCGGACCCTTCCCTAGCGACAGATCACCTACAGGGATGGGGGCTCAATCGCTGGCCTCTGGCCGGCGTTTCTGCGATGCGTGATTTATATACTGAGCCGCGGCCAACATCGGCGATGCCCTCACCGATCGACAGGAAGACCTCCTGATCGCCGTCACACTGACTGAGTTCAGCGTCCATTACGAACGAGCCGATCCCGAGCTCGCCGAGCACGCGTGGCAGCTGGCTGCCGACCGTCTCGTCGATTACGATGTCGATCCTCGCGACGTCGACACGGAACTCGAGATTGGTAACAATTGCGGACAGCGGTCATCCACTTGATGAGTCGATCTCCCACTAATCAGTTGGCGGATGTCGGTCGCGCGAGGTGGTCGGTATGACCGGCTGCAGTGAGCCGGCTCCCCACGAGTTCGCGGCGAAGGACGTTTTCCGTCTACACGCTCCGCTCGAACTACGACGACTTCGTCCTCATCGCGAGCTCCGAGCGGACCGATGTCGACTACACTTGGTATACGCCGATCAATGTTGAAATCGGCTCGGCTGACAATGATGTCGTGCTCATCTTCGAGCCCCGCGAACTGAAACAGGTTGTATGCCGGAAACAGCATCAGCATGGGAGGTTCACTTCGATGAACCTATTCGTAAGATATATTATTTGTAGATGGACATTTTCAGAGGATGTCGCCCTCCAGACCGTTCTTCGAACCCGATTCTAGCGAACTCGATACAGTCCAGATTATCAAAGAAGCAGTCCCCCTTACGAAACTTATTGGGGCTGTTATCCTAATTGCCCTGGTCCCACTCCTTTTTCGGGTCGTATTTAGCGGTCTATTAGGCTTAACCACCGGACTTGGTTTTTTGTACATGCTCGCGAGCCAGTTTATCATCGCGGTCGGCTCTGGGATCGTCCTGATATACATTATCGTACGGGCGAACCAGATACTCAATGAATGAGTGTTGTATAGACTACACGTGCTGCTACGAGTACTAGATCGAACACCCCTTGAGGAATTCAACAGCACAGCAGAATGGTTATGCGACCGCCTTTTCGCTCGGTTCGACCACGTCTTCACCGTCAGTGTAGGTCATCGGCGGGACGACGATCTACACGTTCTGATGGCCTGTTTCCACTGAAATGTAGTTCATGCTTTTGGGCGGCTTGATGTGTAGATCAGAGGTCATAAAGTCACAAAGTGAGTGAAACTGTCCAGACCCCCACCCCACTGATTCAATCGTTCCTTCCAGCCAGATCCAGACACACCACCTCTTCAGACGTTCTCTCACGAACAGGGGAGAGAGACACCACTGCTTCAATCGTTCCGGTCCGAAGGATCGGCAAGACAGGGTGCAAATCTAGAGCCCAGATATAGACGGTACAAAGATAATAGCGGTCGAACTTGGGAGATACGGTCAAACCAAGAGCGTCATGGAACGATCGGTCTACCAAACACCCCACCCATTCAATCGTTCCGCAACGTCTTGCAATGCGGGTTTGGTTGTGACGGAAACCGTATAAATCTAGGTCTGTTCCAAAACCAATTCATGGGTTCTAGTGAGATTCACTCCTCTTTCTCGGGGAGAAACGATTGCAGTGGTGGTGTGGGTGTGTCCAGAGAACGGTCGTAACGGTTGAATCGATTGTAACGATTGCTGCCGTGGTTTTATGTGGATGAACTATAATTCGCTTATATGGCACTTTTCGAGCGGAGTGAGGAAATCTTTGAGGACGAGAACGTCCTCCATGACGACTATCAGCCTCAATCCCTCGATGAGCGGGGCGACGAACTCGAGCAATACACAGGTTATCTCCAACCGGTCATCAACGGTGCACAGCCTCGAAACATCTTTCTTTATGGGAAAACCGGTGTCGGAAAAACAGCCACGACAAAGTATCTCCTCCACCATCTCGAGGAAGACGCCAAACAATACGACGACGTCAGGATTACGACCGTCTATCTCAATTGCGAGGATTTGACCAGTAGCTATCGTGTCGCCGTTTCCCTGGTGAATACGCTTCGCGATCCGACTGAGAAAATCAGCCGAACTGGATATCCGCTGAACGCGGTCTACGAAATGCTCTGGGAAAAACTCGATTCGATTGGTGGCACGGTCTTAATCGTTCTCGATGAGGTCGACTACATCGGTGACGACGACTCGATTCTCTACCAACTCCCACGCGCTCGGAGTAACGACAAGATCCAGAATTCTCGCGTCGGAATCGTTGGGATCAGCAACGACTTCAAATTTCGCGAGAAGTTAGACCCGCGAGTCGAAGATACGCTCTGTGAGCGTGAACTCCATTTTCCACCCTACGACGCCAACGACCTCCAGAATATCCTCGAAAAACGGGCTGGTCGCGCATTCGAAGAGGGCGTCCTCAATGGGGATGTCGTCCCGCTGTGTGCGGCCTTTGCCGCACAGGATAAGGGTAGCGCACGACAGGCACTGGATCTCTTGCTTGAGGCCGGGGATCTCACACGTCGGCAGAATGACGCCACTGTGACCGAAGAACACGTTCGCGACGCGAAACAACTCCTCGAGAAACAGCGTATTGAGGAGTCGATGAAAGATCTGACCTCACACGGGCATCTGACTCTGTTAGCGGTTGTTGCGTCGTCGGTTGCCGAACCTGACAGTGTCCCACTGCAAAAACAGACGCTGTACGATCAGTACCAAGATCTCGCCGAAGCCACTGAGCGTGATCCACTTGGCGGGAGGGCGTTCCACAACCACCTTGCTGAACTCTCGATGCTCGGGGTCCTCAATCGGACGAAACAAAACGAGGGTCGAGCTGGTGGTATCTACTACGAGTACGAAGTCGATGTTCCCCTAGACGCTGCGCTGTCGACGCTCGAGAACTTGCATATGAGTGACGAACTCGATCTAGACTCGCTGCAGGAGAACGCTCGCGAAAACGGCTTGATCTGACAGCCTACTTATATCTCACGACCGGATCGCCACAGACGGACGCTGAAAGTGACAGCCCTGGTCGATACGGCCTCGTGTGCCGTGCTGGACGTCCACTGTTCGGCACACTGGCCGAACGATACCCATGCGGGCTGTCGGGTGGCACTGCGAAATACGGCGGAAATAGAGGTTCTCGCCGGCGCCAAAGGCTATGACGATCAATCAAACAGTGACTGCTACGCCGTCACCGGATTCAACAAGGCAGACTTGTTGAGTGAAGGTATACTCAACGGGCTGAAGGAAAAACGTCGTTCCCTCAGGCATATTTTCGATGCAACCGTGTCGGAGTCCCCGCTTCAATCGCTCCCTGGGTCGTCCGATTACTGTCGACGGCTGGGCCTCGCTTACCGATCTGGAGAAGCAGTCCTTGACTACAGTAATTTCATGGCTGATCCAACCCGCTGAGACGATTGCTGTCGCCAGGATTGGAATACCGACGACCGAGGCCGCCACATCAGTGGTAGTAGGGGAAGAGATCACCGTATTGCACCACCATTCTTTTCAACACCACCATATATTATTCCAACATGGTGTCGCCAATATGATTCATCGGTGTTCTGGCGGCAGCCTTCGTCGGGTTCAATATCGGAGGTTCCTCCACCGGCGTAGCTTGGGGTCCGTCAATTGGGGCGAACCTCATCAAGAAGGGCATAGCAACAGTCTTCATGGTGATTTTTGTTCTGATAGGTGGCTGGACGATCGGTCGGAACGTGACGAACACTCTCGGGAAGAACATTGTTCCGCAGTCCGCATTCTCTATCGAGGCAAGTATCGTGGTCTTGTCGTTTATCGGCTTGGGAATGTTAATCGCTAATCTCTACGGCGTACCTGTTTCAACATCGATGACGGCAGTCGGTGCAATCGCGGGACTCGGAATCGCCACGGATTCGCTGAACTGGTCGATCATGGGTGAGATCCTCATGTGGTGGATCCTTGCGCCGATTATCGGCTTTTGGTCTGGTGGCGTCGTCGGACGATATCTGTATCCGCATTTGAATCGGTACTTCGAGGTCAGTCAATCGGATGGACCGTTACTCGAATTGGACACAGACGGTTACGTCCCGACTCCAACGCTCGGACCGGGCACCTCGCTTCGCGAAGTCATGAGTACGGGAATCGCTTTCATCATCGCGTGTTACATGTCGTTCAGTGCGGGCGCGAGCAACGTCGCGAATGCGGTTGCTCCGCTGGTCGGAGACACCAAGCATGCCTACGAGTCCACTCGAGCTTGCTACACAATCCACAGAAAGATGTTCGTGCAGAGTCGCTCCTGAGTGTTTATATGCATCGAGAACGTGTTTTTTGACAATGAGAACCAGTGAGGAGGCGGATCTCGACGAGTCTCTCCCCCTCGAGACCTTGCAAGCAGTACTTCGAGAGCAGTCAGTACAGCTGGCGATTCTGTTCGGTTCTCACGCGAGTAGAAACACACACTCACAGAGCGATATTGACATTGCAGTCGACTTCGACTCTGTTCACCCCAGTGATCCGGACTACAACGAGGTCTTTTTCGGGTTGAGTGCCGATCTCAGTGACGCACTCGCCACTGACGATGTGGATCTCGTCGATCTCCAGACGGTATCACCCGAACTTGCCGAGTCAATCTTCGAGCAGGGCGTGCTGCTCATCGGTGATCCGGAACACGCGACTAACGTCCGAAATCAACTCACCGCAGCTGAGTCTGCAGACCGATCACCGCGTGAACGGTTCGATGCAGCAATCGCTAAGATCGACGAGCATCTCGGTGGCTCCGCTGTCACAGCAACTGATGGCGAGGCTCGAGATCGATGACGGAGGAGACCCTTCCTGCTGACCGACTCAACCGAATTCTGAACGCTGTCGATACGATCGAAGCGAGTCTGGGTGTCCTCGCTCGGAAGCAATCGCTGAGCCGGGAGGCTTACCGCGCTAATTCGGACAGTCGTGATATCGTCGAGCGGCGGTTCGTGAAGATGACCGAGGCAGCCATCGACATCGGTGAGGAACTGGTTAAGCACGAGCGTGGCTCGCCACCGAGGAGTAATCCGGAATCAATGCGGGCTCTCGGAGAGCTTGGTATCCTGTCCGATTCGACAGCCGAGGAAATGGCTCAGGGTGCTCAGTTTCGGAACGTCCTGGCACACACCTACGGCGACATCATCGATCACGATGTGGTCTACAACGCACTGCAGGACCTCGAGCGGTATCGTCAGTTCGTCCTGGAGGTCCGTGACTACCTTGAGTCCACTGGGTCTCTCGAGGAGTGATCATCTTCGCATAATCCAGAGCTGATAGAATTCTCATTGAGCATTGAGCACGGGTAGTGAGTGTTTCACGCTAAAGCAGATATGAAGAATGGGATCCGGCGAAGAACTCTGGAGAGAGTGCCATCTCCGAGCCGTCTATCGGGATGAGAACATATTCGATTAGAGTGGAGCTATTGATCGGAGACGGTATACCCATTGAACAAGCGGCCAGTGTGCGAGGAATTTTTCTGCACTGACCAATCGGCCAGCGGACCACGGCTGGCTGTCCAGAGTTAGGAACTCCGACCGGCCGTTGATCCTGGTGAAACGATACGCATGGCATCGTTCGTCTTTCGGATCGATCGGTGCAGATCAGATCCCGAAGACGGGGACGAACCGGAAGGTCAGGTACGCCCCGACCGTTGCGATCACCGGGACGAAGTTCTGCATCAGAACGACCCGGCCGGTCGTTGCGGGATCGAACAGATCCGACGCAGACGGAACGTCCGCGGGATTTTCTTGGCCGATCGACGGTAATTCTTCGCCCTCCTCGTCGGCGGCCAGCGCCCCGACGGAGATCTTCGCCGCTTGCTCCCCACGGACGGATTCGAGGACTGTGACTTGACGAGTTGCCCGTCCCCAGCCGAGGCCGATGATCGACATCGTCGCGATCACGACGAAGCTCGCTGGGATCCCGATCCAGGACAGGAAGGTCACCAGCGTGGCGCTGACGGTCGCGACCACGATAGCCGCCGTCAGCGGGAGTTCGGTGAGGTCGTTACCCATCGTCTCCAGGGTACGCCGGGCGATAGTGAACGTGCCGATGCCGACGGCTAGACAGCCGATGACGATAGCGGGATTCATTTCGAGTGCACCGCTGCCGACCAGCGGGGCGATCGCGTTCGCGATGTTGGAGGTGCCGGAGCTGAACGCCATCACACAGCCGATCACGATGACGGTTAACACGCCGCTCAACTCGCGTCGGCTCGTGGTTTCGCTCGCGGTGGGAACCGGGACGACGCGAGAGCGATCGACCGTGAGGAGTGGTCCCTTGCTTCGCTCCATGGCGACCATCCGATTGAGATACGCGTAGAAGTATCGGCCGATGATCAGCGATATCCAGAAGCCGATGAAGGGAGCGACGATCCACCAGACGGCGATTTCGCCCATCACCGCCCAATTCAGTTCCCCGCCCGCGAGGCCGAGTCCCGCGATCGCGCCGACAGCCGTCATCGAGGTCGAGGCGGGGACACCGAAGAAGTTCCCGACGAACAGCGCCAGCCCAATGAAAAAGAGGACGCCGATACTCGCTTCCAGCGTGAAGACGCCGGGGTCGTGGACCAGTTCAGTCCCGAGCGTGTCGACGACTCGACGGCCGATCGTCCAGGCGCCAACAAAGAAAAAGATCGTCATCAGTGCGGCTGCCCACGTCTTCGAGATCGCGTTGGCACCGACCGCCGGACCGAATGCCGGACCCGTCGTCGCGCCGCCGACGTTGTACCCGACGAAAACCGCGACGAAGACGCCTACGAGAATCAATACAGCGACCATGGTACCTTCTCGCATAGATATTGCGCAGATAGACTCATAGTTATTGTGCCGTCTGTTAGCGTCGAAAAACTGTCTGTACCGTGAGATACGGACTGACAACAGATGTCGTTCAGTCGCAACTCGTGATGCGACCCAGTATCCGGGGAATGTGATCAGCTATCCGACCGGCCTTGCGTGTCATCTTCGACGGTCTCCTCGATCAGCTCCTCAACCTCATCTTCCCGTGGGCGACGCTCGACGCGCTGCTCGACGGTCTCGATCTGATCCTGGACTATGCCGACCTGCTCCTTGACGCTCTGTCCGACCGCCTCTTCGACCGTCTCCCCCACGGTCTGGTCGACGGCCTCCTCGACGGCCTGGGTCATCCAGTCGGGATCGAAGCGCGCCATCTTCCAGACGACGTGAACCGCGTAGGAAACCAAGACGCCGAACCCGAAGGCGAGACCAGTTTCGGTTCCTACCGTGACGATCAACACGATGGAGACAAAGATCAACACCCCGTATGAGAGGTCGATGACAGCGTCGACCTGACGCGAATTCATGGATGGAAGATCCCCCCAGAAGCGATTTCTCTAGACCCAGATTGGGAGACAAGGCCCTGCTCGTGTCTCCTGAACCGATACGGGTGGAACATCATGTCCTTGTATGTTCTTGGAGCGGCTTGAGGAAATCCTTTGGGTGCCCAACGCATGGGACTGTCGTGGATGCCCTCAGATCGTCTTCAGCAGTATAGATTCTTCGTGCTCAGTTCGCTTTCCTGCTAACAATCCGGTTTATTTGCTATTTTAGCAGACGCCAAGTGGATCAGTGGTCAGGTAATTCCTGCGAATGGTGGTGTCGCATAGACTACCTTGCCTACGCAAAAACCCAAACTAGCTAATTTGACATCCTCCTCCGCGTAAACGCGGAGGAATCCCGAGCGGTGGGAGTGTCAGGTTCGCAGTCCAATCACCGGACGACCACACCTTTCGGGCACGGGTAGTCCCACAGCATCGGTGTGATGGACTGCTGGCAGTGCCAAACCGCCGTTCCCCTATCCTCACCCATGTGCGGAGTCCACGTGTTGTTTTTGCCACGAGGACTCGGGCAGGCGTCGGCAGACTTGGGGGTATCTGCTGGTTCGCTTTGAGCAGTCGGTACGTCGGCACACTCTTCTGGAATGTGGCGTTCACCGCTTGCTCTTTCGGATACTGTCTCGTTGTATAGGCGGACAGGCCGTGGTTCGAGAGACCAAAGGTCTCTTGTCATCACGAGAATCTTCGATTCTCGAACGACCTCCGAAGGACGGTTCGGAATCCGCTCCGTCCCGACCGATTCCTCCCTTCTCTGTACAGCGGCCTGTCACTTAAACTTCAGCGTGGAAAACTCGGAACAGGCATCTGAATGGGTGTCTGTTGCTCTGAGTGACGGTGCGTATCCACGGCCTGACGGCCGTGGTATTGCGACTGTTCAGCCTATAATGTTTAAGTGTGCCGTGAGGTAGAACTCCAGAAAGAGGTAGAGGTGTTCCGTGCCAAGTGGTTCTCCAGTTCTGAGGAGAAACCATTTCGGTCGGAACTCCACGAACAAAGAAATGATGCTGTGGATGCTCTGCCCCGGTGGGCCTATCGCCCTCCGGAATCTGCATAACTCAACGATTTCTGTGGGCTTGTGCAGTCGTACGCAACAATTGAGGTCGTTGCATGATCGACATGCGCCAGATGTTCATCACGACACCGTCAATATCTGTGGTAGATAAGACAAATATTATCGATAAGTCCGCATGTATAATGATCAGTAGTTTCATTAGAGTAAACATCTAAAGAAGAGGGTTTCAATAGAGCCGATATAGCGTTATCAGGAAATCTCGAATCACGATTGCCAATGAAGACACCACCGTCAGCTCACCCATATCTGGGCGCTAAGTCGAATAGACGTATCGGTGCTGTCTTCTCACATTCTGTGAATCGGTGCCTCCCTCTCTGGTACTCCGGTGAAACCGCTCTCCGTAACGCGATTCTCCCTTCTCCGCTGTTCGGATCTGCCTTCCATAATAGGTTTATATGGTACGGTGTGGCACAGTCGGATATGCCACGGTCTAGTAGACTCGACGAACTGCGACATCCCGAAGTCGAAGCGTATCTCGATAGTACAGAGACGCCAACGGTGTTGATTCCGGTCGGGACGACGGAACAACACGGCGAACATCTCGCGATGGGAACTGACGCGTTCATCCCGACCGAGATCTGTGAGCGAATCGCCGAGGACATTGACGGGCTCGTCGGGCCACCGATAACCTATGGTGCGTCGGATATGCACGCCGGGTATGATGGGATTACCTACCTCAACTATCGGACGTTAGCGACAGTGGTGCGCGATATCGCGTATTCGCTGGCCGAGAGCGGGTTCACCGATGTCGTGTTCATCTCGGGTCACCTAACGAACGACTGGGCGGCAAAAGTCGGCGCCAACCAGGTCTCACATGATTTGCCCGAAGAGAACTACGTATACGCGTTCCCTTACTGGGACGCTCTGAGCGGTGACGACATGGAAGACTACCTCTCCTTCGACGCCGGGTGGCACGCGAATGTTGGAGAGACGGCCGCAGTGATGGCCATCGAAGAGGACCTCGTTGATCTCGAGAGCACGTCCTTCGATGACCCCGATCTGCCCGAGGACATCGAGAACCCCGCGGCGCTGTTGGACCACCTCCTGATTGGCAAAGGTGCATACTACCGGGTCAGCGAAACCGGGACGTGGGGCGACCCGAGCGAAGCGACCGCCGAACTCGGCGAAGAGTACTTCGAGACGATCACTCACGCCGTTGCAGAACTCATCAATACGTTCCAGGAGGTTCGAGACGACATCTATCAGCGCGAGCGGCCGAACCGCGCACAGGAGCAGTGGTAGCACAAGCGACGCTCGCCAAAAACGCTGACTGTGCTGTTTTGACCCTGCCTCGAACGAATGGACAATAGAGCAGGTGCCAGTTGACCGGTGTGGCTGCTAAACACAGCCGCCTCACTCGACTATTGCAGCCACCTCGGTCACGAAATCGAAAGCATCTTCGGCCAGACGTAGCCGGCGCCAATCGAGTCACCGCACTAGTGTCACGTACACTAGGTACGGCACCGAGAGACCCGATAGACGTCCGTGATCCGTCGGATCTGGAGCCACTGTGGGAATACGGCTAACACTTCGCTGCCTGGGAGCAATGTTCCCTGTGAGAACTGGCGGAACCTATTTCAATAGGTGTATTCTGGATGGCTTCTTCGCCACCGCCGATGACCGCAAACACTGTCCAACCACCCGTTTTTCGGCCCGAAACGGAGCCGAAGAACGAAGGAGGGCAGACGATCACTACGTTTGGGGCGGAAGAGAAACGGCCCACAGGCCAGCTACCCCTCAGAACCCACGTTTTGCGGACGCACGGTCCGCGATCGAAATGTCCGCGACGGGAGTAGCTGTACCGAAGAAAGCCAGACCGGCAGCGAAGATTTGGCTGGGTTTGGCACAATTGACTTCCGGGAATGACGACAGAACACCTGTCGACGACGGACGAACCCGGAGTCCGGGCGTGTTCGTTGGTCGCCGCGGTCGGACTGAGGTTTCGATAGCAGGGGCGGCGGACCCATGAGTACGAACCGCGGGAAACCCCAGGAGCGACACACCGGGTATTCGTGGGGTCACCGGCTTCGTACGAAGCACGACCATTCTACATACTGGTACGGAGTGTGACGATTGTGATGAAGTAGCTACGAAAAAGGAGTTCTTCAACAGGTCCTGTGCCGGCTAACCGGCCCTACGAAGGGAATTGCAACGACTGGTTGGCCAGATCCTAGAATCCGCTCCGGAATTTCGACGGCCCACCAGCAGTGGACCGTCCACGACCCATCGTCGGTCCGTGATGATCGTCCGCGCGAGGACGCCGCAAGGAGATACGGTCGCGGTTGCAACGTCTCGAGACGGCTCCGTACCCTAGTGTGCCGCCGTCACACGCACTGTCGTCCAACCGTTCGGACGGCATCGAAGCCGACTCGAATCCACGCTACGAGCCCCGATGGTATTTATGTAGATTGTTAACGTAGCGTGGGACACATGACTTCGCGCATCGAGCCGATCGAACCCGGCGAATCGGACGACGAGGAAGTAAACGAGATCCTTGCGGAGAGCGAAGACGGGTGGTACAAAGACTCCGCGTACTTCGGCGCCGTCGCCCACCAGCCCAGGCTCCTGAAACGGCTCGTGCGAACATTTCGCCTGTTTCCGCGGAGCGATTCGATCGATGCGGAGACCCTGGAGTTGATGCGGTTGCGGGTCGCCGCAGTCCACGGGTGTGCTTACTGTGGGACCGTTCGAACGTGGGAGGTGAAAGACGCTGTCGAATCGAGGGAGGACGCGGTTTTCTCCGAGGAGATCGAGACCAGCGAACTGACGCGCCGTGAGGAACTCGCCGTTCGGGTCGCGGACCACATGTCCCGGGATCCACAGGAGATGCCAGACGAGTTCTTCGCCGAACTGCGCGAGGAGTACAGTGACGAGGCCATCGTCGAACTCCTGATGTTCGCGGGTCTCGAGGTGGGCCTCGACAGGTTCTGTATCGCGTTGCGACTAGACACCACCGAAGAGAGCCCGTATCCCACCGGCCTTGAGTATCCCCTCGAGCGAGCGCCGTAGCGTCCACCGCCTGTTTGCGCGAGTGCCGTCGCGCCGACGGCGAACTCAATGTTTGTTCAGCCGGCAGCCGCTCTGTCCGAAGGGGTATCTATCGTCCAACATTTATTTTAAGGAGGATGACGTCAACTCACCGGATGACGACCCAAGACTGGGTCGCTCACGTACAGACTGCGGTACTCGTCGTGGTCGGTGGCTTCCTTGGCGCGAACGTCCGGTACGCCGTTTCCCTCGCGTACCCGGGGTTGACCGGGACCTTCCTCGCGAACGTGACCGGTAGTTTCGTCCTGGGGTTCGTTGCGTACGAAGCGATGTACACCGACTACCTCACCGATAGGGGGCGGCTGCTCGTGGCGACCGGCTTTCTTTCGTCGTATACGACCTACAGCACGTTCGCTTTCCAGACGGCGACGGTCGAGCCGGTACTCGGCCTGGTGAACGTCGCGGCGAGTTACTCGTTCGGCTTCGTCGGCGTCGTCCTCGGTCGGTGGATAGCGCTGCGAATCCGGGGTGAAACCCGTGACTGATCCGGCGTTGCTCGTCGGACTCGGCGGCGCGGTCGGTGCGCTGGCGAGGTACGCGGTGAGCAGTCTCGTCGAGGAAGAGCGCTTTCCGCTGTCGACATTCTTGGTGAATGTTGTCGGGAGTTTCCTGCTGGGCCTCGTTTCGTTCGCGGGGGCGGGGGAGTCACTTGCGCTGTTCGTTGGCGTCGGCATGTGCGGTGCGTTCACAACGTTCTCGACGTTCTCTGTCGACACGGTTCGACTCGTCGAGGACGGGCGCGTCTGGACTGCTCTCGTGTACTCCTTCGGCAACGCTGCGGTCTCGATCGCGGCGATCGGGATGTCCTGGGTATTGGTGGCCTGATCGTCCGCTGCCCGTCCCCTTCCGACAGCGACGTCAGGCTGCCCACGGCCAGAAACCGGCTGCCATCATGTATCCGGCCACTCCCGTGACGATGCCGACAACCGTAGTGAACCAGGCGATGGGCTCCGTATACTCGTCGAGTTCCAGCCCTAACAGCACCCAGAACGTCGCCCAGAGGACCGCCCAGGTCCACCAGAGCCCGGCGAGTCCGAAGTCCCCGTCGAGAAACACGAGGTAACCTGTCGGGACGGCAATGACAGTTACGAGTATGCAATACCACCCGAACGACCGCTGGTCACCGATATCGCGGATCGCGTTTATCCCGATCCACAGATATGTGAACGAAAACAGCAACGTTCCCGCTGCTACAAACGCATCTCCGGACTGGTATTCGCCGAACGCCCACAGTTCGCCGAACGCCCACCATATCGCGATAATAAATAACAATGCTCCGACGAAGAGATTAAATATCGAAACGTCTCTATTATTTCCTATACCGAGCAACCAGATTCCGTTCACTACCAGTACCATTCCGACGTAGATCAGCCCCATGCCCAGGATCATGTACAGTGACATCGATGAATACCCCTGTTGCGTGCTAGCGCCACGCAAGTCGTGCTTCACGGTGTGAACCAATAATTCTGACCACACGTCTCGTGAAATATCATCGATCGGCTACTGTCTGCTGGCGAGACGTGAACGGGGGGCCGGCCCCCAATCGAAGGGAATCGACGGGCGGACGTGAGGATCCTCATACCGCGATCGCAGCGTCTTCACAGCGGTACAGCGCGGAAGCCCACCTTTTAGGGGGAGGAAGCGCGCCCGCTCCGTACAACAATCCACGTCGAACGGTTATATCCCAGGAGATGGTCATGCTGACCACGGATGTCTCGGGACGAGACCGACCCCGCCGCGGAACGAGAAACGCTCGCACCACAGACCATCACCGACCGGTTCGCCGACCTTGAAGTCGGTGACGGCATCACCTTTAACGATCGAGAACAGGCCTACGAGGTCGTCGAAACGAACAAGTACTCGGTGACCGTCGCGGATCCGAACGGCAACCACGTCACATTGTCACAGAACCTTCAGACCGGTGGCTGGGTCGTCCACGAGGAAGTCTGGTGGATCGACACGACGGCGTCCGGGGACTGAGCCGGTTCGGACCGTCCGAAGTCGAAGTGTGATCCGTCGGCGCGGCCGAAACTTCTCGGAGCGGTCCCACGGAGCAGCGACAGATCCACTTAAGTGGACCTGTATCACGCAAAACGCGGTCGCACAGACCATCAGTCATGGGACCGACGGTTGACCCCCGATCGACGCGGGCGCATGCCTCCCGAGCCGTTCCCTCTCAGGACTCTGCTGTCTGGGTTATCCGCAGGAACGAGCGAAACTCGAGTGTGTCTTTCGACTCGCCGACGACATCGGAAACGACCTTTTCGAAGGACTGCTCAAGGTCGGTGTGCTCGACGACGTCGGAATTACAGAGTTCGTCTGTGATCTGCTGGAGGTGATCGGCGCGCGATCCCGCCCCTCGCAACACGATCCCCGAGAGGGAGGCGTCTCGAGCGAGCGCGGCCGCCGCTGTCGTAGCGACGGTCTCGACGTCGTCCTGTTCGGAGACGAAAACACTGGCGAAGGAATCGCCGTCATGTGATAGGGGTTCGGGGTCGTTGGACGGTGTTTCGTGACCCGCCGTTCGGTCCGCGACCAGACGACGTACCGTCGCGGCCCGTTCGACGGACCGTTCCTGCCACCGAGCGACGCTCTCGTCCGGTCGGCAACGAATCCGGTATCGATCGTCGCCAATCCGATCGACGAGACCGTACGCGATGAGGAGATCGAGTCGGTGTGCTCCGGTCGGCTCCGACGGGTCGAACCCGTCCACGCGGTCGGCGAGGTCGGCGCTGGAGAACGGCTCCGCACCGAAGTCGGCGTGGGCCGCGAGATATGCTTCGAGGCAGTCGTCGATCGCCGGAAGCGAAGTTCGCGTGGTCATTGGCTGGATACACCAATCGGCCACGTTCGGCGGAAAAACGTTGTCGGGTCCTTACGCTCCTCGAGCGCAGATCGCCCTTCGAGGCTGGCCGCAAGTATGGAGACGATATCGGGTCGCCGGCATTGCGTCAGCGGCGACGGTCGCAGCGACAGTCGATCGGCATCACGGTCGCGGTCCCACACCGGTAGACTCGCGTTCATTTGCACTCTGGCTGTGTCGTAATCATTAGTGTGCGCTCTCTCGAGAATCAGCTATAAATACTGATGTGTGGTCCGTCAACATGTATCATGCCTGAAACGGTATTCGAGGTGGACGTAGACGCCTCCATCGACGAGCAACCGGATCCGATAGTGAACCGCTGGCACCCGGACGTTCCACCGGCAGCGACGATCGAACCCGGTGAAAAAGTTCGGATTGAATGTCTCGACTGGACGGGGAACCAAGTGAAAAACGACGATAGCGCGAATGACATCCGGGACATGCGGCTGGATCCCAATCACCACTTGAGCGGCCCCTTTGAGGTCGAGGGAGCCGAACCCGGTGACGTACTGGTCATCGACATTCTGGATCTTGGGCCTTTCCCGGACAACGAGTGGGGATTCACCGGAATCTTCGAGTTGGATAACGGTGGTGGATTCCTCACCGACCACTTCCCGGAAGCCCGAAAGGCCATCTGGGACGTCGACGGCGTGATGACTCACTCACGTCACATCGAGGACGTCAGGTTCCCGGGCTGTGTCCACCCTGGCATCGTCGGGACTGCCCCCTCACACGAACTGCTCGAAGAGTGGAACGAACGTGAGCAAGCACTCATCGAACGAGGAGCAGACGCCGAAACCGCGGTCAGTCACGAAACCCGAGAAGAAGAGCCGCCGCTTGCCCTGCCACCGGAACCGAACGAGGTGCTGCTCGGCGATATGGACGAGGAGGACGTCGAGGATGCGGCAGAGGAGGCCGCCCGAACGATCCCGCCCCGAGAGAACGCGGGCAACTGCGACATCAAGAACCTCGGTCGCGGCTCCCGGGTCTATCTCCCGGTGTTCGTCGAAGGTGCGAACTTCATCACCGGTGACCTCCACTTCTCCCAGGGCGACGGGGAGATCACGTTCTGTGGCGCCATCGAGATTGCCGGCTGGATCGACATGAGAGTCGACGTCATCAAGAACGGAATGGACCAGCTGGGAACCAACCACGCCATGTTCAAGCCCGGCTACCAGGATCCGGACTTCTCGAACTATATCGTCTTCGAGGGCTACTCCGTCGACGAGGACGGGACCCAGCACTACAAGAACGCGAACGTCGGCATGCGCCGGGCCTGCCTGGACGCGATCGACTACCTGACGAACTTTGGCTACACCGAAGAACAGGCGTACATCCTCCTCAGCACCATTCCCGTCGAGAGCCGGATCGCGGGGATCGTCGACCTGCCCAACACCTGCGTGACGGTGTCGGTCCCAAACGAGGCATTCGACATCGACATCGATCCGGACACGCTCACCGATGAGTACGAGTCCGTCGGCGGCAAGGGCGACGTCGCGAAACCGTCCTGATCGTCGACCCGCCGATCAATTCTTTCTCGAGGGAGTTCGGAGCCGCCAGTGGTCACGGCACCGGTCTCAGTGCCCCATCGAGTGCCCGACCGCCCAGGGGTACCCCTCTTCGCTTTCGACAAGCCCCCGGGCCGTGATCGTGGTCGTGCTCGGCCTCCTCCCCAGTTTCCTTGCCGGAGGTCGCGACAACGTCGTCGACGCGAACGAGCAGGTTCGCCGCCTCGGCCGCACCCGAGATCGTGCGTGCTTTGACCGCGAACGGCTCGAGGACGCCACGTTCCCTGACGTCGTCGATCGTCCCGGACTCACCCTCGAAGACGAGGCCCGTCGCGAACTCCCCGTCATCGTGACTGGCTCGCAACTCGACGATCGTGTCAATCGGATCCATTCCGCCAGAGGACGCGAGTTGGCGTGGAATCGCCTCCAGCGCGTCGGCGAACGCCTCGATCGCGAGCTGTTCGCGGCCGGAAACGCTTGCGGCGTAGGATCGGAGGTCCGACGCGAGTGATACCTCGGTGGCACCGCCGCCGGGGACTACGATGCTGTCTTCGATCGCGTGCGAGAGGACGTGGAAGCACCCGTCGACGACCCGCTTCGCCTCGTCGGCGACCTGTTGGGTGCCGCCGCGCAGGACCAGCGACGCCTGTTCGACGCCGGGGCCGCCGTCGACGACGATCACCTCTGTCGGGCCGAGGTCACGTTGATCGATCCGTTGCGCTCGGCCGACGTCGCTCTCGGTGAGGTCGTCGACCGTCCCCACTGCGTGGGCACCCGTTGCTCGGCCGAGTTTCTCGAGTTCGTCCTGTCTGGTCCGTTCGACGGCGAGGACGCCCTCTCTTGCGAGCAGGTAGCGGACCATGTCGTCGATCGACTTCTGGCAGAAGACAACGTCCGCTCCCGTGTCGACGATCCGGTCGACGTACCGTTCGTAGATGTCCCGTTCGTACGTCCGGAGGGTCTGGAGGTCGTCCGGCGATTCCAGACTGACCGCTCCCTGTCCGCTGACGGTTTCGATCGTTAGCTGGTCGTCGACGAGCGCGACGGTGGCGCTGTTGAACGCGTCCAGCGGTCCAGGTTCGGGCGAGACTGCGGTCGTGGACGAACTCTCCATGTCAATCACTAGCCCGTCGACGACTTCCGAGTCGTAGTAGGACCCTCCTGGAATGGCCTTGCGGGTGAGTCGCCTCAACTCGACCGTCCGGTCCCGCTGGATCGCTCGAACCGCGCTGACCGTTTTCTCCGCGAGGAACTCGCTCGCCTGCTGGTTCCACTTGCCCGTGATCGCCGTTTCGGCGATTGATCGAAGTTGCTCCTCGTCGTCGCTGTCGATCGGAACCGTTCGCTGCCGCAGCGTTTCGGTCGCCCGTTCGGCGGCGAGGCTGTACCCGCGCGCGACGGACGTCTGGTGAAGACCGGACTCGAGTAGCGACTCGGCCTCCGTCAACAGTGCTCCCGTCAAGACGATCGTCGAGGTGGTTCCGTCGCCGACCCGGGAGTCCTGCTTGCTCGCGACGTCGACGACGGATCGTGCGGCCGGGTGGACGATCTCCATCCGGTCGACGATACTCGCACCGTCGTTCGTTACCACCACCGTTCCGTCGGACGTCACGAGGAGCTTGTCAAGCCCCTTGGGCCCGAGCGTCGAGGCGATCACGTCGGAGAGGGCCTTCGCGGCCGCGAAGTTGTCCGTCTGTGCGTCCCGTCCCTCAAGCCGGTGGACGTCGTGGTTCTGGACTAGGACTGATCGATCGATGCCGTCGTGTTCCATAGTGGATGTGAGTAGTTCCCACATCGGGTGCAGACAAAAAGATACTGTGCCGTCTCACGTCGGGCTCTGTCGGGGAGGTGTCCGGTCGCTCCGCCTCGCGGCATCGCGCCCGAACACTTACGTTCCCGACCATGGTGGCACCCGACGATGACGGACGACGAGATCGCAACCGCCGCTGAACGCTTCCATGAGGACGTCTCCCATCAGTTCCAGGTATCACTGACGATGTCGATGGAAACGCGGGAGCGACTGCGAGCGATCCAGGACGAACTCAACGACTGCCTCGAAGAGCAAACCGTAAACACGAACGATGTCATGCGGATCGCACTCCTGAGCGCGGCCCGCTATCACGCGCTGGCCACGGGGGACCTCGGGGACCTCGAGGCAATCGACGAGGAGCGACTGGTTCCGCTGACCGCTCCAGTTCGCGACGTGCTCGACGAGGAAGGAGTGTTCGACGGTTGAGGGCCGTCAAACGTGAGGGCGCGCGTTACCCGAGCGGATCGTCGGTGATCGGGACCTGGCCGAGGTCACCTGCCTCGTCGAGCGCGTCGGGGCTGATGTCGAACTCGAAGACCTCCTTCGGGAGAGCGATCGTCGAACAAGCGTTTGGAATGTCGACGATCCCGCTCTGTCGCCCCTCGATCGGGACCGTCCCGAGGATCATGTAGGCTTGTTCTTCGGTGTAGCCGAACTTGGTTAGGTACTCGATCGCGTCGAGAGCGGCACGTCGGTAGGCGACGTGTGGATCCATGTACCGCTGTTCGCCGTCTTCCGTTACCGAGTAGCCCTCAAAGACGACGTAGTTCGAGAAGTCCGGTCCACGATGCCCCGGTTCGAAGATGGGGTGGTCGATGCCGAACTTGCTCATACCGTCCTTGACGAGTTCGAACTTCACGTCGACGTAGCCGGCCATCTCGATGGCGCCACAGAACGTGATCTCTCCGTCGCCCTGGGAGGCGTGGATGTCGCCGATGCCGAACTTCCCGCCCTCGACGAACACCGGGAAGTAGATCGTCGAGCCCAGCGAGAGGTCCTTGATGTCGCAGTTGCCACCGTGTTCCCGCGGTGGAACCGTTCTGGCGCCCTCTTCAGCGATCCGATCGGCAGCATCGCCGGAGGCTTCACCGGGCAATGCGCCGTCCGTTGTCGGGGGCGATGCGACCGGCGGCTCCGATTCGCCGGTCGGGTGGTTCTGGATCGACTCCGGATCCTCGGCGTGCTTCTCGATCAGTTCCTGTTCGCGTTCGTTCCACTCTTCGAGCAGTTCCTGCGAGGGAGCCGTCCCGATGAGTCCGGGATGGATCTTCCCTTCGTAGTAGACATCCGGGATGTGTCTTGAGGAAACGTAGGTCCCGTCGAGGTCCCAGATTGCCTTTGCCGCGTCGGGGAAGTGATCGGTAAGGAAGCCGCCGCCGTTTTGCTGCGAGAAGATTCCTGTGAACCCGTACTCGGATCGCTCGTTCAGCGCGCCGATATCGAGCAGCGTCGTCTTCAGCAGGTCTCCCGGTTCGGCGCCCTCGACCGCTACCGGTCCGCTCAGGTAGTGGACCTGGTTCAGGTCCACGTCGCGGACCTCATTCGCGTCGTCGTTGTCGCGTATCTGTCCGCCCGTCCAGTCCAGACACTCAAGTCGAACCGTCTCCCCCGGTTCGGCGGTGACGACAGACTCGATGTCGGGGTGCCAGCGGTTGAACGGATTGTCCCCCGGCTGTTCGTCGGGTGGCGCGTCGGTGTCCACCTCGAATCGTACTTCGGGCATGTGATCACATCAGGCCAGTAGGCCCACCCCATGTGGCCATGAACACGGTATTAATGGTTTCGATGGATGGCTTCACGAAAATATAAAAAAGATAGGAGGTAATCCCGGTATCGAACGGTATCGGACGGCTGGCTGCCCCGATATGGCCCTTTCACGACCGGGATCGAATAGGTTCGATGCCCGGTTGATATTGTCGAGACTGCGGAACAAGACTATGCTCTCTGAACCGGAACTACTGTTCCTGAACCGTTGCCTCCGTGATGTCCTCACGACTGTGAACATCAGAGATATCGAATTTACCGAGGACCGCGTCAAGGACGTGGTCTTCGACGTCGATATCGACGAGTCAGAGTTGACCCGTGGTCAGTTCGACAGCCGCGGAGATCATCGATGTCGTCGACGAGGTGATGGTGGATGAGTGAGCGAAATCTCCTCCTCGAGATTGTCACTACACTCGAAGAGCAGGGACTCAGTCATGACGAGTACCAATTCCAACGGGTGATCGACATCGAAGCGCTCGAGCAACTCGTCGACTCAGCAGGCACTAATCTCGAGGTAAGATTCTCGGTTGGTGAGTTTCGTCTCTGCGTGACGCAGTCCAATGTGCAGGTCCTTGCGGGTCCGGAGTAGGAGAACCTATATAGTTCTCCTCTGCTCGTTTGTTCATTGTCTAAATTTCATTATGAATTAGGACGAATAGGATGGTAGGTAGGTATGCGAACTGAACGGGTAATACGAGGGAATAAGGAGATAGAAACGGAGTGTTGGTTACTGTTGGCCAAGGTTTAGCAGCCACATCATGTTCGGGCGGTGGAGACCGGAATCCTCACCGATGATGACGCGACCGTCTTCCATCACTAGCAGGTTATCGGGGTTTGCAATGGTGTTCTCAGGGTCGATCTCTCGGCGCGAGAAGGTGTCTTTCACCTTCTGCATCCCCGCACCGACAACACCGTTCTCGTCTTCTTTGCCGGATTAAACTCACAATCCTGACAGACCGTACTTTTGAGTTCGGTTTAGCGTCATATGGACACCCACCACAGATATTTGCCCCGGGACCGCCAGCCACGACTGGCACCATCTTACGGACGTCGTACCTTCCATCCAAGCGCATCCGGTAGACTGCACCGTAGTCGTTCCCCTTCAGTTGGAGGTCACCTTCCCAGTCGGACATTGTCTCGTTGACTTCCGACATAGCCATGTAGAGGAAATCACCGGGCTGTGCATTCGACTTGACATTGACGCCCTCCATCTTGCGGAACTCGTCGGTCGCACCGACGGCGGCCGCAGCCGCACGTGATTCGAGGAACGCTGCGCGGTCATCCTCAGCATTCCCACTAGCCCATTTCTGTACATCTTTATCAGTGACGTAGTTCGGATCCGTTGAGGAGCCTTGATCATCATACTCTGCGATCCACTGCTCAACCTGTTCGTCAGTCACATGAGCAAGTTCGATCCAGTCGAGGCTGAACCCAACATCTGCGGGGTTATAGCCACGTTCTTGTTTGGCACGGGCAGCGTACAGTGTGCCTGCGGAGAGGTCGCCTGGCTCGTCGGCGACGAACTTGAAGAAGACCGTGCCCGTCCCGTCGTCGCTCATGTAGACCGTCTTCTGGTCAGGCATCACCACAGAATTTTCGTGGGAGAAACGCCCCATCGCGTAGTGTTTTACCGGAGCAGGATCGTCAGCGGTCGGGTTCTCGATCTCGACGATGTAGCCGTACCGGTACGGGTTCCCGAAGTAACCGAGGTAGTCCTCGAAACGCTGCTCCGGATTACCGTACCCGGTTTCATCGGGGTGGAACCACGCGTATGCATCTGGTTCATACTCCTCGGAAGTAAGCGGTGTTCCCCACGGAGAGACGGTGCCAAAGCAGTTATTCCATGTTCCCTCAACTGGGCGGAAATCGAGATTCTGCTTTTCGTGGACCGACCACTCCCCCTGATCGCTTCTCTGACTGATGTGCATGCGGCTCACCATCCCGGGCTGGGTTTCCCAGTTCGTAAAGAGGTAGCCCTCGTTCGAATCCTCGTCAGTTGGAACGAACCCGTTGAAATCCGGATTCGCACCTGCTGTCATCGGCTCGCCATCGTCACTGTATGGGATGCCCAATTTTGGCCGGTCTCAGTCTCATCGCCACCCTCGGCGAGAACCTGGTATTCTCCAGCGGCTGTCTTGACACGTGTCGCAGTCCCCTCTGGCGGCTGGACGCTTGAGAAGTCTCCAGAGAGGTCATTCATATTGATGCCGGTGACAGCGCCAACAGCACTAGGGAGGTATCCGTCCCCAACTCCGTCAGTTTCGGCGCTCGATGGATGCTGGACGTTAAAGAAGAGCTGTCCATTATCCGAGAGGAACATACCAGTGAACTCCGCACCCGCAACCGTCGTCGCAAATCGGTTAAGCGTTGGTTCGTCCGCCCCGTGGTGATCATCGTGATTGCCGTGACCGTTTCCGTTGCCCTTACTCCGTCCAGGATTTGCGGCCACATTCCCGCTTAGGGCCATTACAAGCATCGACGTAAGCGTGTCTCGCCGGGTTACGGATTCGCGCATTGCAAACGGATGAAACTCAATTAGGACGTTAACCTATTATATTTCATGTATATAGGTATAGAGCATTCACGGAGTAGCATCCATTGAACTCCTCTGTGATACCAACACATACAGATTGTTAACTGACATCAAAACTAACTCAGCTATTTCCTGAACTGAGCAGCATGTCGGTGATAAAGAGATGGCGGTTACCAATCTATCTCGTGGTTGGGCCATCGAAACGGTTAGTGACCGCCACTCTGGAGGAGGGTCGGGAGGTGATACAGAACGATAGCGCATACCTGCGTCTTCAGGCGCGGGTCGAGCGGTAGGCCTATCCGACCAACTGTCGTAGATGGCCGGACCGGATTTCCATCAAAACTGTTTTAGTGTGGTGCGTCGTAGCATAGAGTGCGACGAATACCGTGAGATGCCGTTCCTGAACCACAAAGGATGGCGAACCAGCGGTGGTTCGCACGGCGATGACATGGTATTCGACGGGGCCTGTTTGACCGGGCCACAGCCCTATACAGGGGAGGAAACGAGAGTTCCCCCGGTATGCTGCCGGTTCCCCTTGAGTGCGGGCTGGAACCTCGAACGCCACACCCGGCGGAAATCAGATGGGCGGATTCCACGTCCTGAAGGGCGTGGAGGAGGTCAATACGTCTGCTGTTGAATATACTATCCTCCAAAACCACCCTAGAAATTCAATCACTAGAGTTGGAGACTGATAGCAGAATCTGCTAGAGTCCGCTATCACGTTTTCGGCTTTGCTGAATCTATTCTGTCATAGAATACACGCTCACTACACATGCGAACTGAACAAAAGCGGTCTTTAAATGAGGTTCTTAGTGAGCGATTTGGCCCTGTAGGGGTACAAGGTGCCGGACTACTTCGCGATGGGTATGCTTCTTGATAAGGTGCTTTCAAGTGAACGGTCTGGTGCTAATATTGCCTCACAAATCGGGCACTCTGTTGGTAGGTTGAAGGTCATAGTTTCTACTCCCAATCGGGATCGGCGTCTACTAATTCGAAGGCTGATGCTCCACATTGACAGCCATCTTTTCGGCCAATGAGTTGAATCGAGTCGTCAGGCAATATCCATGCTGCATATACTGCACCACACTCACAGCATCTGGCAGCATCTTTTCGCGTGCTGATTCACTCATAATTCAACCAATTGTAATGATTTCCTGATATTGTTCAATGTGTTTAGCCTGCTCTGCAAGCGTGACTGAATCTTGTTCTTGATCGTAGCAAACGAGATCAGCCTCTTCCAATTTTGGGATATATGTGTGGTAGAGCGACATATAGATCCGCTTCACCTCGTCAGCTGGAACGTCAGTAATTGGTGTTTCATTTTCTCGGACAGCCAATTCATCAGCTAAATCGGCGAGTTTCATCGGGTTCGCATGCCGCCGTAACTCGCGGAGGGCATATCGACGACGATGATGTGCGAATACCTCAAACACCGAATTGATGCTTTCCTGCGCTTGCAGTAAATCACTCATACTCTCTTGTAGTCGTTTTACTCCAAGTGGAGAAGGGTTGTATCGACCACTCCTTTATGTATAAATGGTTTTCCGCTACTCTGACTCTTCGTCGTCTGGGTGGCTGACGGTCAAGGTGCTTGTAATGAGATTTTATGACCTGAGTGAAAGCGTTTTGAGAGGGCCTGTTGAGAGACCCCCAATTCATCTGTTAATTCACTCATCGTCGTCTCCTGCGGGATATTGTAGTAGCCCGCCTTGAGTGCCGTAACAAGGGTTTCTCGTTGTTTTGTCGTTAGGTCGTACTGTGCACTCGCCATTGGTTGTTCCTGCTCTCTGAGGGTGTTGAGTACGAACGAGATATCATTTTCACTGCAGTATGCCTGAAATTGTGAGAGTTTATCCTGATCGTCAAACCGCATCCGTAGTTCCCAACTCTCGTTTCTCCCGATCGCTTGGAGAATGGTCGCCCCAATTTCGACGTACGCATAGATAATCGTCTCGATATTCTCAGTCCATTCTGACCGATATAATTTCCCACCATCAACCTCGTCAATAGCAGTAACATTCTGCACGGAATTGTCATCGCGGAATGCGTCTTCGAACTCCGTCTGATCACCACCACTGACCCAGAAGTATGGCATAACCTTGTCTTCAAGCGTTGCGACGACACGCTCAATTTCAACAATCATGTCTGGTGCAGCAGTCAACGATTCATGGAGGGCGAAATCGTCTGAGTCAACGGAAAACTCTGCAATAATGCTCATAAGGCCAGTTCAGTCTCACGCAGAATAAGACCATGGCTGGACGTGATACTGACCCAGAGATAGGTGATAATTGCTATACCTGTACTGAACGGTAGCTCTCATCAGAATACTATTATGTGAGCTATTCTCTGATTAGTCTCACTCTCTACTTGGCGCTCCAATCTCGAGTGCGTCGACAGCCCTAGCGGGCCGACTATCGTAATCGATGAGACGGATGGCAGCCAGTTGCCATGCATGTTCAGCAAGTTCGGGATCGGCCTGCTCGTACTGGATGCTGAACTCAGTCAGCGTGACAGCGATGAGACGGTCATCTCTGTATTCGGATTCAGACATCGCCGGCAGTGGCCTCCTGATTGGATATAACTCAGAGCACGGCGGCCAGAATACCGGCGAGCAATCACCGAGCAGGATTGGTGCCGACTATTTCTCTCGAGTGGTAATCCCAATGCTATAAGTAACTAGGTATCATTAATCAAGATGGAAGCCGCGCTCCACCTTGTCGCGGGGGCATGCGTTGAAATGTCCCGGGTGTCACTACCACCCGAGACGTGGCTTCCAAACGAGCGGTTTGCAAGCCATGTTTCGCTTACTTCTAACGGGATATAAACGTCCCGCACGAGAGTCGTATCGCACTCGAGGAGCCGTCGATCCCGACAGTCACCGCTCGAGGTGGCTATGAGCGAGAAGAGACAGTCAGGAGAGGAGGAAGACTGGTCGCTGCCATCGTGTCCGCACTGTGGGAAAGCAGTGATTCTGGTACACACACGCGGTCCGATGGAGCATGTTGCGGCGCCGTGTGGCTGTCGAGTCGCGTCGCCTGACCTCTAAGGAATACTCAATCATCGACGCCGATTGAGATCACTGCTGCCACATATTTTGGATCAGCGTGGTCAACGCGAAGGCAAGCAGTTTTCTACCGATCCCAACCTCACCAGTCGATCGAATATTGCGGCCGTGACAGTCCGATATCCAGACGCCCTCTCGATTCGTACCTTCGAGCTCAAGCAACGCGGCTGGGAACAGGCACTCCGACAGGCGATCCGATCCGACTCCTACGCCGATATGCGCTGGGTAGTCATGGACGCCGATGCAATCGAAGACGCGATCAAGCACGAGAAGCAGTGCAAGGATTCTGGCATCGGACTTATCTCGCTCGACCGGGACGACCTCGAGATCCACGTCTGGGCAGATAACGTCTATCCGGCGACGTCGACGACGCGACAGTTGCTCAACGAACGGGCGATCGAAAGCGGACGTTGAAATACCGGTTCAGTTCGGCGAAGTTGGGCCGCATCAGCGTGAGCAACCGTACGTCGTGATATCGGTGGAGGGCCTCAAGGACGGTCATACAGACGGCCCTACCGCCGCCTTTCGCCATCAGATCCGTGTGCGCTACGGCAATCCGCACCATCTGTCGGGGGCGTCCGCAGCTGCTGGCAAAACCTCGGCCCGGCACCCGACGGGTCGCAGAGCAGTTCAATACTCGCAGTGGTCAATAGAGATGACTCAGAAAGCCATTGTCCTGATTAGTCTTCGTGATCGAACACCGCCGATTCTACATATTTACGTCTTCGAGAACCTCCGCGTCGTTGCTCAAGATACGGAGATTGGCATTTCCACATGTGCAAGTGGCATCCCGTCCGCTCCCGATCGGCCGTATTTCCCCGTCGGGCCCGAGACGTACCGCATGGGCAGTTCCACAGTTGTCACATACTGCTGCTGCCCGCTGTCTCTCACCTTCTTCAGTCATCTCTACAGTATATTGTGTGATGATCTGAGTTAACTATTATCTAAAAATGAGATAAATAGTGTCTCGCTGATCAGTTCGAAACTGTAACGAATCCTGTTCGACGAAAATCTACCAAGCGACATCAACGAATCAGTTGCATACTTTCGAGAGCGTCTGTGCCCCACGTTCAAGCGAGGCGATAGGATCGACCGGGTCGTCGTGCTTGTATATCAGCCACTCAGCGCCGGCATCACGGGCAGCCGCTGCACACAAGTTGATGTCCACCTCACCGTCGCTGAACTCGACTGGACGGCCGTCAGTCACGTCTTTGCTGTGAACGAGCGGGACGCCCTCCCCTTTCTCAGCGAGCAGCGAAGGTGCGAGTAGGGGAAAACGAGACGCGATTGCCCACTACTGGTCAGTCTGATGTTGCTGACTTGAGCCATATCCAAATACGCGCTATCGCTGTCGAACAGTGAATTTCTGGGAAACATCTCTCACTCTTGAGAAAGAGACGAACTTCTGGATACTCTGTCCAAAAGTACGGTGATTCGACGGACATACAGGGATTTGATTAACACGGCTTTTTATGATACATAATTGACCGAACCGTGAGTCCCTTCCCATTGCCTGTAACAGCTATTAGGAGCTATCGGTAGTCCATTTATCTGGTTTGATACGATGGCTGAAATCGGCGTCGTCCATATGGACCTCATGTCGAAAGGCGGCGGAGAAGCCGTCAATATGAACGTGCTCGAGGCGTTGCAGGACGACCACGATGTCACCCTGCTCACGCTGACCGACCCGGACCTCGACGAACTCAACGCGTACTTCAATACGGACCAGAAGTACGCGCATGGCGTTCGCCGCGGACTTCCACGGCTGCGGGCTTAACCGTCACACCGGCAGGGAACGGCCTCGGTCGACGTACTCTCGAGGCGGACCCGACTCACGTTCCGGAACTGTACTCCTCCCCCACGCAAACACGGAGCGCTCGCGGTTGAACACCGATTTCAACCGTCTCGTATTTCCGGTGCTCTCCGTCGAGACTGAACCGCACCGGCTCGTCCTCGAGGGCAACGACCTCGAGTTCGGACGCTTCGATTGTTGTGACGTGGGGCGTTTCCCGACTGAAGAGCCGTCGTTCGACAGCCTCGGCGATCGCGTCCGCCGGCGGCATTTGATCGACGATTGTCACCTCGAGACGGCCAGTCTGGGCGTTTAAAGGCTCATTTTCGCCAGTGAAGTGCCGGAGGGTCCCGATCAGCAGACACAGCGCTTCGCCCTGCCAAGCGTACTCTCCGTCACCAGCGACGGCGTCGACCGCCACCTCGAGCCCGTCGAACTCTCGGGCGGTCCGCAGGCCTTCGATGACGAACGCGAGCGTGCCGATTCGTTCCTTGAGTTCCCCTGAGGTAGTCGTACTCGCCGCTGCGGGGAGGCCCGCGATGGCCGACATCACGAACGGCTCGCCGTCGGCCGTCCCCAGGTCGAGTCGCCTCGTATCGCCTCGTTCCGCGGCCGCGAACCCGTCGTTCACGGTCTCGATTCCCAGCGCCGACGCGGCGATATTCGCCGTTCCCGCTGGGATGATGCTGAGCGTCACATCCTCGAGTGCGTCGGCAGCGACGAGTCCCTGAACGACTTCGTGGACAGTCCCATCGCCGCCACAGACCGCGAGAAGATCGACATCGTCGTCGGCGGCCTGCGTCGCGAGACCGACCGCATGTCCGGCGCGTTCTGTCTCGACGGTCTGAAATCCGTGATCAGTGGCGAGTTGATGGGCCTGTTCAGTATGGTCACCCTCCCCACTCATCGGATTGAGGATGAGACGACGCGTGTCCTTGGTCATCTTGTCCGTCGAACCCGTGTCTCCACTGGTCATGACGGAATCGGACGGGATGAGCGCTCAAGTACACTGGGCTGGATGCGGCCGGGATGTCGGTTCTCGTTGCGTTCATTCTTCCGCACCCACCACCTGAGCGACGTGGGTGAACGTAACGAGGCCGATTCCACCGACGAAGTTCCCTGCAGTCGTGATGACAATCGTTTCGGCCAGTGCTCCGTACCCGATCTGAGCGTCGAAGAGAAGCCCAAAGAAGACGTGGATTGCAGTGACGATTACGTGGTCGAACGGCCCGAGGGCCAACAGGAACCCGACAATGTAGGCCATCGTGATGCGGCTCCGAACGCTGTTGACGCCTTGGAGGAGGAACGATAGTAAGCTCACGAGCGCACCGCCGATGATGGCGCTTGCGAACATTCCTCTCATCGGCCGGTGGATGATTGCTTCGGCAGTCCGCGACAGTGCGTGTGCTGTGCCGGACGGAAGAACGCCATCGACGGCAAAGACGAACGCGAAGAGGAACCCGCCAACAAGGTTGACGGCGAGGGTGACGATCCACAGGCGAAGGAGCGACCCGAGCAGCCACGAACCGTTCTGGTCAACCGCCTTCGCGGCCGGATCGAAGAAGTTCTCGTTGAACAGCTCCGATCGGCCGACGACCAGGAAGACGACGCCGACCGCGAAGGTGAGTGAGCCCGCAATATGTGCAACGTCACCGAAGCGCGGTTCGACCAGTCCGTCAACGACTCCGAGCGCGGCAATACCGAAGACGATGGTAAATCCCGCGATGAAGCTGGTCGCCGTGAGCTCGAGCAGTGACTGGTCGAGCCGCCGTTCACCTTCCGTGACTGCCCGATCGAATATCTCTGCTGGATCCGGAGCAATTGGCACGTCGGAGTTGACACGTACTAACTGGATAACACATAGCCATGGATATTCAACCGACATGATACTGGGCGAGTCGGCACCTTTTCGGCAGACGGTCGCCGATCCGACGCCCGGTTCGGCCGATCACGATCAGAGCGGGCGTCGACTCGCCTCACCGGGCGGCGAGCTCGAGGCGGACCGCTCCTCCGGACGGCAGGAAGCGATCGATCCGCCTAGGCGGCCTGTACTGCGTTTCGATGGGATTTCGCTCGCCGTAGTTGAATCGACTCCTTCCCACGATCATGCGTCCTGTCGGCCTGTTCTCGTCGGCGACGTCGAAGGTGTGACATCCTCTCCGGCGTAAACGCCGGGGAGGGTCTCACCGGAGGGAATCGTCGTCGATAGTAAGGGTTTCTTCGTCGACGACATCGAACTCGGTGGCCACGAGATTGCCCGCCGGATCGAATATCTCGGACTCGTCACGCATTACGTAGAGTTCTCCCTGTTCCGTTTCTGCTCCCTCTTGAGGGAAAAAGAGGAACCGATTGTTCGTACCGAAGTATTCGGCATGGACAGTATTGTACCCCGTAAACAGGCCGCTTTGCTCGATATCCTGTGGAACCCAGCCCTGCGGTCCCGAAGTTATCTTGAACGGTGAGCTCGAGAAGAAGTTATCGGGACGGACGGCGGCTTCGCCGCCACCCTCATTCAGAATCTCGAAGTCTTCCTTGGCCTCGAGCTTGAAGGGGAGGTCTTCTCCGGTGAGCGGTCGGTACTGGACGCGGACGAGATCGTTGACTGCTAGCTCGTCTTCAGTCGACGGCGATAACCGGTCGTCAAACACGTACTGCTCTCCTTCTTCGATCTGCGCGTCCTGGGGTGCGAAGAGATACCCCTCCTCGTTCGTGTTGAAGTGTTCGACGATGCGTACGCTGTGGTTCTGCAGGACATCCGGATTGTCCACCACGGGGGCGTCCTCCAGTGCCGGCGAGACGACCCGGAAGATCGCGCCCGAAAAGTACGTCTCACGGGTCGCGATCGCCTCCCGAAACTGCCCGTTGCCACCACCGGCGTCGCTCTCGGTAGACGTCTCCTGTGCCACTGCACTCTTGGTCACTCCGAGTCCCAATATGGCCGAAGTGACCGACCCCGCCTTTACGAACCACCGTCGCGATTTCCGGCTAGGCTGGTCGTTCATGCTGAATCGATGTCCCTCCCGGACAATCAGTCATTCACCCCGTCCTCAGATAGTCCTCGTGCTGGCTTTTGCAGCCGTTGGCAGCGCCATCGATCGAACGTCACTGCAGGGATCTAGTTCTCGGGTCTAGACCGAAGTCGTCGCCTGAAGAATCCGACAAGTTCGCCGACGTAGCCGGTCCCCAAGATCGCGACGATCACTGCGCCGACTGCGTTGAACACGAAGTCAGTAACGATATCGTCGATTCCATAGACAGTGACCACCGCGCCGCCGAGAGCGAACTCCAGTACCTCCCAGATGACGCCGATCGCAAGGACGAAGACGACGATGAACACGGAGCGAAAGGTCGACGGGACGTTCATCTCGTCGGAGTGGAGCTCGAACGCCCGGAAGGCCGCATACCCCAGTCCCGCGATGACTGACGCCGAGACGGTGTGGGCGATCTCGTCGTACCACTGGTACGCTTCGTAGAGCCAGAGCGATCCCACCGTGTGGAGGATCACGGCGGTGGTGATCCAGAGGACGAGTCCGGCATCCATCGAGTATCCGTATTCCCAACGCAACCACGCCGGCAGGAGCGTTATCCCAAGGGCCAATCCCGCCGTTCCGGAGATTCCGAACTGAAACGTCACTACCCCGTAACCGAGGAGCACGACGAGCCCAAGTTGCAGGCCTCGAACGATACGGCGCTCTTGAGCATCCGTCAGCCCCAGTGCGTCGCCGAGCGTCATGGTGATTCCGTTCCATTTGCGGCTCGAGCGACGGCACCCGCCGGCTCGAATCGATCGGCGTACCACTGGAAGAGTCCGCCGAGCACGAGCCCCACGACGGTGACGATGACGAAGTCCCACTGGAGTTCAGTCTGTGAGCGCAGGTACTCGGTCCCGAACCATTGATCCGAGTAGAACTGCGTGATGGTCCAGAGCGCCTGAAGTGCCATCGTCGTCAGTACCGCAAAGGCGACAGCGAACCGACGACTCAATTCGACCGATGCGAACGTCTCAAGCTCGACAACGACGATGAGTGCGAGCGTCACAACAGCGAGATACACCACGGTCTCGGACGGAAATCCGGCCACACCGGCGACGACTGAGAGCGTAGCGACTGCCAAGAGCGGCCAGGGAACCATCGCCGTCCAATCGCTGGTTATCAGCGCTGGTACTGATACCATAGCGACGATGACTAGCTCGAACCCACCCCAGAGTAGAACACCTGTAAGAATACTCTCGATGGCACCCAGCGCCACGATGCCCGTCAACGACCATCCGATGACGGCGTTCATCCACTCGTCGCGGACGAGTTTCTCGAGCGTCACAGAGCACTAACTAGGTTCGAGAACACTAAAACCCGCAGCCGCATTTGCCGCCGTGTCGACTACTCGCTTCTGCGACGACCACGCGATGATTACAGTCTACTCTTTCAAGACCGGCATTTTTCCGGTTTGTATCCGTGTAATTGACCATGGCCGTTTTCGACGGATGGGACGGCGAGCGACTCCTCTGGGTTGGATTCGGCTTGGGTATCGCGATACTGATCGGAATCGCCCTCTTCAGATACGTGGGGACAGTACTCTTCGCGATATTCGTCTACTACGCGACGCGTCCACTGTATCGCCAACTCGATCGCGTCATCGACCACCCGAACGTGACGACGACAGTCACGATACTATTCGTCGTCGTCCCCATGGCGGCCGTCATTGTCTACGCGGGCGTCGTCGCACTCCGGGAGCTGGATCAATTCCTCGCTTCGAGTGAACTCGAGGCATATCGATCGCTCTTCCAGCCGTATTTGCGATTGGTCAGGGAGGGCAACGTCGACAGACTCCGAGACGCACTCACAGCTGGTTCCGGCAGCCCGGTCGCTGGCGTCCTCCGCCAAGGCGTTCCGAGCGCGCTGGGACGACTACAGTCGTTCGCCGGATTCGTCTTCTCAGTTCTCGCTCGGTTCTTTCTCATGCTCACATTTCTCTTCTATCTCTTGCGTGACGACCAGAAGTTACGACGGTGGTTCTATGAGAGCATCGACCATGACGACGAGATCGTCTCATACATCGAGTCGGTCGACGACGACCTCGAAACGGTCTTTCTTAGTAATCTCGCGGTCATTGCGGTTGCAGCCGTAACCGCTGCCATAACGTACACCGGTCTCAACTACCTCACACCGGGTGGGGCTATCGTTGCGACGCCGGTGTTACTCTCACTGCTTATCGGAATTGGGACGCTGATACCGGCCGTCGGAATGAAAATCGTCTACGTCCCGTACGGACTTGTTCTGTTCGGACTCGCAGTGACGGCGTCAACGCCGCTCTGGCACCCGATCGCATTCTTGGTTCTCACGTTCGTCGTCGTCGACACGATCCCCGATTTCTTCGCGCGGTCGTACCTCTCCGCGCGAAGCGGCGTCCACATGGGGTTAGTTCTCCTCGGGTACTTCCTCGGGACCCTCGCTTTCGGCTGGTACGGACTCTTCCTCGGCCCTATCGTCGTCGTCCTCGCGGTCCATTTCGCGCACATGATCTTCCCCTCCCTCAGTAGTGATTTCCTCGGAGAATGACTGCGACCGACGGCACATCTCTGTATTACCGATTCTGTCGGTCGTAACGTGAGTTTGCTCAAGGCGCTCCCGTCATGGCCTGGAACAGGTGCTGCGGATGACGGTCCAGATCATGAGCGGACGGTCTCACGGGACGTGGAACGCCGACTGGATTACTGGCCGGGAACGCACGACAACAGGGACAATGAGGAGGATTACGAGATTTCGCTGCTGCGGAAGCGGCTGGATTCGAACACAAGACGGATTCGGCGGTGGATGGGGCGTGAGGACATCTCTAATCTGCTTGCGGCCACTATCGGGCCGACACGACTGTTCCTGGACTACTGGTCGTCCGGCGACAACGACGGTCTGACTCAGAAACTCGACGGGGACGGTGCCACTCGCGTGTACATCTGCCTTGACTCTCCCCCATCTCCGGGTACCAAATCGTAGACCGGCTCAAATCGGTTCTATAACCATATTATTTGATGAAACTCTCTGTGAAATAAGTCGAATCTGGCGGAAACTACCCCGGGGACGCCAAGCGCTTATAGGCTCACGGCCATATTCGGAGGCAATGGAATTCCCTGGGCCACCACCAGACGTCACGATAGATGATATTCGGGTGTTCTTCAGCCAAACAGACCAACCGTCGGCGCCAGTCTTCACGGGGGAAGTCGCCGAAGAGCTGGAGTGCCCCCGTCAAACCGCCCGCCATTGTCTGGAGGACCTCGCCGAACAGGGAGAGATACAAACCAAACAAAGAGACGATTTGAGCCGAATCTGGTGGAAACCTGCGGAAAATCTGGCAGGTGGTGAGCAGCCAGACGAAGCGCAGTTTAGCGCTTTCGTGAGTGCTGTCAAAGATTACGCTATCTTCATGCTTGATCCCGAAGGTAGGATCATCAGCTGGAACGAGGGGGCCAAGCGGATCAAGGGCTATTCGGAAGACGACATTGTCGGCGAGCACTTCTCGACGTTCTATACCGACACCGATATCGCCGACGGCCTGCCAGATCGGAATCTCGAAAGCGCTACGGCCGAGGGCCGTATCGAGGACGAGGGGTGGCGGGTCCGCAAGGACGGCTCGACGTTCTGGGCAAACGTCACAATCACCGCCATCCGAGATGACAAGGGAGGGCTCAAGGGATTCACGAAGGTTACCCGCGATATGACCGAGCGGCGTGAGTACGAGCAACAACTGGAGGAGCAGGCTAAGCGACTCGAGCGGCAGCGCGACGAACTTGAGCAGGAACTCGACGACATCTTCGAGCGAATTGATGATGCGTTCTATGCCCTCGACGATGAGTTCAAATTTGAGTATATGAATCAACGCACCGAGGCATATCTCGGTAAATCGGCAGGGGAACTTCTTGGACGAAAACCCTGGGAGGTGCTCGATGTCGATGAATCCAACCTGCTCTTCGAGAAGTTCGAGACGTCGATGGCTACCCGGGAACCGGTGAGCTTCGAATGGGATTCTGACCCGTTGGGAATCTGGGCGATGGTCCGAGTCTACCCCTCGGAATCTGGCCTCTCCGTGTATTTCCGGGATATAACCGACCGCAAGAAGCGCGAAAAGGAACTCGAACGGACACGCGAACTATTGGAAAAGGCGGAAAGCATCGCAGACGTCGGCGGCTGGGAGATAGACACAAACACTCGTGAGGCGTTCTGGACCGAGCATCTCTTCGAGATTTTGGAAATACCCGACGACGAGGAACCATCACTGGACGAAGCCCTCGACGTCTACCACAAGGAGGACCGACCGATCATCGAGAACGCCGTCGAGGAGGCGCTCGACTCCGGCGAGTCATTCGACGTAGAGGCTCGGTTCAGATTACCTGACGGCGAGGTACGCTGGCTCCATGTCAAGGGCGATCCCAACGTAGATAATAGAGAGGTTACCTTGCTCCGCGGAGCAGTCCAAGACATTACTAAGCGGAAAGAACGCGAGCGGGAACTCCAGCGTGTCCGAGACCGGATGGAGTTCGCCCTCAATGCCACCGATGCGGTCGTCTGGGACTGGGACGTCGAGAACGATGAAGTTTCGTTCTATCCCTCGGCGGAGTCACTCTACGGAACTACAGTCGAAACCTGGGAGGACTTCTTTGATATAGTTCACCCAGAGGACAGACAGGGGGTACAACAGGGTATCGAGAAGGCCCTCGAAACGGGCGAGCCGAAGCACGAAGAGATTCGGATCGTTCGAGACGGAGAAGTACGATGGATCGAAGCCCCTGGTCACCCTGTTCAGGACGACGACGGTTTGACGCGGGTAGTTGGTGTGGCTCGTGACATTACCGAACGGAAGACATACGGGCGCAAACTCAAGGAGTCGAACGAGCGCCTCGAACAGTTCGCATACGCGGTTTCTCATGATCTCCAAGAGCCGTTACGCATGGTGTCGAGCTACCTCCAACTCATCGAGGATCGATACGTCGACGAGTTGGACGAGACCGGCCGGGAGTTCATCGAGTTCGCTGTGGATGGTGCTGACCGGATGCGAACAATGATCGAGGGCTTGCTTGAGTACTCTCGCATCGAGACAGAGGGTGACTCGTTTGAACCGGTGGACCTGAACGCTGTCCTTGAGGACGTGCTGGCTGATCTCCAGTTCCAGATCGAGGAGACCGATGCGGAGATTACAACTGAGAATCTCCCAGCGATCGAGGGTGACGCCAGTCAACTCCGCCAGTTGTTCCAGAACCTGCTGGGGAATGCCCTTGAATACAGCGGCGCTGAGCCGCCACGTGTACGCGTTTCGGCCACATGGGCTGGCGACGAGCGGGTTCTATCAATCAGCGACGAGGGGATCGGGATCGACCACGAAGATCAGGATCGTATCTTCGAGGTGTTCCAGCGGCTCCACACTCAGGAGGAACATACCGGTACAGGTATCGGGCTCGCGCTTTGCAAGCGAATCGTCGAACGCCACGAGGGCGAGATCTGGGTCGATTCGGAGCCGGATGAGGGAGCAACATTCTCGGTGTCGCTCCCGGCCCCAGATGGTACCTGATTGACATCCTCCTCCGCGTAAACGCGGAGGAATCCCAAGCGGTGGGAGTGTCAGGTTCGCAGTCCAATCACCGGACGACCATACCTTTCGGGCACGGGTAGTCCCACAGCATCGGTGTGATGAACTGCTGGCAGTGCCAAACCGCCGTTACCCCTACCCTCACCCTTCTGGGATGTGGTGTTCACCGCTTGCTCTTTCGGATACTGCCTCGTTGTATAGGCGGACAGCCGATCGCTTTCTACCGAATGGATAAGAATGGGAAAGAAATAGCATTCATGCCACCGGTCGAATGTCCGATCTGCGGTGAAACGCTGGACCTCGACCGAACGCTCGAGGATAATCTGGTTGGGTTCCATATCCATTGAGAAGTCACTTGTTATCAGTGTACGAGTCTTGTTGAGTTGTCTCCATATTCTCAACAGCTTTATAGATTGCTTCACTGATATTGTCTTCTGACACCGAGTTCGAAATTAATTGGATATTTGAATTGGAATCGTGGCCCGTTGACCAGAAGTGTGTTACGTCCTTCTTATCCATTAACTCGCCATCAATATGGCATGCTTTCAGATCAGACAGTTTCGTTTCCTCGAGTATGGCCCAGAGAACGGAGAATAGGTGGCTATTTCACCTATTATTCGTCTCTCCCCGGAAACAAATCGAGATGCAGCTGGTTTCGGACTGATCGCGCCACGGTGACGGTCGCCGAACACGAACGCCCCGTATCGGAAGTTAACTGTTTGTTGGAGCCCCCCGCCTCATCCCCTTCGGTTTGTCTGGAGTTCCTAGACTGTGAAAACGGCTACCCGGTCGGGTTCGGTACGAGTTACTTCGCGGGTAACTCCTCGAATCGCTGAGGTGTCTCTTCACCGTCCAGTATCCCCCGGACGAGAGATTGAATTTCCTCGCGAAAGCGGTCGCGACCGAACCGAGCTTCGACGCGCTCCGGATCAAGGCGGACATCGCGTCGAAAGCCGGGGTGACAACCTCGCATCCGTAAATGACCTATCGGAAAGCACCCGATCGATCTTCGCGACGGCCTCGTCCGGCGTTCCGTATAGTAGCTCCTCGCGGCGATCGACGATATCGCGTTGTCCGCCGTTGTCGGGAACAAACGGAATCGCACCACCTGCGACCATCTCGGCGACCGCCGTCCCGAAGTGCTCGTGGCGCTTGCCGTGGAGTCCATAGCGGTGCGTACAGAGCAGATCGATTGAGTTCCTCGCGCGGGAGTTCGCCCTCGAGCGTGACGTACTCGCAGGCGTCGGCCATCGCCTCGAGTTCGCGCCGGTAGTCGGGGTGGTAGGAAGGACCGACGATGTGGTGGTGGACGTTGTGGCCGCTATTACGGACGCCGTCGACGATGCGAATCGTCTCTTCGACGTTCTTGTAGCGGGCGAGTCGGCCCACGGTGACGAATCCGTTCTCGCGCTCATCCCATGGGCGCGGCTCAAAATTGTCCGTGTCAACCGGTGGATGGACAACTTGTGGGCGAACGTCGTAGACATCTTGAACAACATTAGCCATCCACCGCGAGTTCGTGAGGAGGACACTCTCACGGATCGCGGTCGGCGGCGGTCGCGGTGTACGCATTGTAGCCGCCGAAGCTCGCCATCACGGTCCCCACGACGACGTCGTTCCACAGCGCCGGTCCCTCGAATCCGAGAGCGAAGGGAGCGACGACGAGCCAGCAGCCGAGGACCGCGACGACTCCCGCTCCGGTGGCGCTCGGGGGCCGCCGGCTGCGGACGCTAGCGTAGTTGTAGCCGGCGACGACCGCAACCGCGGTGCCGACCAGGACGTCGTTCCACCGAGCGATTCCCGCCACGGCGAAGACGAAGGGGGCGGTGATCAGCCAGCAGCCAAGCAGGCAGTTGCCGCTGGCAGCGAGTCTCGGCGTCGCATCCATTCGCCGTTCAGGCCGAGGCCATGTTCCGGCAGGTCTCCGCACAGTCCTGCAGCACATCCGCACAGACCTGACAGTGTTCGGCGTCGTGACGTTCACACTCTTCGGCGCACTCCTCGCAAGCGCCGGCGCAGGCTTCAGCGAGTTCCGTGCTGTAATTCGAGTTACGGGCCATGAACCGCGCATGCATCGTCGTCAAGTCGGCGACGTCGCGACAGAGCCGGAGACACTTGGCCATCTCCTCGCCCTCGCCGGCACACTCGTCGGCACACCACTCACACGCCTGGGCGGCTTCGAAGCAGTTGTCGATACACTCTTGCATCTCCTCGTTTTCGCTGACGTGATCGATCTGGGTCAGTGCCATTGCGATCAATCAGTCGCCTACGACCCGCTTTGTTATTCACAGTCCACGACAGCCCGACCGAACGGTGAGGGAAGAGACTCGCAGTGGGCACCGCGGGACGGCCGATCGGTGAGGAGCGGTTCACAGATGATTACCGCGAGGCCGGCGGCAGAGTCACCGGTGGATCACCGCCACCGCTGCCAACCGATACCGCACCGCGTCGGGACAGTTTCGATCCGATCGTTACGCCGATGAAATACCATGCCGCAGCTTCACGACCACCGGAACCGAAGCCCGCAACATGACCCACTCCGTCGTCCACCTCCTCGGCGTTCCGTTCGCGATCGTCGCCGGCACCGGCGCCGGGGTGTTCGCGCTCCTGTCTTGGGGGATCTTCCGTGACTCCCCCTTCGGCACGTCGATCGCTCTCCTCTCGGTCGGGATGGTCGCGATGACCATCTACCACACGATGTTGCTCGTCGTCGAGCCGGAGTCGCTGGTCCTCCACGTCCTCCGGAGCGCGGCGAACACGATCGTCGCGATCTTCGTTGGCCTGCTGATACTGCGCCACCGACAGCTCCGCCGCGATCAATCGGGAGGTGAGATCCCGTGGACGGACTGACCCCCTTCATCAGGTACAACTTGGCGATCGGGGTCGTCGTCGCCCTCGAGCTCCTGTATCTCCTCTCGCTCGAGGCGTCAGTGACGGCTTACCGGCGGTTCGTGCTCGTGACTGTCGCCGGGCTGGTACTGGCCGTGATCGGCGGACCGATCGTCGAGCTAGTCGCGCCGCAACTGGTCCACTGGGTTCACGGCACGGCCGCGTTGCTGGTCGTCTTCGGCCTCTACGACCCCGTGACGAACGACCTGCGGACGACGGAGTGGGAGCGCGTGCTGTTGAGCGAGCCGTCGCGAGTCCGACGGCCGGCCGAGTGGATGACGCCGATGGACGACGAGATCCTCGGCGCGTTCCACGGCACGGACCTCGTGCTGACGCCAGCAGTCGTCGCCTTCAACACCGGCTTCAATCGAAAGGAAGTGAACCGTCACCTGATCGAACTGGCGGACCACGGGTTTGTCGAAAAAGTCGAACGGGGAAAGTATCGGCTGACGCGACGCGGCGAACGGTACCTTCGGGGGCAGTTGCAGGCGGACTCGTCGACGGACGCCGAAACCGGGGTTCGGAGTTGAGCCGCCCGGGAACCTAGCGTTTCGACGGACCGTATCCGACCCCTCCGATTACTCGCGAAGTTCCGCGAGCGTCCGCGCCCCGTGCGCGAGCGAGGCGGCGGGATCCGTCGGCTCATCGTGTTCGTAGATCAGCCACTCGGCTCCGGCGTCGCGAGCGGTCGCCGCACACGCCTCAATATCTACCTCGCCGTCGCCGAGTTCGACCGGTCGGCCGTCGGCCACGTCTTTGATATGTACCAGTGGGACGCGCCCCTCGAGTCGCTCGAGTAGCGCGACAGGATCGTGACCCGCCGCGGCCGCCCACCCCGCGTCGAGTTCGATCGACAGGGTATCGTCGGTCTCGTCGATCAAGACCTCGAAGGCGCTCCGGTCGTCGCCCTCGAGCGCGGCGAACTCGTGGTCGTGGTTGTGATAGCCGAGTTCGAGATCGCGCTCCGCGAGCCGGTCCGCGAGCGCCGAAAGCCGGTCGGCCGTCTTTCGAACCGCCGTCGCGGTCTCGAACTGCGCTTCGTCGAGATAGGGGACGACGACGCGATTGCAGTCGAGGGCCGTACAGATCTCGGCCGCTCCGTCGGGGTCGTCCTCGAGTGCGTCGATTCCGACGTGTGCACCGGCGGCCTCGAGACCGACCTCGTTCAGTACATCGGCGGCTTCTCGCGGTGACGTCTCGCCGAAGCCGGCGAATTCGACACCATCGAACTCGGTCTCGCCGACGCGGCGGAGCAGCGTCGGGAGCCCGTCGTCGAGGTCACGCAGCGTGTACAACTGTATCGCGGTTCGCACCATGTCAGCCATACTATACCGCGCGGGCAGAAATATTCTGTCTCGAGATCACGCCTCGCCGTCGACCGTGTATTCGGGAATCCAGGGCGGCATCGATCGATCTTTCGACCAGCCGAACAGATGGCGCTTCTCGTTGGCGTAGTAGTACCGGTAGGCGTCGACGTAGTCGTCAGCCGTCCACTCCCCCGTCAGTTGCGGCGGGTCGGATCGGCCCTCGGCCGGCCACTCAAGGTCGCGAACGACCGCGTCGTCGAGCGAGCGGACCGTCGCCCACGAGCCGTGGCGATCCGTCGGGTCGTGGTCCCACCGATATCGCCACTCCTCGTGGGCTCGGTCGGTGTAGTCGCGCAGGTACACCCAGTTGGCGAGCGACCGCGCCGCCCAGCGCGTCAGCTCATTGTCGGGATGAGTGAAATAGAGCGAATCGGATTCGGGATAGCCGTTCAACTGGACCGCGGTCGTCAGCACCATCGAACACTCGAAGACGCTGCTCGTCACGTGGCGGTCGACGAGCCACGCCGCGGTCCGCTCGAGGTCGCGATCGAGCCAGAAGGCGTTGACCATTCGACCCCGACTATGCGACGCGAGAAGTTAGATCCGATACCGGCCGTCGTCGGCCGGTGATTTTCGAGATGGAGAGACGACAGCGTATACGAATTCGACATCTCGACGATCCGGATGACGGCGTCTGTCGCCTTTAGCATGAATGGGGGTACTAAATGCGCGCTCGAGACAAACGGCGGCTCGTGAGTTCGATCACCGTTTCGGGTGGACCGGTTCGGCTGCGGCTGAGGATCGCCATCGTCGATACGACCGGCATAATCCGATGAGCTGGTACGGGCCGATCGCTCGAAACCTGGGGCTCGTCCTGACGCGCTTCGCCGGCGTAATTACGAGCCTCGTTGCCGTGTCGATCATCTGGGGGGAGTACTACGCGATTCCGGCCGAACTCCTCTCGGCAGCGATCGTCTACGCAGTCGGCTGGCTGCTCCTCTCCATCACGTCGGTTACCGACGATACGTCCACCGCACAGGCGTTCGCGTCCGCAGCGATCGTCTGGCTCGTCGTCGGCCTGATCAGTGCGCTCCCGTTCGCGTTCGTCGCCGGAACCATCGCCCTCGATCCCGGCGGCGTCGCGACGCCATCGATGAATCCGACGGTCCGCGCGTTTCTCTCGCCCACCAACGCCGCGTTCGAGGCCCTCAGCGGGATCACGGGCACGGGGCTGACAGTGACGCGTCGAGCGAGCGAACTCTCGGCGACGCTCCAGTGGTGGCGCTCGCTGCTGGAGTGGCTCGGCGGCATCGGAATCATCGTCCTGATCCTGTCGGTCGTCAGGCGGTCCGACGGCAACGTCCTCAACCAGTACTACGAGGAACGCTCGCCGCTTGGACAGTCCGAGAGCGGGATTCCCTCTCCTAAAGCGATGCTGGGCGTGTTCACCACGTTCACGGTCCTCTCGATCGTCCTCCTCTGGATCGCCGGCATGCCGCCGTGGCACGCGATCAAACACGGGATGACCGGACTGTCGACCGGCGGATTCACCGTCACCGACCATAGCATCGCGACGTACGACAGCCTGGCGATCCGACTCGTTCTCCTCCCGATCATGTTCATCGGAGCGATCCCGCTTCCCGTCTACTATCTCCTGCTCGAGGGGAACCTCGATGGATTCGCCACTGACCGTCAGACGCGGTGGCTGCTATTCGTCACTGCGGCCGGAACGACGCTGTTAGCTGCGTATCTCGTTACCGCAGACGTGTATCGTTCGACGGTTGAAGGCGGCGTCACGGTGGCGTTTCAGTTCGTCTCGGCGATCACGTGTACCGGCTTCTCGACTGCGACGAACATGGGCACCATTTGGCCGCCCAGTGCGATGGTATTGCTGACGGTCGCGATGACCGTCGGCGGATCCGAGGGATCGACTGCCAGCGGAATCAAAATCGTTCGCGTCGTGAGCCTCGCGAAAGGGGTACGCGAACGGGTTAGTGAACCGTTCCCCGAGACCGACAGCTCGAGAGAGATCGAAATCGCTGGCGAGCACGTGTCCGCGAACTTCTACGATGCATCGATCATCACGTTCCTCTGGATAGGATTTCTGCTCGCGGGCGTCTTCGCGCTGTTCGTGACGATACCGAACGGGAGTGCGCCACTGAAGAACGTCCTCTTCGAGGTCGCGAGCGCCCAGGGGAACGTCGGTCTCTCGAGTGGCATCACGACACCCTCGCTCTCCCCGAGCGCGAAACTGATTCTGATGGGAAATATGTGGGTTGGCCGGCTGACGATCATTCCCGTCCTCGTCCTCCTTCGCGGATCGGTGTGACGGTGTTGAGAGGCCGTTGCCCCATCGAGATCGATTTCGCCGGCGCGTCTCGAGAAGCCGCATTAGTGATCTCGTCGTCGATCGATCTGAGTCGACGAGTCGCTCCATTCTCGTTCCTGTACTGGAGTCGTAAACGGGAGCATCGCGGCCGTCCGCTGGGAGACAGTTGCGATCCGGAGGATGAACGCGAACAGCACGGCGAGCGGAAGAAAAATCGATCGCGACGATCGCCGGCACCGCAACGGTGAGGACCGAGCGCGACACGGACGCGCCGTTCGACGCGGTGAAGACGAACAGTCCGCTCGCGACGATCGCCACTGCTGGCAGGCCCACATAAAAAGAGTTCGCGAGAGAATCGCTAGTTCCTCTTAGAGATAGACCGAGGACCGACAGCCGGTATTCGATACCGAACACTATCAGTCAGTAGATTCTGGGAGGAAAGGGCCGAACGCTGCCGTTTGGCGGGCGATTGTCGCCACGCGGAGGATGTATGCGCTCAATATCACGAGCGGTACGAGTGTCGTGATGAGTAGCGTTCCGACGACGACTACACGGACGCCGTGTGACAACGCCAAATCAGAAATGTCTGGATACCTGAAGATGCCGATCGCAGCGATCGTCACGGCCGGAATCCCGGTATAGATCAGCAGTCGAGAGAGACGCGCCAATTGCCGTTCGACGACGACTGTTTTGAGGAACTGGCGTGCAGCGTCGATTTCGACGAACAGCTCTTTGATCTGCTGCAGTTTCTCCGTCGGCTCATCGTCACGACTGGATAATTCCGTCTGTAACCGCCGGATTTCGTAGAATTGGGACGAATTATCGTAATTGAGCATCACGACGAGCGTCTGCAGCATACTCGAGCTGTTCGCTTCCAACTCGTCGTTCGCTCGGTTCGCTTCGTCGACGACCGCTTCGGCGACTGTCTCGAGATCATCCGGTATCTGATCGTCCGCTTGAGAGCTATCACGTCCGCGCTGAAATGAACTCGCAGTGTCCGAGACGGATGAGAGAAGCGTCCCGAAGAAGGCTGAGGCGTACGGGGAACTCACCGGCGTGTCGGTTCGATCCTCGACGCGCTCTCGAAAGTCCGTGACGTCGGTCCGACGCTCGTGGAGGTCCTGTATCGAGCCGAATTCGTGGGAGAGAACGATCTGGTTGACGCCGACCGAAATCGGAACGAGCGTCAACAGCCCGTTGACGGTCCCGTTGAGGTACCACATGACCCGTGACGGTGCGGTCACCGTGGCGAGACCGGAACCGCCAACGACGACGAACGCTACACCGATCCCGACCAAGATGACGAGCGAGACCGAGAGTCGATTTCCAGTGAGCAAGAACCATCGCGTGAATCCCGTGAACGGATGGCGGCCAGCCAATTCGACGGTCATATCGTCCATACTGTTTTTCGACATACGCGAGTCAGCTACATAATCGTCAACGGTGGGGTTGCAGCCCGCTTTGCCGTCAAAGAGTACCAATACCGATCGATTCGAAACGCTCCAATGCGAATGGCGTCCCTCCGTTGCCCTCTCGGTTTTCAGGATTCGTTATCGATGCTTTCCGATATCTCGTGAGTGGAGTTCGTCTTCAGCCCGCCACGTCCGTGGTCGCACGGCGATGAGGACTGCAACAAGATACAGTGCGACGATGATACCGGTCACGAGGAGGCCGGATATCGCTCCAATGGAGGCACTGGTCGGCCACGGCGTCGTTACGAATGCGGTGATTCGGACCGCCCACGCACTCAACATAATCGTGAAGAGCAGTAAGTAGATCCGGCGGAGGCGATGCGCAATCGCTTCCTCTCTCGTGATCTTGATAACGGGTGTGCGGTAGTCTTGGCTCAACGTCTCCCGCCATGACGGTTCCTCGAGCCCCGCGGACGGGTCTAAGCCGTACGCAAAGACGTTTTTCTGGAGTATCCGAACGCGTCCGCGCCAGAGATCGTAGCCGCGATACCGCTGTGCCTCCATGATCAAGAACGCAGCCAATGCCGCTACTCCCAATAAGAGGATGTAATGTGGTCGATTGCGGCCTGAAAAGCCCCATGTGAGGACCCCGCTCATGACGATAACCGCCCAGTTTGACGTCCGGTCGAGCCGTTCACGCCAAAATTTCATTCGGTGGATCTCGCCACGGTAGAGGTGTGCCATCGACGAACTCGGTGCCATTTCCTCCTCTAATAATCCCTCGCCGACTTCGCGGTGTTCAGCGTCACCGGGGTCGATATCTTTCGCTGATTTTGGGCCATCGCAGTGATACGCTTTCAACGACCGGGGTAATAGAATGAGTATGATCTACTTCACCTACTGAGCGATCACCGCCTTCGAAAATCAAGCCCAATCTCGTGCTACATTCGCGCTATCTATTCAGCAATGGCTCCGCCATATTCTCGAACACTGTCACAAATAGCGCGATGGATACAGAGGGTGGGCCTTGTTTAGACGCTCAAACGTTAGCAGTGGAGAGTCGATCGAGCTCGTATCGCTGTGCTAGTAGCTCGGGGGAAATACCAAATCTACTAGGAAGTGAAGCGGGACGGGTTCGTTGTGTACACGAAGACCTCCCGCTTCACAGAGAGGGTTGTGTCGCTTGCCCAAAAGCCGTCGTTGGAACGCCAGCTCCGACCTACCGACCGGGAGAAGAAGGCTACGCTGACTAAGTGATTCTCGCCGTTCAGGGATCGAAAGAGTATCTCGGCCATCCGTACCGGAAGCTGATGGACGTCCTCCGCGAGATGCCGAGAGTGACGAAATTACTCGGGCTGACGCCTGAAACGGTGCCACATTTCTCGACGGAGTGTACGCGAAAGCAGGAAATTCCGATGAAGCGGTGGCGAGCGATTCTCGATCAGTCCGTCGAACTGTATGACCTCGGTGATGTTCAGACAATCGACGCAACCGGCGTCGATCGCGTCCAAGCCAGCCAGCACTACGCCAAACGAACGGACTACACGTTCGAGGCGGTGAAAACGACGCTGCTCATCGATTGTGAAACCAGTGCGATTCTCGATATACACTGCTCGATGAAACAACCGCACGATACACAGGTCGGCTGGCAGGTGTTAGTGCGGAACCTCGACGAGTTGCGACTGTCGCAGCCGATAAAGGCTACGACTGGGAGGATCTTCGCACAAAGTTGCGAGCGGAAGGTGTCACACCGCTGATTCCGCAGCGAGATCCTGGGTTGCGGGGGTGGGCGAGAAACTCACTCATATATGATCGGGCGTATCACCTTCGTTCGAACGCTGAATCGGTGTTTTTCGGTCTCCGACGCAGATACGGCGATACGCTCTGGTCAAGAACCTGGTTCGGTCAATTCCGTGACCTTGTCATGAAATCCGCGGTTCGCAACATCGAACGCGCCATCGAGGACTCACACCCATGAAGTCACGCGTTCAAACAAGACCTAGAGGATGTGTTCAGCACGGATCACTATCTCTATTCGGGGTTGAATGTTCGAATCAGCCGTTACGTACGACTGTGTATTGAGCAGACGCCGGAAATGATGGAGCGACCGATCACCGATCGTTAGTTCTCCTCTCGGATGAAGCCAAGTACTTCTTCGGTGAAGTGGTCTGGCGCGGTGAGCATCGCCTCGTGGGCGTGCCCATCGAAGGTACTGATCCGGCTGTTCGGGAGCGCGTCGTGGACCGGGTCCGTTGCATCTTTCAAGAGCGGAGGGCTCTCGCTGCCGGACAACAGCAACGTCAGTGTCGTCATGTCGGCGAACCGAGCTGCATCGAATTCGTACTCGCCGATCGCTGATAGGCTGCGGGGCCAGACGTGTGCGGCGTCTACGAGGTCCTGCCAGTCCGGGGCTGAGCGCTGCGCGTCGATTTCCTCCGGCGTGGATTGGGCGATTTCTTGCAGGAACAGGACGAGCACCTGCTCGTTCTTCCCATCTTTCAGCAGCCGCTCCATTTCGGCGAGTACCTCATCGGAATAGAGTTTGTGATCGTCGAACGTAATGGGCGGCTCGTACAGGACGAGTTTGTGTAGGTTGTCGGTTCGCAGGGCCGCCTCGAGCGATAAGAGCGCTCCCGATGAGTGCCCAAGGAGGGTTACAGGTTCGTCGATTGTCTCGACGACCGCGGCCACATCCTCAAACTCCCGTTCCAAGTTGTACTCGTCGGCGTCACCGGAAGCGTACGCTTCCGGTTGGCCAGCCGAGCTTCGCTCGGCGACGTCGCCGCTTTCACCGACACCACGACAATCCATCGCGTAGACCGTGCAGTGGTCCGCGAAGGTGGCACGAACATCGGATAACTCCCAGAACCTGTGGTCACAGACACCTCCATGGACGAGCACGAGCGGTAGCCCGCTCCCCGTTCGTTCGAAGGCAATCTCAGTCCCGTCTGCGGACGTGACTGTTTCCATGTCTCTACCCGTGTCTGGTGGTGTTGCTTCTGCCATGGTGGTTCACCCCCGTCCTCTATGAGACGCAATCACATAGAGTCATCTCGTGAAAAGTCCCCACGGTCTGAACGGGAAGCACGACCCGCTTTGAGTCGAGCAGTCGGTGGACGATATGCGCCTTGGATGCAGGTATCAACCAGAGAATGGTAGTCACGTTATCTACTTCGCCTGGATGCATCAAATCACGTCTCTGATTTGGGAATTTCAGAGCAGCCCTTGTGATGTGACGGAGATGTTCGTCAAACGTTTCGTCACATCGATGCGTATCACCGACTCAGATCTGGCTTCGCGTCGAGTGGATTGGAATCGGCTCTCACTGACGCGTAGACGCGCTCAGCCCACTCCCATGCGATCGGTGCATCCGTATCGACGAACACCTGCATGAGACCTGTGGTTTCGTCGTAGCCTCCGATCCCGACGCGTTCGTCGAAGAGAGCGAGACCGTACGGCAGTTCATCACGCGTCCGGAGGGCCAGGTGTCCACTATCGATCGCTTCTTGTGCACGTTCGGGGTACGTCTCGAAGAGTTTCTCCACGATGTGCGGGAGGTAGACGATCTCGGTGTCGGTTTCCTCGAACACTTGCTGGTGAAACTCACCGAGAATCAGCGGAGCCATGTGCGTTGTATTGAATCCCCGGAAGGTGTCGGATTTGCTGACAAGCGCGATGAATCGCTCGATCGGCTTGTAGGGATCGTCCGGTTCCGCGACGGTGATCGTTGCGTCCACGAACGGTTCGAGGATGAAGTCCCGGTGATCCTCACAGACCGCATCCAGAAGCGGTGTCATTCTGTGTGCGGTCCGCACGTTCGCCTCGAACCGGAGGACCTCCTCGGCGATGACTGCGCCGCGCCAGGTCAACTGAATCGGCCATCGACCTTCTCGACGAATCCCTGCTCGTCGAGCCATTGCGTGTAGCGGTGACTCGTCGCCCGCGAGACGTCGAGGCGCGCTTCGATTTCCCGGCGGTCGAGCCGCTCCTCCAACAGTACTTCGAGGACCGGGCCGTGCCGGACGATGTCGCCAAGCAGGTCCGTATCGACGCGGTCGCCCGCGGCGTCCAGACGCTCGCCGAGATAGCGGCGGTTCCGTTCGTTTTCCAGGATAGCCTCCAGGACCGGCGAGCCAGGTAGTGGACGGCCATCGTCATCCAATTGGTCGTCTTGATCAAGCTCCATGTGACTCACCCTCTAGACAAAGGGTGTCACTGATAGTAACTCTATCCTGTGCACGCTCCGGAATTCGTCTCACTGCCTGAAACGGTGCTCTTGACACCGAACCCTGCTCGATGGGTGAGGCCAACACCCGCGCTATCGTCCACTTCTGTATGGCACAACAAGCTATCCCCGCCGAACAGATTGAACGGTTCGAAGCAGAATTCCACGGCGACCTGATTCGTCCCGGTGACGTTCGAAAGAGCGGCGCTCTTTCGAGCCCATCAGAACGGCGCAGCCGTTCTGAGGACGCTGACTACGACGACACGCGCTCGGTGTGGAACGGGATGATCGACAAGCGTCCGGCCCTGATTGCCCAATGTCGAGGCGTCAGAGACGTCATCAGCGCGGTGGACTTCGCGCACGAGAACGATCTCCTCGTCGCGGTACGTGGCGGTGGCCACAACGTCGCCGGGACCGCCGTCTGCGACGACGGGCTCGTCATCGATCTCTCTGAGATGAGGGGCGTGTGGGTAGATCCTAACACACGGACGGCGCGGGTCCAAGCCGGTGCTACGTGGGCGGATGTGGACCACGAAACTCAGGCCTTCGGGCTGGCAACGCCTGGAGGGCCGTCTCGGAGACGGGGGTCGCTGGACTGACGCTCGGTGGTGGCATCGGTCATCTCCGCTGCAAGTACGGCTTGACCTGTGACAACCTCGCATCCGTAAATCTAGTCACGGCGGACGGCGAGTACCTGACCGCCAGCGAGGACGAGAACCCAGACCTCTTCTGGGGACTCCGCGGCGGCGGCGGTAACTTCGGGGTGGTCACCGGCTTCGAGTTCGACCTCCACCCGGTCGGCCCGGACGTGGCGATTTGCCTCGTGTTCTATTCGGGTGACCGGATGGTCGAGGTTTTGGAAGCATACCGCGACTACGTCGCGGATGCGCCCTCGGAAGTCAGCTTGCTCACCTTGTCCGGTGTGATGCCCGACGAGGACCTCTTCCCACCGGACGCGGTGCACGAATCCAAATAGCGATCGCGGGCTGTTATGCGGGCTCGGTCGCGGACGGCGAACGCGCACTGGCACCTTTGCGGGAGATCGCCGAGCCGATCGCCGACTTCAGCGGACCGATGCCGTACGTCGAGTTCCAGCAACTCTTCGACGAGGACTACCCCGACGGGATGCGCTACTACTGGAAGTCGCTGTATCTCGACGGCCTGTCGGAGTCCGGCATCGATCGAATTGCGTACTGGTCCGATGTAGCACCGTCACCGCTATCGACGGTCGATGTCTGGCAGTTGGGTGGCGCAATCGCCCACGTTGGCGTCGAGGACAGTGCGTTCGCGGGGCGGCACGCGCCCTTCCTGCTCGGCGTCGAAGCGAACTGGGAACGCTCGGAGGACGACGACGCCAACGTCGAGTGGGTGCGCGACTGTCTCGACGACATGCGCCAGTTCTCGGACGGCTCGGTGTACCTGAACTTCCCGGGATTCCTCGAAGAGGGCGACGATATGATGCGGTCCACGTTCGGACCGACGTACGAGCGGTTGGTCGCGCTCAAGGACGAGTACGACCCGACGAACCTGTTCCGCCTCAATCAGAACATCACGCCGTCCGAAAACGCTCAAGCCGGCGGCGGGGAATGCCATGAGTGATCTATACACCGAATGTACGGCAGTCTGGCAGGTATCGACAGGCTGGATCGTGCTGATGAGTCTACTAGCGGTGTCGCTGAGCGTCCTGTTGGTCGCTCCCGTATTCGGTGAGTCCGGGCAGGCTGCTGCTACGGTTGGTTACGTTCTGGCGGAGGCACTCGTACTGTACGTCGGATACGGGGCGCTGGCGCGGGTTGCTGGCCCGGCCGCCCGTGAAATCCTCGTGAGCACCTGACCGTGGAACTCCTTGGCCTCGGTATCTCGATGATCGGTCTCTTCGTCGGATTCGGCCTGCTCATCGGCATTCTCTTCGGCTTCTTCGGGATGGGTGGGTCGTTCCTCGTGACGCCAGCGCTGTTGGTGGTCGGATATCCGGCACCGGTGGCCGTCGGGAGCGGACTCGCGTTCGTCTTCGGCACTAGTGTCATCGGTGCGCTCAAACACCGCGATCACGGCCAAGTCAGCTATACACTGGCGGCGGTGATGATTCTCGGAATGACGTTCGGTATCGAGGTCGGCACTCGAGTCGTGCTCTTGCTTGCGGATCTCGGCAGCGCTGACGTCGTCATCAGCGTGGTGTACGTCGGACTTCTTGGTGCCGTCGGCCTCTCTGTTCTCCGAGATGTCCGTACTGACGGGACAGATGTGGGAACGGGCCGAGTCGCTACCAAGGTTCAGGCCATCAAGCTCCCACCGATGATGTCGCTACCTGGCGGTGCGACCGTCTCGGTGTGGGTTATCCTTGTCGTTGGGTCGGCTATCGGCATTCTCTCTGGATGTCTCGGCGTCGGTGGGGGATTCCTTCTGCTCCCCGTCATGGTCTACGGGTTCGGCATTCCTACTGCAATCGCTGCTGGGACCAGCATCCTCCAGATCTCGGTTTCGGGTGCGTTCGGGACGTTCGTCTACGCCCAGTTGAACGCCGTCAATATCCCCGTTGTCGCCGCGTTACTCGGCGGGAGCGCGCTCGGTGCTCGCATCGGTGCGGGTGCGACGCGGCTGGTAAATGAGGCTGACATCAAAGGATACTTCGCAGTGATGCTGCTCTCGGGGGGTATCGCCATCGCAAGTAAGCAAGTAAGTGTTGTGTACGGCGTTGAGATGCTTGAAACCGTGAGTACAGTCCTCATCTTTGGAACCGCGGTCTTGGTCAGTAGTGCGATCGTCCGCACGTCGATTGCTGCGCTCAGGAAATCGAGAGCGTGGGTCGCCCCTGACCCACCAACTACCGGTAAGGGTTGGCAGGAGTGGCCGAAGTCCGAACAGTAGACTATCCTCTGGGCCTCGTGGTTTCTCTAAATCCGTTTCGGCAGTAGCAATCCGTTTCGGCAGTAGCTGCTATGATACAGAACGATAGCGCATACCCGCGTCTTCAGGCGCGGGTCGAGCGGTAGGCCTATCCGACCAACTGTCGTAGATGGCCGGAACGGATTTCCATCAAAACTGTTTTAGTGTGGTGCGTCGTAGCATAGAGTGCGACGAATACCGTGAGATGCCGTTCCTGAACCACAAAGGATGGCGAACCAGCGGTGGTTCGCACGGCGATGACATGGTATTCGACGGGGCCTGTTTGACCGGGCCACAGCCCTATACAGGGGAGGAAACGAGAGTTCCCCCGGTATGCTGCCGGTTCCCCTTGAGTGCGGGCTGGAACCTCGAACGCCACACCCGGCGGAAATCAGATGGTCGGATTCCACGCCCTTCAGGGCGTGGAGGAGGTCAATTGTTCGAACGTATCCGGGGTTCCCTCCGTCACTTTGTACACGGTAACAGCTAACGTGATCCGCGACGTAGCAACTAGTAGCGCCTGCTCCGCCGTCTCGGTACTCAAGGCCGTTCTGTTGTGCTGGGCGCAGCGACGAGAGTGATCCTATGACAGCACCAATAGCGACCAACACGGAAGCGGTACAACGCGGTTGCAGCGTCAAACGTAGGGGGCGAGATGACTGACTTCATCGTGTACATTGACCGATCTACGGTGCATGACGGGGAGGTGGAAGAGCTCAAATCGGCGATGGGGGAGTTAGTGGACTTCATCGAGGACAACGAGCCGGAGATACTGGCGTACGACGTTTACTTCAGCGCCGACGGGGACTGGATGACCGTGATGCACATGCACGCCGATCAAGCCTCGTTGGATTTTCACATGGAGGTTGCGGGCCCTAAGTTCCCCCCGATTGGCGAGTTCATCGACCTCGAATTCATCGACGTGTATGGCCACGTAAGTGATGATCTCATCCAGCGATTGAAAGACAAAGCGTCGGAGTTGGGAAGCGGACGTGTGTCAGTCCACGAGCTCCACCGAGGCGTCGATCGCGTTTTGGACGATTGAATCAAAAGGTTCGGACGGTCGGCGAGGTACGGTTCAAGTGCGCGGTCGGGGTGATGAGTTTGAGCCTCACGGGTTGCTTCCAAGCGAGTCCTCGTTAGAACCCATTCTAAGACGTCTGATTTCGGCCGTCTCATGCCGCGAAGGTCTATTCGTTCGACGGTCGAACGCAAGCCTGCAGATCCCATGGTTTTCTCACTTCAGGTAATACTGGAAACCGCCTGATTGCGGCGACTTTTCGACCTTCTTTATAAGGCCTGAAGCATCAAATGTTCTGGCTTTCGTGCCGGTTCGGCACGATTTCCATTTGGCAGACGCCATCGACTTCACCTGGATCACGGCAGTTCAGTGAGTTCATCTCGTGCCGTCTCGGCACGCGGGTGATTTAGTTCCGTCACGGTTCGGGGCCGGCTCCGTCCGACGATCTCCGTATATCCAAACTCACCGCCACCGCTCGTAACAATTATGGATCGTCAATCACGCTCGTTTGACATCGAATTTCTCTAAGATAGAAACAGTATCCGAAAGTGATAGTCCAGTCAGATGGAGCTGGATACTCAATCGCATCAGTTCGTGCAGTGTCGCCTCACGCTCCACAAATCTAACTGGATCGCTGCGCTAGCGCCTTGAGACGGTCGATTTCTGGCATGAACCACTAGCAAATCGTACCGCCTCACTCTTCATCCTAATCTGAACAGCGCCCGAGAGTGGACACCACGTCAGCTGATGAAGATCGGTATTCGACTCCAGTTTGCTGGACCATCACTTTCAAATACAGTTCGGTGATTAGAGAGGTTCGGTGTCGAACGCAGTCGCAAGGCAGTCCATGATTGGGTACACAAGTGCGATCTATAGCCGACAGCTGACAAGAATCCGAATGAAATCTAGCTTGATAAAGCGGTGGTTCAGATCGGCAAATACCGTTACTGGCTATACACTGCTGTTGATCCGCAAACGAGCAGTATTCTCCACATACGCTGTATTCGACGATTACGACCGCTTTGACAGAATAGTTCCTGCAAGACCTCACTAAGAAACATAACCTCGACGATGCTGAGTTTCTTGTCGATGGTGCAAAACATCTCCAGACTGCACTCCGTCGACGTGAACTCCGATTTTGATATGAAAAATATGGAAACCGGAACGCTGCAGAACGTGTCTTTCAAGAGATAAAATAACATACTTCTTCGTTTTCAAACTATTTAGTTACGCAAAATAGTCAACAGTAGAATCGTGGCTTCAAGCCTTTGCCATCTGTCACAATGCTCAGAACTAAACACGACCACTCAAATCGATCCAGTCGATATATCCACTGAGGCAGTCGATTTTTGGAATTGTCACCACAAGATCGTCCTATGCTTTTCACGCGTAACGAAACAGCACCGAGAAAGGTAAGTATCAATGTGTGTGACGTAGAGGCGGTTCATTAAATTGATCCGCCAATGCCTTCGCTTCGGCAACAACTCACAGCGCTCAACTGAATCAATTGGTCGCTTCAATAAAACGAACAGCAGATAACAGCTGATTTCTGTGACGAACCCCTCGATTGCCATTCTGAAAGAGGATATCGGGTCCTACGATAGGGATGTTAGTAGTCGTCAAACAGCAGTCAACGATTCACATGGGGAAATCGACCGAATCAGTCGATTCGATCGAAACGTTACAGATGTACTCAAGCGAGTCACGGTCAACTTCGAGGAGACGACCATCGACGTCACGGAACGACGCGACCAGTACTAGCTCGGATTGATGTCCAGAGAGTTGGGCAAAACACGTTTCGATCCCGAACGAGTTCGGAATTAATCGAGACCAAGCAGAAGACACTCAGCACACCTGTATTAGCGACCCCACGATCATCAAACGTGCAGACCCCGGACAACCGATCGGCCGTGAAAGGCTGCTCACCGTGTTCGTAACTCGCAAATAGACGGTCGGAATGTTGGAGTTTGAGGGATGGATCGTCTCCTGTACTGGAGACGGTCGGATGCGATTACGAACATATAGCTGTAAAGGGATACTTGCCTTTACTGTAATCGTTCCTCCCGCTAAACCCGTCATCTAGCTTAGCCATCGAATTCGAGGTGGAACTTACATTCCAAAACGCCCTCGTGCTACCGATAGCGGGATCATTCGGACCGCCGGCAGAGTAGAGAACACCGCTCTCACTCTCGTCCAACACGAGAGAGTTCCTCAACTACGGGCGTCTGTACACTGCCCTCCTTGTCCGGGTGAAGGTAACGTTCCCTCTCAATGAATTCTTTGAACAGCGAACGAACCGTAGTTGACGGGAAAAGCGAATTGTGGCGACCGACTGGTTTTAGCGAGATGCGAAATTGGGTTCTATCCAGTTGCTGAATGGGTGATACCATCGAATTAGAAATTCTTCTTGGTCCTTGGTAACAGGTTAAAATACGGGAGATACTTTTTGAGGCAGATAGAGTGATATGGAATATCTTCATTGGCGGCTGAATAGGTGATACGATCCCGTCTTCTCCACTCAGGTGCTAGCGAGAGACGAATTCTCGGCCGGAGCCACCGATCTCTGGAACCCGTGAGATGTCAACCCACAGTCCTACTGGGCTATCGTTTCAGGCGGATCGCGTTCAGTCGCGGCAGAGAAACAACTATAATAATGCGAATTGTAGGAATTGAACATGGTAATCGTCGCAGCAGTCGACCGTTCAGAGCGAGCACCGGACGTCCTCGACCAAGCTGCCACCTTGACCGAACAGTTCGGGGACAACCTTCACGTCGTCCACGTGATGACGCGGTCGGAAGCCGTCGATGCCGAAACCGCAAGTATCAGCAAGGACGACGCCGTCGAGATAACGGAGTTACGTGCGGTCGCCGCAAGCGTGGTTACGGACCTGCTCAAAGCCCATCCCGTCACGGTCGAAACGACGGAAACTGGACTTATCGGAGATCCGGCAGACGAAATCATCGAGTATGCGGAGGATCACGACGCTCGATACATTGTCATCGGTCCGCGGCGGCGGTCGCAAACAGGAAAGATCCTCTTCGGGAGCGTCGCTCAGACCGTACTTCTTAACACGAACCGTCCGGTTGTGTCCGTGTTGAGTCAGTGAACGGAGAGTGGGCCGTAGCAGTCTCTCGTGGGATGTGGTCGACACCGTTTAATGACTGCTCTCACGGTGGAATACGCGCCTCTAATCCGATCCGAAGACAGTTGGTCTGCCGACACCGCGACGCATGTCACGATAGATTGTAGGGTTGGGTGTTCGGGTCGAATCCGTAGGTTGCCACACGGGCGGCGTCGATTGATACTGTCACCATCTGCTTTCGCGAGATGCGAAGACAGCTGAAGTACTGCGAACGAGTCTATCAGCTTCTTTTGGGTCGTGTCCGCTAGAGTCTCTTCTCACTATCCCTTCCACTCAGCCGATTTCTCGCCGAAGAGTACCATAGCACTTCATCAGGAGTCCCTCATTCTGTCGGTTGGCCACGTCGTTCCACACGCGTAACACAAATATGGCCGCGTTTCTCTTCGTGCTATTCCGATATCAACACCACCGGCGACCAGTATATTCTGCGGTATGTTCGTCTCCGTTGTCCATCTCCGGCGGTCTGATGCAGGGGCCGGATTCCTCATTGACTGAGGATGCCGCTGATACCGGGATTGTCCTGGTCGATTCTGCGACGTTATATACTCAGTATTCTAATGAATTTGAGGCACATAACTCCCCAATCTTTATGCATAATTAGCGGGTTGTGTAGTATGGGATACCATGGCAGATAAAGAGCGGCGACCATTACTGAAAACTATCGGTGGCACAGCAGCGCTCGGAATCAGTACCCTCGCCGGCTGTATCGGTGGCGGTACGTCTGGAAATTCATTTCAGATAGCTGCGACGTTCAGTCAAGATCACCCACAAGTGAAGCTTCTCGAGCGATGGGGAGAGAGCCTCTCAAACGAGACTGATGGGAGTTTGAGTCTCGAATACGTGAGCCTTGGTGGAGAGGAAGATCACATAAGTGCCACGTCTTCCGGAAGCATAGCCGGCCACGGTGTGGCGATGACGGCACTCACGCAGTCATACGGTACTGAGTACGGCTTCTTGGAAGCTCCGTTCATCGCCGAGGACTGGGAGCACTTTCAGGCGCTCATGGACGAATACGTCTACGGTGACGATGGTTTCAACGACAAACTGATAGCCGACGCCAACCAGCGGATTCTCGGGTCGGCGTTCCGCGGATTTCGAGGAACTACCGCAAACAAGGAGGTGAGTGCGCCATCCGATATCGAGGGCGTCAAGATGCGACTCCCCGAGTTCGAGACGTGGGTGAACAGTTGGGAAGAGATCGGCGCTGAGGCGACACCGGTCCCGTACGATGAACTGTACCAGGCTCTTCAAACAGGCGTCGTGGATGCATCCGAAGGTCCGATCGTACAGTTCATGGATTCCAGCCTTTACGAGGTTCAAACGCACTTCTCGCAGACCGATCACCTCCTTCAGACACAGAATTGGGTGATCAATGAGGATCGGTGGCAGGGCCTGGACGAAAGCGAGCAGGAAGCGATGCAGACTGCGCTCGACGAGGCGATCGAGTGGGGCAACGAAGAGACCCGAACACGGGCAGACGAGCTGCTCCAGATGGTGCAAGACGAACACGACGTGACGGTCATCCCCGGTAGCGACGTCGATCAAGACGCGTTCCGGAGTGCCGCAGAACCGCAGCTAGAGGAGTTCTTCAGCGACCGCTGGAAGCCGAGTCTGGAAGACGTTCAGTCGTTAGCCTAACATGGATGAACATGAATAGAGTACACCATGACTAGTATACGAGATATAGCCAACCTGGATTTCGGGGTGTCCGTCCGCCCGCTGATGGGCAGGGTAGAGGAGTTGCTGGGCGGCATTGGGAGGCTTACCTTGGCTACGATGGGAGTGATCGTCGGACTACAGATACTCTTTCGATTCGTTCCGGTGAGTTTCCCGAGCGTTTGGACGACCGAGGTCGCTCGATACCTGCTCGTCTTTATGACGCTAACCGGTGTTCCGTACTCGATGCGGCGTAAAATCACATCTCTGTGCGGCCACTACTGCGGATGGTGTCCGATTTGGTGCGACATCTCATGATCACGCTCTCGAACGTCTTGGTCGTCGTGATGTGCTCCATAGTAATACTATCCGGTATCAGCATCTTGGACCGAACGATGCTTCAGTCGCTTCCGACGGTAGGCTGGCTGAAGGTCGGATACTTGATGGTCTACCTTATCGGTGTGTTCGGTCTCTGCATAGTGTTCGTCTTCGAGCAGACGGCTCTGATATGGACCGGCGAAACTACCGAGCCGGACGCCCGGGTGACCGACGATGGCTGATCCGATACTGTTGGCCGCGTTGTTCGTCGTACCGTTGTTAGTCATGTACGTGTTCGGCGTTCACGTCGCGTTCGCGCTCGGGTTAGTCTCGGCGTTAGTGATGCTGCTCAGTGTCGGTCCGGCGTGGACCGTCCAGACGTTCGCTAATCAGATGTACAGTTCGCTAAACAGTTTTACGCTACTCGCGATCCCGTTCTTTCTGTTCGCGGGGCGGATGATGAACTCCATCGGACTGACGGACGACATCTTCGACTTCGCCGAAGCCCTCGTGCGTCCGCTCCCCGGCGGACTCGGCCACGTGAACGTCGTGGTGAGTATCATCTTCTCCGGGATGAGCGGTGCGGCGGTGGCAGACGCCGCCGGACTAGGGTCCATCGAATACGAGGCGATGACCAGCCGTGGATATGACGGATCGACCGCAGCCGGAATCACCGGTGCGTCCTCTACCATCGGACCGATCATCCCGCCGAGTATTCCCATTATCGTCTATGGAGTGACGGCGCAGGTCTCGATCGGGGCCCTCTTCCTCGCTGGAATCCTTCCCGGCCTGGTGATGGGGGTCGGTCTCATGGCGTTCATCACCGTCGGCGCGCTGAAGAGCGGCACGGCGACCGTGGAGTCGTTCAGCCTCAGTGAACTCCTTGAGTCGAGCGTGCGGGCCTTGCCCGGACTCATAGCACCGGCGATTATCATCGGCGGAATCGCGACCGGCCTGTTCACGCCGACCGAGGCAGCCGCTGTCGCCGGAATCTACGCGGTATTCCTAGGCGGCCTCTACTACCAGAACTTAGATCCGAGGACGCTATGGTCCATCCTCGGCGACACGTTTGAAGACACCGCCGTGCTGACGCTCATTATCGCGTTCGCAAACGTCTATGGGTTCGTCCTCACTATCTCGGGTCTGCCGACGGTTCTCACCGAGCAGCTACTGACTATCTCGTCGGAACCAACGGTCCTGCTCCTTCTGTTCGCCTTATTCTTCCTGATCCTCGGAACGTTCATGGAGACCATTGCGATCATCATGATCGTCGTCCCGATCGTCGCACCAATACTCCCGCAGATCGGCATTGATCCGATCCACTTCGGTATTGTGATGATGGTCGCCCTGATGATCGGACTTATCTCGCCGCCGTTCGGCGTCGTACTCTTCGCGCTGGAACGTGTCACCGATCTGGATATCGAAGATATCATCAAAGGGATCATCCCGTACTACATTCCGTTGCTCGGTGCCCTGGTCGTGCTAATCCTCTTCCCATCGGTCGTCCTCGCTGTCCCTCGCTACTTCGGTCTCGTGTAGCGCGCTGGCTCACCTTCCGTCGCTTCCTTCGATTCGACCGACGAGGTTGCAGCGCTATCGAATACGTCGATCAGCGATCGCTTGAGGGTGCCAGAGTTGTTCAGAACTCTTCGTCGATGGAAATCGATCGCCGGCCGTCCGCCCCGTTCAATGGTGGAGAGTAGCATCGGATACCCACACAATCGAACTATGGAACGGTCCGGACCGCAGCTACGATCACTTCCCGACGAGTTCTTCGAACTCCTCTCGCGCCGCGTCGCTACCGGCCGAAAGGTAGGCGATATCCGCGCCGACTAACAGGAAGTCGACACCCGCATCGACCCAGCGATGGATCCCTTCGTGGTCCGTGGCCAACATCCCGACGGGCTTGCCGTTATCCTGTGCCGCCGTTACTATCGAGTCCAACGCCGACTCGAACCGCTCGTCGGTCCACTCTCCGAAGATGTCCAGCGACGCCGAGAGGTCTCCATGACCGATTATGACTGCGTCTACGCCGTCGACGGAGACGATATCTTCCGCGTTTTCCACGCCCCGTTTCGTTTCGATCTGGAGGACGGTGACCAGTTCGTCGTCGGCGGTCTCGAAGTACTCGCCGAAGGTACGGCCGTAATCGGACGCTCGTGCGGGTGCGACACCACGCGTTCCCTCCGGAGGGTATTGCATCGCTTTGACGGCCTGCTCTGCCTGCTCGCCGGTTTCAATCATCGGGATCATGAGCCCCGCGACTCCGAGATCGAGGACACGCTTTATCCGCACCGGGTCGTTCGATGGGATGCGCACGATAGACGCCGTGTCGTCATGAACGGCCCGGAGCATATTCTCGATCGTTTCCAAGCCCATCGCGGTATGTTCCGTATCGATAACGACGAAATCGAACCCTTCGGAACAGATTTCTGCGACGGCCGGATGTCCGATCGAGATCCAGTTCCCCGTTGCGGGCTCGCTTGGCTGGAACAACTGCTGTGTATCGTTCATCATCGGAATATGAATCGACACCTGCAAGTAAAAACCTGCTGTCCGAGATCCCTTCCCACGGGATCTCGAGCGCGTGATTCGTTCCAGCTAGACAGTACATTCGGTGCACGCAACGGACAGTTTCGACGGCCTCGACTGCAACTATCGGGTCTACCGCGTATCGTGTGTCGCAATCGATCCGATAGACAGATCTTCATTGACAAAATCGCCCCCTTCCGAAACAAGTTGCTGAGTGCCGGCTGCTTCTCCGCTATTAGCAGCGGTACTATTATATAGGCGGGAGAGAAATAACCACAGGAATATGCCTGATTGGTTAGCAGACGATGTAGCGGTAGTTACTGGCGGATCGAGCGGTAACGGACGAGCGATCAGCCTGACATTAGCAGAACACGGCGCGAATGTCGTCGTCGCCGACCTACAGTCGGACCCCCGCGGCGGCGGCATCCCGACTCACGAGAAAATTCAGCGAGAGTACGAGCAGGAAGCGGAATACGTCGAATGCAACGTTGCTAATGTGCAGGATCTTCGAGAAGCGATCTCCGTCGCTGATCAGCTCGGTGGCGTCTCGATCATGGTTAACAACGCCGGCATCACGCACAGCGATGAGTTCCTCGAGACGACCGAGGAGGACTTCGATCAGATCATGGATATCAACGTTAAGGGCGTGTTCTTCGGCGCTCAGGCGGCCGCCGAGAGCATGATTAGAGCGGGCAGGAGCGGATCGGTCATCAACATGTCCAGTGTCACGTCGTCTATCGGCCGCGGCGACGGCGTGCGGTACTCCACGTCGAAAGGCGCAGTCGAATCGATGACGTACGCGCTGGCGGACCGACTCGGTCCCGAGGGTATTCGAGTGAATTCGATCCACCCGAGTATGATCGAGACGCCCATGACGGAGGACGATCTTGAGCTAATCGATAACGAATCATCCGAGAAACATGAGCAGGCGACACCACTCGGTCGGATCGGCCAGCCCCAAGACGTGGCGGACACCGCGCTGTACCTCGCCAGCCCGCTCGCGAGCTTCATAAACGGCGAGACGATGGTCGTTGACGGCGGCGTCACGACCACGATGGGCGGTGGCTACTGACGATCATCCGGACCGATCGCATGCGACGAACGCCTGAATAGCGTCGATACAGAGTGCAAAGTAGCGTCAATACTGAGTGCAACGGATGGAGGTCACGTGTGCAGGACAGGACCAACGAGACTGGTGAGACTCCGCTAACAGATGGCAGATTCCAGCAAAGACCCGTTGTCAAGTAAAAGAGTTCCGGCAGTAGCTGTATCTTTCGACTAGTTCTGTTCCGCCGTTATATCGGATCTCGATCGTAGCACGGCTGAACGTAGATTACGACCGTCAGATTACTTGGAAAACACGAATAGGGTCGGAAGGCGGCCGTTCAATGGTTGCGAGAATACGCTGTCGCGTAACCGACTGTCAGTGCCAATCAGTGGTAGTCCGTGTCGGATTTCTCGAACGCGCCGCTATCTCGCTATACCCGTTCATCGACGGGCCGCGGATCTTCGACGATTTGCATGGGGAGAGGGGTATCGTGGTAATCGAGCGTAGTTATCTTCCAGTCGATCCCGTCACGGATATCGTCGACGAAGCCGTATCCCAGCTCCTCGAGTTCTGACCGCCGCCGTTCGATATCGTCTACCTCGAACGCGATGTGGAAGAAGCCGGGGCCGTGCTCCTGGAGGTGTTCGTAGTGCCAACCGCTTTCGCCGGTCGGGGACGTGAACTCGATGATAGTCTCGCCGACCGAGTAGAGGGCGACTTCGCAATTATCGTCCTCGAAGAGGACTTTCTGAATCCGATCCATGCCGAAGTCTTCCTCAAACAAGGCCGTGTATTCATCTATCTCTTGCTCAACGCCGCCTACAAGTATCGCTATGTGATGGATTCTCTCGAACACATTGAAGAGTCCGTTCGTCAGTTACAAATAATTTTGCCTGTCGGTGAGAGCGCTATTCGAAATCGGCGTTCGCGCACACGGAGTGCTCTCGCGGCCGAGGAGATTCGTCCGGATAGATCTGGTATGACCCAAACGTTTTTAAAATTCCTAATCACTGTATGAACCACGATGCCAAGAGACATCCGACTAGTCGATAGCATCACCCAGCCGAAAGACTCGCAGGGGACGGTCATCATCGCCGGCAGTCACGGCGGCATCTCGTCCGGCCGATACGCCGCACAGCTCGGACTCACCGGGATCGTCTTCAACAACGCCGGTGTCGGCAAAGACGACGCCGGAATCGAATCGCTGTCCTACCTTGAGGAACTCGGCCTCCCGGCCGCGACGGTCGATAATCAGAGCGCTCGAATCGGAGACGGTGCAGATATGGCTCGAGACGGCGTGATAAGCCACATCAACGACGTCGCTGCAGACTGCGGTTGTGAAGTCAGCCAGTCCGCCCTCGAATGCGCGGCAACCATGCACGATGCGGGCGTCAAACCTGTCCAGGAGGACGTCGGAAGCGAGATGACGCAGTCGAAGGTCGAAGACGGCGAGATCCCGGTCTGGACGCTCGATTCGATCGGTCTGATCTCCGACGAACACGAGGGAGCGATCACGGTCACCGGCAGTCACGGCGAGCGACTCGCCGGGGAGTTCGACTCCTACATCCAGGCCGACGTCGCGGGGATCACCCTCTTCGACGCGGGCGTCGGGAAAGACGACGCCGGCATCGGTCGGATCCGCACAATGAACGACCGGGGTATCCCCGCTGCGACCGTCGGCGTCGATTCAGCGCGGATCGGCGATTCGAAGTCGGCGCTGGACGAGGGTGTCCTCAGTCACGTCAATGACATCGCCGCCGAGCTCGGTGTGGAGCCCGGCGATTCCTGTTCGAGCTTCGTCGAGCGTGTCCGAGAGGCCGAGAAACAGTGACCACCACATACGAGTGCAGACGGACGGGTGCGGACTAAAAGCGAGCGATCAGACGTCTACCCACCAATCATATGTCACGGATCCACGCAACATACCGCATCGAGACACCGTACGACCCCGAGCGAGCGGCGGAGGCGATCGCGAACGAACAGTCCTCCGGCACCTTCGTCGAGGTATCGGCCGAGACGGACGACCTCACCGAGCGCCACGGTGCGAGAGTCGAAGCAGTGACCGAACTGGAGACAGTAGACGAGCCGACCCTTCCAGGGTCGGCCGCTCCGCCCGACATCGAGGACTCGACGGAGTACACCCGAGCGGAGGTCGACCTGTCGTTTCCCACGGAGAATATCGGGACGTCGCTTCCGAACCTCATGACGATGGTCGCCGGGAACCTGTTCGTCCTGCAGGAGCTCTCCGGTGTCCAGCTCGTCGAACTCTCCATTCCGGATTCGTTCGCGGCCGCTCAGCCTGGACCGCAGTTCGGTATCAAGGGGACACGAGAGATCGTCGACGTCCACGACCAGCCGATCATCGGAACCATCATCAAGCCCAGCGTCGGGCTCTCTCCCGAAGAGACCGGCGAACTCGTCGAAACGCTGGTCGATGCGGGCGTCGACTTCATCAAGGACGACGAACTCATCGCCGATCCCCCGTACTCTCGAGTCAAAGACCGGATCGAAGCAGTGATGGATGCCATCCACCGCCACGAAGCGGAGACCGGGAAGACGGTGATGTACGCCTGTAACATCACCGGCGGCGTCGACGAAATGGTAGAGCGGTACGAGGCGGTGAAGGACGCGGGCGGCAACTGCCTCATGGTGAGTCTCAGAAGCGTCGGTCTCTCCGGAGTGAAGAAACTCCGCGAGGAATCCGACCTCCCGATACACGGGCACCGGAACGGTTGGGGCGCGCTTTCCCGGTGTCCACAGCTGGGATTTAGCTATGAGGCGTGGCAGAAGTTCTGGCGACTCGCTGGCGTCGACCACCTGCACGTAAGCGGGATCCGGAACAAGTTCACGGAAGCGGACGAGTCGGTGATATCGTCCGCCGAGGCGTGCCAGACGCCAATCAGTACCGACGACGCGGTGATGCCTGTGTTCTCCTCCGGCCAGTGGGCCGGGCAAGCGCACGATACGTACGAGGCGCTGGGAAACACCGACCTCATGTACCTCGCCGGGGCGGTATCCTGGGCCACCCCAACGGCCCTCAAGCGGGCGTCGCTCACCTCAAGCAAGGATGGGAGGCTGCGATGCGGGGCATTCCGCTCGAAGAATACGCAGAGACACACGAAGAATTACGAACGGCAATCGACTACTACGGAGACAATGACTGACGAACTACTGCTGACGTTCTACGGAGACGACTTTACGGGATCGACCGACGCGCTAGAGGGATTGGCCGACAACGGCGTTCGGGCTGTCCTCTTCATGACACCCCCGACCGCGGAGGACCTAGAGCGCTTCGATGACCTCGACGCTGTCGGCGTCGCTGGTGTAAGCCGGACAATGACGCCGGAAGAGATGGAATCGGAACTCCCTCCAGTTTTCGAAGCGCTCGCCGAATTGGACGCTCCGATCGTCCACTACAAGGTCTGTTCGACGTTCGATTCCTCGCCAAAGGTCGGAAGCATCGGTACTGCGATCGACATCGCCCAAGACGTGTACGACTCGCCGTTCGTTCCCGTGTCTCAGGGAACGGAGGTCCCGCACGGACGCTACGTTGCGTTTTCGGACCTCTTTGCGGAACAGGGAGGAGACGTGTATCGGATCGATCGCCACCCGACCATGCGCGACCATCCAGTCACCCCGATGCACGAGAGCGACCTCCGGCGCCATCTTGGGGAGCAGACGAATCGGCCGATCGGCCGCGTCGACCAACGGTTCCTCGACGACTACGAGGCCGCCGAGACGGAGCTCGAGGAGACGATTCGCGAGGACGAGGACGAAATCGTCGTCCTCGACGCACTGAACACGGACCACCTCGCTACGATCGGGCGCCTTCTGTGGACCCGCGCGACCGAAACGTCGGGACAGCTGTTCGCAGTCGGCTCCTCGGGCCTCGAACACCACGCCCTCGTCAGCCACTGGGACGAGATCGGAGAGATAGATCGGAACGCGACGTACTTCGAGAAGCGAGAGCCGGCGGACCGTATCGCCGTCATGTCCGGAAGCGCGTCCGAAGAGACGGCGACGCAGATCGACTGGGCGAGCGACCACGGGTTCCGCCTCGTTTCGATCGACACCGAGCGTCTGGTCGACCCGGACGAGAAGAGCGACGCACGGGCCGCCGCAGTCGAGGAGGCCCTCGCTGTACTGGACGAAGGCGAGAGCGTCGTTCTCTACTCCGCCCGCGGTCCGGACGACCCCGCTATCGACGCCACGCGGGCGGCGTTCGAGGAACACGGTGCGGAGGAGAGCCTCGAATCGTACCTGGGGCGCCAGCAGGGGATCATGTTCCGTGAGATCCTCGAGCGATCGGGCGTGACGCGCGCTTGCGTCGCCGGCGGGGACACAAGCAGCCACGTGATCTCTGAACTGGACCTCGACGCGCTCGAGGCGATCGCACCGGTCGCACCCGGTGGACCGCTGTGCCGAGCCCACTCGACGACGGAATTCGATGGTCTAGAACTCGCGCTTAAAGGAGGGCAAGTCCACACGAGGAACGACGAATTTGATTACTTCGGGGTCGTTCGACAGGGCGGAATAGACCGTACCGACTGATTACGCTCCAGTTGCATCGGCTCTGATGAACAGCCCTCTTGTTGGCCAACGAATAGACGCGGTACGAGTTCTCTTGTCCTCTGTCTGAACAAGAACTGTGATCGCACAGTATCCATCTCTGAACGCCGCCTTTTTCGCGAAGGATTTCAATCATCGAACTCGAGGAATGGCTCGTCGCTCTCGAAGCGAGAGAGCGTCGTTCCTACGCCACTTCAGCCACGATCTCGTCGAGTTTGTCCTCGGAGAACACCTGATCCTTCCAGTTGGACGCGAAGATGTCTCCTTTGGTCTCCTCAATGATCTCCTGTGCCCCGTCGGAGAAGGGAAAGTCTGTAAATCCGAATACGATCCCCAATTCGACCCTGAAGTGACCGAAGAGGAAATCTCTCGCTGCCTGTTCGGGGACCCCCTGCTCAACCACGTGATCGTATGCTTCTCGAACGGCATACAGACACGAACCGAGCACCATTTCGACGAGCGCCGGTTCCAGCAAGATCATCTGTTCCGTCGTCAGCTCGTGGGCGCGGCGGACCGGCGCGTAGATGTCGCGCGCCAGGGCCTCTCCGCGCTCGTAGTTCTCGTCGGGTCCCTGATGGAGAGCGCAGACGATATCCTGTTCTTCTCGTCCCTGGCCGCCGAACCAGTCCGGGTCTTCGCGACTCAAATCCGAGCTCGCATCGATGATAGACGGATGAGCGGGATGAGTGATGAAATAGGAGGTGTCATTCCGCTCATAGAGCGTGTCGGCGTACGCCGCCGCAGGATCTAGGAGAACGACCATTGTTCCGGTATCGATCTTCGGAATTATATCTTCGGAAATGGGTCCGATGAGGTCGTCCGGGACAGCCATGATAACGATCTCGGCCCCGTCGAGAGCCCGATCGCTGAGACCCCCTGCTCGGCGAGTCTCTCCTGGCCCTGCTCGCTCGGTTCCACGTACCGCATGTCGTATCTGGAGTTATTCTTGAGGCGGTCGGTGATCCTGCATCCCATCTTTCCGCCGGCTCCCAGAAGAGCGACTCGAGTGGTCATGCTTGCTAATCTGTTTCTACCAACTCTGCCCAATGGGTTAAACATTGCTGCTACGGCACGATTATGACGCATTAGCGAGAAGCGATTCCGTTGACCGAACGATAACAGCGACGGGGCACCCGGCAAAAGCCACCGGTACCCCCTCTGGATTCGGTTTTCGGAGTATGACGGAAAACGCGACACGCCGCGTCCCGAAGTCGACTATCGAGAGGCATCGCATACTGCAGAACAATAGTCCGTTTTCCTCCTCGCTAACCGTACTGCTGCGTGAGGAACCGAACACAGGCACTCTCCGCGGCAGAATTGCAAACAGTTGGTTCCCATCTGGGACGTCTCGAGTCGGTAGTACCCCGTCGCTCTCAGGTATGAAAACGGGTGGACACAGAATACGTATAACCGCGACGATTACCAGAATTATTTTATCGATAGAAATGGGAAGTCGACTATGGTCTCAGATATTAGCGACACGCGAACGGTGCGGGCCTCGGAAACGGCGTTCGATATCGTGGAGTTCCTCCAGACGGAGAACGGAGCAAAACTTCACGAGATCGCGGAGGAGTTGGATCTGGCGAACAGCACGGTGTACCACCACCTGAACACACTCATCAAACGGAGATACGTCACTCGAGATGGCGACACGTACTATCCCGGCCTAGAGTTCCTCTACATCGGGGGACGAGTTCGCGACCGGCAGAAAGTGAACCGTCTGTCCGAATCGTTCGTCGAAGCGCTCGCGGAAGAGACGGGCGAACAAGTGCAGTTCATCGTTGAGGAGAACGGATTCGGATACCACGTGTACACGGCGACCGGTGAACACGCCACGGCGATCGACAGCCGACCAGGGAAACGAATTTATCTCCATGCGAATGCGGCGGGGAAGGCAATTCTTGCCTTCTACTCCGAGGAACGTCTCGACAGAATAATCGACACGGTTGGGCTTCCTGCGCTCACCGACCACACGATTACGGATCGAGAAGAGCTAGTAGCGGAACTTGATCAGGTCCGTGAACAGGGGTATGCGTACAACTGGGAGGAACACGTCGAAGGGTACTGCGGAATCGCGGTCCCCATTCGGCCGGAAGACGAAGTGCTGGGAGCGCTCGCACTCGGCGGACCGATCGAGCGCATTAAGAACGAACAATCCAAGGAAGCGCTGACGCAGCGACTGCGCGAAACGGGCAACGAATTCGAGTTGGAACTCAAGTTCCATGACTTGTAAACGGCTCCGGAGATCGGTTTCGGAGTATTGAATCGATCCTGGGTTCGCTAGTTGCGCTCGGAGTTCCGTGATCGTTGACGAACAGCATCATAAATGCGGTGCTAGAGATCATGTCGGTAGTTGTCTCACCTCGTGTCACTCAGCGATTTTGAGCGGGAATCGCCTCAAGCGTGGTGTTTACCGCAGTCACATCAAAACGTGATCGAGCTCCGAGTATTACAGCTGTATGTCTGTAATCAGCTGGCGGCGGAGTCTCCCCATCTTCGAACCGCCACTGGTCGAGGGCACGCGGAGAAGTGAACGGTTCGGCGCTGCTCATGTCGCTCCGGTCTCGTTCTGACCCGCCTATCGGTTCGTGTACTGGCGGCCGTACCATCGTTCCGAACCGACGCCGCACCGATTGACTCGGGAGTCGCGTTCTTTGACCCGAACGGCACCGTCGCTCGAGCTCCTCGCAACGTCGTCGCGCGCGTCGGCTGACCCCGTCTTCGATTTGGACGGAATCGACGATATCGATCCCAGACCAACACGAGCATAAATACGACCTCCATGTTTCGAAAACGCTCACCCATATAATGTACGCCTAAGTAGCTATTAGTCAAATTCTATTGTTCTTAGGAAGAGTCCACTATATTAGAAATGGTCTTCCACTGATTCTCGATACTAATTCATATTTTTCCCTCTATCGGTATCTTGGTACGATTATACGCTTATATTACCATCATTATTCCACTCACTCAATAGCAGAAATGTACAGCCATATATTCCGATTAGGGATTTCAATTGTCATATCGGTTACAAGGAGCGCCTACCTAGATGAATAGCTTCCAAAAATCGATGCCGAGCGTCAAGAGGAGGCACGACACGCCGCTGTCTCGACCAACACAGCAGTCGGTTAGCGGCCGGGACGTGAGAAACAGACTATAGTAGGGATTAAAAATAGTTTCTCATTCTTGGTATAGAGAATTGCTTAAGAGCGGTATCGATCGCCGTTGTTAGCTCCCCAAGTGAGTCGAAGAACCGGTTGCTGAGAGCTGTTTGCAGTTGTCGCCAGCACTCTTCGACCAGATTTAGTTCCGGCGAATACGCCGGCAACGTGATGAATGCGAGGTCGTTACGGGCCGTCAGGTCCGTGACGGGCGACGCTTGAAAGTACGGCGCTCCATCCAGAACGACGATCAAGTCATCTTCGAGCTCATTGCATAATGCGAGAATGAAATGTTTTGCGTGATCGGTGGTAACGTACTCTTCGAATCGAGAGAAAAAGCGATCACCGTCCTCGGTGATCGCTGCCAAGAGGCACGTCCAGTCGTGTTTCCGGATAATTCGACTGAAGGGCGCATGTCGCGGGGAAACTACGCGGCACGCGGCTCAACTTGAACCGATTTCTTGGTTTGATCGATACAGACTACCGTGGCGTCCATTTCCCGCCGCTCTTTTTGAGTTCCTCGCGGAACGTTTCTTGCTCGTCAGCATCAGATCCAGCGGCTGTACGGCGAGGTTTTTGATATCTCAATCCCGCCTCTTTGAGCAACCGCCGGCAACTTGGGATTGAGTACTCGACACCGTACGTCTCGTCAAGATACTGCTGGACGAGCGCCGGCGTCCACGCCGACGCGTCAAACCCAACTTCTGCAGGTGATCCGTGAATAGTTTCTTCGAATTTTTCTTGCTCTTTTCTGATAGCTTTCGTTTTCTTCCAGATCGGTGATCATCAGTGACGGCCTGTTCAAGCGACTCGTCAGTATCGAGTCGCTTGAGCCAGCTATAGATTGTCCGTCGCTGAACGTCGTACCACTCGGCTAGTTCAGTCTGCGTGATACCGTTTTTGTACGCTATTGCCGCTAAGAGTCGTTGTGTCGGCTTCTTTCCTTCCACATTGTCGAGGGAATTTTGCAATTCCTCGACAGAGATCTCGTCGAGATGATCCACTACATTCAGCAACAATCTATGAGCAAAAAGTTCTAACGGTTACTATATGCTCGTGTAGGCTAGCCCCGAATACGACGTCGTCCGAGGTGAACTCGAGGCGCAGATTGACCGACTCGGCGACGACCAGTTCGCCACCTTCGCGAACGAGGCCCTGGTTGACCTTGAGGAGCAGTATGTGGTGACCACGCTGATCGAGGACCGCATTCAGGAGTTGACGATCAGAATATCCAGTAAGCAGATTGTTTCTCTTCGCGGGGAGAGGAATGGGAAATCTACTATTTCCATAAAGGTTATTAAATGAAATTTACTGTTATCCGTTGCAGTGGTATGAGCAGCGCAGCCAGTATGTTCAGATGACACACTCAGTAATCACAGAACAGAAATTCCAGCGTTACATGCTCGAGTCAATTTAGTGGCCGACTTCGGAGGATCAGTGATCGGCAAGCGAGCCGGTCAGAATCAATAGCAAATCTCCCGATCGGTCAAAGCAGACTGGTTTAGCCAGTCTGCACTGAATTATAACTCGCCCTTCAGCCGGTGGTGTTCAGATAACTGAGATCTCCCGCCCACATTGGGCGCTTAAACGTACTCGCAGTCAGGACCTTACAGTCCATTCAGGATATGATATTGAGAACGTGGTCGTCGACGACGAAAGAGCCACACGAGATGCAGCTCATCCAAGCTGTCGAGAGCGTTCTCTCTCCTCGGCTAGGACCGGACAGACATTCGATGAACTCGATGAAATTTGACAGTCAATCTAACGAACTGGAACTAAGAACCCTCTCCCCCCTTTTTCGAGTTGTAAATTGCGTGGTGGCGGTCAAGTGAGAAGCAAACTGATGAGGTGTATCTAATTAATCTCGGGAGGAGAAGGTTTGATACGCCACAATTCTTCATTATGAGATAATATATCTGTACAGCGTCTCCTATCTATATTCATACATTCTATACAACTTCTGTTCCCAGTGCGGGTATGGTAAGGCCACGAATTATATAAACTTTTGCTCTTCTAGTTTCAAGTAGAAGAAGGAAGCGTTCAGACGTTTTGCCAAGGGAATTCGGCCCAACCAGTCATCAGAACATCTACTCGGTAGTTCTTCCTTCCCCTCTGTCTCGAGTTTACAACTCGAAAAAGGGGGAGGGGTGAGGTGATCAAGATTGCTGCATTGCTTTGGAGGTTATCATATGCAGACCAATATTGTTACCAATCCTGAACTGCCTCGGCAAGCGTAGTCCTTCTGCGTCGACTTCGGTGCTTACAACTCGAAAACGGGGGGAACAACATGAAGCATTTCACTCAAAGCATCATTCACGTAGTTCCAATTGTATCGATTCGGCTCTGGTGAATCGCACGGCTGTGTGAACCGCTCGGGGTCAAGCCCCGAGGCACTCGGCCTGCTCCGCCTGTTAGAACTTCGATCGGCGGCGAGAAGTTGCTAGCAAGTGGAAACACTTCACTCATCGCCCCCCAGTTATTCAAGTAGCGCTCAATGAATACGATTGACAACTAAGAGAGGACTTCTCTAGATGAAGAAATAGATGGTTCCTCTAACATAGTTGCTAATGCTTTCTTTATCCAAAATAGGCTATGAAACCCTTGTTCAGTAGTAATTTAAAGGGGTCAAAATCGCACTCTCGCTTCCATTGTAACCCAGAAAGTCATCTCACCGGCTCTATTGATGACGAGAAAGTTCAGGAGCTGATCTTTGTGGATTTCACTGCCCGCTTGCTCTGCTGTTTGTTTGGTCACAACTCAGCAAGCGGACTTCCAACTAACGGCTTTGTGAAGCACTGAAGATTGTGATCTCGTTTTCGGTGTGTGTTACGGTTCGATCGACTGCACGAGGAACATGACGGTTGTACTCTTCAAGGAGATCTCGTTGACACTCCCGTACGTGTCGTGAGTGGTTACGTACAGCGCGGGTTCCGTTGGATCATACCAGGGGTTGTCGTCTTCCTCATACTCGTAGGCCGTTTCGGAGTGGCCGACCGCTATGTCTTTGAGATCTTCTACGCCATCTATATCGCTTTTGTCAAGGCTACTGTTGAACCAGTGGCTTAGTACACAGGGGTTCCCCGAATCGATCTGATTTTTAATCTTCGAACGGCGCCCCCATACAGTATTCGAGGCACTGTATGAGGAGTCGTAATCCTCAATACCGCTAACGAAGTCCGTGGGAACCGTCTCACCGTTGCTGTTGGTGCCCATATGATCGTTAAGTTCCCACATCAGATCACAGTCCCGGGAAGATATGTTCTCGTGATACCCAATACACATCGACGAGGCAGCGGGAGTACAGCCGACCCAATTGGAGCCACACCGGTGTGCGTTCCAATTCGGGACATTACTGATGCTTTCCGTAGAAAGCGAACTGAACGATGTCTCTTCAGCCTCTTCTAGAGTCGTTCGATCGACGGTCAACGTTCCGTCGGTCTGTGTAGCTGATTCCGGGTTCGCAACAGCGTTTATCGACGCTGTTAATCCGTGCTTCAGGTCGACGAACGCCGACTTCCCATCTTCTGCAGCCTCGGCGCCTGCGACGTTCGTCGTTGGAACCTCAACCCCGAAACTCATCGGGTTGTTATATATGAGCCGCGGCCCATCTTTGACACGTCCAACCTTGCTTCGGAGCGTTCGGTTGTGTCGCAGTCGGGTCTGTGGTGCGACCCCAGTGCTGCACCTGATAATCCCGGGTGAGTCCGGTCGAGCGCTCACCGCTACGTGTCCGACTTCTTCTCCGTCGGTTTCAATCGGATAGACCCAGGCGGCAGGCCTGTACGTTCCGGTCTCGGAGACGGAATAGAACAGTTCCGGCTTAGCGAGTCCCTCTGGATCGAGGTCTGAAAACTGTTTGCGCGTGCTGTTGTGTTCGACACGAGACTTCGCTATCAGGTGTGCTATCGGTTCTGAGATTCTATCGGACCGCTCCACTGCGGTCGAGTTGCCCTCGGCTATCCCTAGTGCGGAGCCCGTCATTACAGGCGTCGCCAGCGCGGCGGACAGGACGCCAATTCTTTTCAGAACGGTTCGTCGTTTATTGGTATCACCAGACATAACATCTGGGTATTATAGTTATAATATTATAAAGTATTTTCAAATTATCATTATATGAAAATTGTAACGACTATATATCTTTAACTAAGCTAAGGCCCGAGTGACTTCGGCGGCTTATCAAGACATCTTTTCGAGAGGATGAGGAGGCGGCAAGTGTGCACTAAGACGCCTCCTCATCGAGAATCATGTATCAGTTCACTATTCTCGTACAAAGCTCGCAAGGAGGAGCAGGCTGGAGAGAAGCTCCACCTGCTCCACAATGCCACTGATCAGACGATTGAACGACTCGACATAACTGATGGGATCTGATGAATCGCTATACTACGTCGGGTTCTGGTATCTTGCTGTCTTTACGAGGCCGTCCAATCGATTCTACATTGGCGACGAGGACAAGATCACGCAGTGTCCTGATTGTGATCGGTAGGTCTACTCGAGACAACCTGATTCGGTGGGACAGTCTTTGTATTCGTATCTAACGTAGGACCTACTATAATAAGTGTAGAATCGGAATCCACCAGTGAACCCGTCAGACGGCCGGATGTTGACGACGTTCGTGACTGACTATCAGCACTCGAGGAGACGGTCGACGACTAGGAACTCGCAGCCCTTCTCGACGCGCTCGAGCTATTCGTCGCCGAGTTCAAGCGCCTGGATACACAGCGCTGGCAGCTCGAGTACCGGCTCGACTGACTCGAAGACGGCGTTTCCATAGAATTGAGGACACGTGTGCAGCACAGACACGCTCCTAACAGACATTGACCCGACTCGCTCGATACAGGCGACGACCCCCGGTCCACAGTAGATTTATTACTTCTAAAACAATAGTGTGTGACACGTCATGTTTGCCTTCCACCTCGATAATCCGGTCGGGAGACGAGTAGCCGAACTCGTCCTCGCTGTCCTCGCGATCCTCTTGACGGCCGAGGTAGTCAACGAATCCGTGATTCTTTTCGAGACCGTCCTCGGATTGCTTTGGTTCCCAGTAAGGATACTCGTTCCTGGTCTCCTCGCCCTTTCCGTTCTGGTCGGTGTGTTGGCACACGGAATCCGACTCAGTTCGACAGTTCTCGGTTCCGGCAATCGGATCCAGCCCGGTGACACGGCGGTGACTCGGATCCTCGCCTCGATCGTGCTCGGAACCCTCGCCGCGTTCACCCTGTTGTGGGCCGTTGTAAGCCTGTACATCCACTATCTGGCGGAAACGGGCGGTGTTTCCCCATCGATCTGGGCGCTGTTGTTTGGAGGGGTACTTGGTGCCCTCGTCTTGTTACGGGCCGTGTTCTTTCAGTTGTTCCCAGAGGGGCCACTGTCCCGGCTGAGTGGCCCGTCCGTCGAGTGATCCGGCTTCCGTCAGCACGATTCGATGAACTTCAGTACTATCTGACAAACGTTTTGGCGTTCAGGTCACTAGTGGAGGCGTTTGACAGGATCAAGATGGCGGTCTGGCGAGTGCTGCTGCGCCTCTCGCGCAGCTGCACAAGTCATCTGGCCATGTAGCGATGGACGTGACGTTTTTCGATTTCGACCGTGAAAACGCCAGCAAACACTACTGCCGCTGCACCAATTACCGTGTTCAGACGCTCAAAACCACCGCTTTCGTCGACACAGCATCACAGGCCGTTCTTGACATTCACTGTACGGCGAGGAAACGCCACGACACGCAGATCGGCTGGCAACTCGCCTGCGTTGTGGCGGGCAAGTTGCACAGCCTCGCCGCAGACAAAGGCTACGACTAGCAACGATTACGCGGAAAACTGCGGGAAGGGGACGTCAGACCGTTGACCAAACATCGTGAATTCCGCCCCATCGATCACGTGCATAACGTGCGGATCGATGAGGCTCTCTACGTCCAGAGAGCGCTGTCTGAAACCGTCTTCTCAGTAATCAAGCGCACGCACGAGCATCACCGAGCGTGCGCGAAGCTGGTACTGTGAGTCCCGTGAAATCATCCTGATGTGTGCCGTCTACAACATCAAGCGTGCTGTGAGCTAGGCAAATCCAACGCCGTATGGCGATTCACCACGGCCATCGATTTAAGCCCTGACGATTCTGGTCCTGAGATTGATCCTCCTGCTCTAACAACTTGAAAAATAAGATGGTCAGAAGAGATATGTTATCTCTTCTCAATAGCTTACAAGTCGAAAACGGTGTGTGTGCGGGTCGAGTCAGAAAGCCGATGATGAAGCTACCCCCGATCTGTTACAACTCGATAACGGGGGGTGATAGATTGCGAAGACGGTATCTGACTGACTCAGAGAATACTTATCTATAGCTGTTATAGAACCTGTTTTCGACCGGTTACAACTCCACAAGGGTCCATTTTTATACCCAGAGTTCGAGGGGGTTCATAATGGGACGAGAGGGACGTGGAGACGGTTCAGATCATCAATCAGGTGAGAAGGATCATGAATCCTCCTCTGCTGATCCAGAGAATCCTGACTCGGTGATCGAGGATGCAGATTCTTCTGCAACATCGCAAACGGCTTTCGAGAATGGCTCGGACACTACTAATCCGCCTCAAGAGGCTATAAACGGCGATGATGGTGGTATCTCAATTCGGGAACGGCTTCAAACTGAGTCATCTGGTGGGGTCTTCGCCAATAAAGATCTGGTTCGTTCAGATACTATCATCGATGAGGATCGTATCGTCGGTCGCGATGACCAGTTGAGCCGCGTCGTTGACAATCTAAAACCTGTTCTCCAGAACGAAGGCATTTCGGATATGCTTCTGAGTGGTCCCTCCGGAACGGGGAAGTCGCTCATCATTCATGCAGTCTGTAAACAGATTGTCGAACTATGTGAATCGCAAGGAAAGACGTTCGGTGTCCTCTCCATCAACTGCGAGGGGCCGAAGACCGCAGATCGTGCTGTCTATCGGTTAGTCAAAGCTGCTGCGGACGACCTTGGTGTTGATCCTGGTGTTCCCCAAACCGGCGTCTCTACGGATCAGAAACTCGAACGACTGTACGAGCTAATGCGAGAGCATTATGACGGCGTTATCTTCATTCTCGATGAAATCGATATGCTTGAGGGACCGTACCAAGAGGCTGAGTACAATTCTCTCATCTACCAGCTTTCACGGGCTCGAAAACTCGCCGATTTTGATGGCCCAATCTCGCTCACGACGATCACTAACTATGCCGATTTCATGAGAGACCTCAACAGTCGGGCACAAAGTTCTTACAACCCTGATGACATCTTCTTCGATGACTATGATGCAACGCAACTCCGTAGTATCCTCAAATACCGCCACGATGCTTTCAAACCGGAATCGCTTGCAGATGACGTCATTCCACTTGTTGCTGCGTTCGGTTCCCAAACGCACGGGGATGCACGGAAAGCGATCGATCTCCTCAGGTGGGCTGGTGAACTGGCCGAGCGGTGTGGCACTAACACGGTCACCGAGACTGATGTCCGTGAGGCCCAAGAGAAATATACCGAGAATCGGAAGCTCCGCCATATTAGCGGGATTTCGACTCAGAAGAAACTCTCCATCTATGCCGTGGCAGCCACTGCCCACTATGCGAAAGAATATCCAGAGTGGATACCGGCTGGGCCTGCGTTCAAGACTTACCAATTCATTGCCGACACGATGGATGCGGATCAGTACAGTCGCGAAACCTTCGTGAACCACGTAACTGAGCAGAGTACGTACGGTGTGTTGGACTTCGAGCGACGAGGTAAGGGCCGGGGGAGAGGAGTGCACATGTATTTCTCCCTCTCTGAGGATCCGGAAACGATTCTGGAGACGATCCGTGAGGACTCTCGGTTCGCTGATTTAGCTCATGAAGACGCGACTATCAGCGCCGTCGTTCGCGAATGGCTGAAGAAGTTCCGTACCAAGAACTGATCTTGACTCTATTCCCACTGTCTTACTACTCGAAAACGGGGAGTGTGAGTGTTCCGAGTAGTGCGTTACAACTCGAAAATGGGGTGTGTCATTCGTCAGGATTTCCGTTACTACTCGAAAACGGGGGGTAGGTGAACCGCGAAAATCGACTTTCTCCTTCATAGACTGTCATACCCCTCCCCATTCACAACTCGAAAATGGTGGGTGTTTGTCTTCTCACCGAGTTATAGAAGCATCGTTGAATATCAGGTTACTCGTACGAGGTGCTGGTTTTCGGAGGGGCTTGTTTGACCGGAACGCCGATTATCACATCAAACTGGCTTCAGAATTGGAAGAAACCTTTAAGCAGCTATATCATGAAGATAAGAATGTAACGTCGGCAATTATTGATAGCCGATGGATTGATATCGACCTCAATCCGAAAGCCCCAGCAGACGAGTCCACGACGGCCACGTTGAGTTGATCTACGAGGACGATGGTAAGACGGTCACTATCAATCACGGCCAAGACGAGTGGGTTCTCGAGTTCGACAAAGAGGGCCGATGTATCAATCGCGATCCGGCGACACGGCTATTGACCCAGTGGATCAGCGATGTGATGGAACTGGCCAAAAACAAGATTCGGTAACCAAATGTTCGAAACATTTACATCTCAGCATGGAGTACCCACCCTTGGGACATCCGTCCCGCCCCAGCGGAATGAAAGACAATCCGTAGCAGTTGCCGCCGAAAGCTACCGGCGATACGCACACGACCAAGCCTGGGATGGCCGAGGACACGGCTGTTGTGGGCGATGTCGGAGCCGAAGCCCTTTGCTGACAGGTGGCTGCCGCCGGAATGTCACGAGTAGAAGCCCCCTGGGGGCCACGCGGGATCTCGAGGCACGGCGACGAAGCTCTGCGCTTAAGCCGGGTCGAAGAGTTCACGCGGATGCTTCTGAGGCACTGTCTAGTTGAACCTGTTTGAGACGATGAAGTGTTCTTGTCGCAAGGTCCATGTCGCTCGAAGAACTCCGATACCCGCTAGAGACCGCATTAAGCTCTCAACGAACAAAACGTCAACTGAAATAATCCAGAACTAGACAGTGCCGGTCTGGGAAATGTCTCACTCAGAGGATTAACTTCGACTATTGTCCCAAAGAGTCGTTGAATGACCACAATTCATACTCTGTGGGTGGTAGGGCAGTGATGTCCCTCGTGGGAGCAGTAGAGAGGATCATGTCGCCGTTGTGGTAGAGTCATTTCTGCTCGAGTGACTCGAGTCGACAGTGTCATGTAACTGGTGGTCGTCACGAACGGAGCGATGACGGTTGCTGGTTCGACAGGCCATTTTCAGGGGGCAAGTTTACTCGAGATGTGCTAGCGGCTGTGCGACGTACGGGCTATATATCCGTAGCGGACTTCACAGCTGTCCAAGCAGAACCGGCCAGCATACCCTGTCCGATCTCGAGCGGGTCTCGAACAGTTCGGCATTCGGCATGTGTCGCGGTTGGTCGTTTGGCACTCTCTCGCCTCAGAACCTGTGTCGTCTCAGCGTCTGGTGGCGCTGTTGCTCCATTGGTTGCCCTCATACATCTCTGCAGAGAGCTTCATTCAATCCTCCGCACCCTTTGGGACCGATAAACCGTCTCGAGTGAACGGCTGGTTCCCTCGACAGCCAACGGGTGAGTAGTTCATTCGACGGAGGGGTGATTCAGACCCAAATCTTGAGAGCAGGTGCTTGATATCTTTTAGAGGTTGACTCATCGACCGCGGCCGGTTCAGAGTTGACTTCCTCCTCGTACTGTTCAGTTTCCTCCACATAGTACGCGTGGTACTACCTACCTTCGGACCTGTGGTTCGTAGGCCTTAAGTAGTGACCGGCGATTCTGTATATATACGAAGAAGGAGGCGGCGTGTGTGATGCACTCCGCCACCTCGGATGGTTCGAGTCCAAAGGGGTTATGTACCCCGGAGGGAGTACGAATACATCCGAAGGAGATGAGGATCCTACCCCTGCGGTCCGCCGTACAGATGGGATCTGATGTTAGCCTTGGTAGTTCGGTGACGCCCGTTTGGTCATTCGACCAGTGTCATCGAACGTGGACCATTTATGTGTGAGTGTGTTTGCAACATTCACCGCCAACAGACCCTCCCCACTATGGGGAGTACATATATAGCATTCCGGTTGATCCTGCCGGAGGTCATTGCTATTGGAGTCCGATTTAGCCATGCTAGTTGCACGAGTTCAGACTCGTAGCAGATAGCTCAGTAACACGTGGCCAAACTACCCTATGGATCCGAATAACCTCGGGAAACTGAGGCTAATTCGGAATAGAGTTCACCACCTGGAGTGGTGTGAACTTGAAACGCTACGGCGCCATAGGATGTGGCTGCGGCCGATTAGGTAGACGGTGGGGTAACGGCCCACCGTGCCTATAATCGGTACGGGTTGTGAGAGCAAGAGCCCGGAGACGGTATCTGAGACAAGATACCGGGCCCTACGGGGCGCAGCAGGCGCGAAACCTTTACACTGCACGCGAGTGCGATAAGGGGACTCCGAGTGCGAGGGCATATAGTCCTCGCTTTTCACTACCGTAAGGTGGTAGTAGAATAAGTGCTGGGCAAGACCGGTGCCAGCCGCCGCGGTAATACCGGCAGCACGAGTGATGACCGCTATTATTGGGCCTAAAGCGTCCGTAGCTGGCCACGCAAGTCTATCGGGAAATCTGCGCGCTTAACGCGCAGGCGTCCGGTGGAAACTGTGTGGCTTGGGACCGGAAGACCAGAGGGGTACGTCCGGGGTAGGAGTGAAATCCCGTAATCCTGGACGGACCACCGGTGGCGAAAGCGCCTCTGGAAGACGGATCCGACGGTGAGGGACGAAAGCTCGGGTCACGAACCGGATTAGATACCCGGGTAGTCCGAGCTGTAAACGATGTCTGCTAGATGTGGCACAGGCTACGAGCCTGTGCTGTGTCGTAGGGAAGCCGTGAAGCAGACCGCCTGGGAAGTACGTCCGCAAGGATGAAACTTAAAGGAATTGGCGGGGGAGCACTACAACCGGAGGAGCCTGCGGTTTAATTGGACTCAACGCCGGACATCTCACCAGCATCGACAATGTGCAGTGAAGGTCAGATTGATGATCTTACTGGAGCCATTGAGAGGAGGTGCATGGCCGCCGTCAGCTCGTACCGTGAGGCGTCCTGTTAAGTCAGGCAACGAGCGAGACCCGCACCCTTAATTGCCAGCAACACCCTTGTGGTGGTTGGGTACATTAAGAGGACTGCCAGTGCCAAACTGGAGGAAGGAACGGGCAACGGTAGGTCAGTATGCCCCGAATGTGCTGGGCGACACGCGGGCTACAATGGCCGAGACAGTGGGATGCAACCCCGAAAGGGGACGCTAATCTCCGAAACTCGGTCGTAGTTCGGATTGAGGGCTGAAACTCGCCCTCATGAAGCTGGATTCGGTAGTAATCGCGCCTCAGAAGGGCGCGGTGAATACGTCCCTGCTCCTTGCACACACCGCCCGTCAAAGCACCCGAGTGGGGTCCGGATGAGGCCAACGCAACGTTGGTCGAATCTGGGCTCCGCAAGGGGGCTTAAGTCGTAACAAGGTAGCCGTAGGGGAATCTGCGGCTGGATCACCTCCACAGATCGGGATCAGGCCGTCGCGCCTGACCCACCTTAGCGGATTGCGGTTCCACGTTCGATCGACCACCGTATGGCCGATCGGGCACCTTTGAACTACCGAGGCTAACGTGATACGCTTTGTCCGCCCATTGTGGGCGGACGTGGGCCCATAGCTCAGTGGTAGAGTGCCTCCTTTGCAAGGAGGATGCCCAGGGTTCGAATCCCTGTGGGTCCATGGCTCGTACTGGTCATCGAATCGTGCCCCTTAAGTGGGAGACGGCTCGATGATTGAGTACGATAGAACCGATGCACCATCCCGTGTAAACGCGGGTGGGAAGGGTTAATGCATGCCGCGTCTACGGCGTGCAGATGAGACCGTGTGTACGTGTAGTCCAGGCGTCCACTGGACCCGTTCCCGGGTCACTACGTGGTTGCTTTGCAACCGCCGATCCGATGAACGTGGCTACTGTGCCAGCTGGTGGATCGCTCGGCTTGAGAGCTGATGAAGGACGTGCCAAGCTGCGATAAGCCTGAGGGAGCCGCACGGAGGCGAAGAACTCAGGATTTCCGAATGGGAATCCCCACCGCAATTGCTTCGCGCAATGGGGAACGTCGAGAATTGAAACATCTTAGTATCGACAGGAAAAGAAAGCAAACGCGATGTCGTTAGTAATGGCGAATAAACGCGACACAGTCCAAACCGAAGCCTTCACGGGCAATGTGGTGTTCGGGCTGACTCTCAGCAGCAGAAATTCGACGCGAAGTCTCTTGGAATAGAGCACGAAACAGGGTGACAGTCCCGTACCGTCGACGAGTACGCTGTGCGTCAGTCCCAGAGTATCGGGGGTTGGATATCCCTCGTGAATATCGCGGGCATCGACCGCGAAGACTAAACACTCCTCAAGACCGATAGCGAACAAGTAGCGTGAGCGAACGCTGAAAAGCACCCCACGAAGGGAGGTGCAATAGGGCGTGAAATCAGTTGGCGATGGAGCGACAGGGCATACAAGGTCCCGGACAAAACGATCGAGGTGCGAACCTCTAGTAGGAGGTTTGGGAAGCCGGTGTTCTGTCGTACGTTTTGAAAAACGAACCAGGGAGTGTGCCTGTTTGACGAGTCTAACTCGCTTATCGAGGAAGGCGTAGGGAAACCGATATGGCCGCAGTGCTTTGCACCAGGGCCACCGTGTTCAAGCGCGGGGAGTCAAACGGGCACGACCCGAAACCGGACGATCTAGGCGTGGGCAAGATGAAGCGTGCCGAAAGGCACGTGGAAGTCTGTTAGAGTTGGTGTCCTACAATACCCTCTCGTGACCTACGTCTAGGGGTGAAAGGCCCATCGAGTCCGGAAACAGCTGGTTCCAACCGAAACATGTCGAAGCATGACCTCTGCCGAGATAGTTCATGGGGTAGAGCGACGGATTGGGGGACCGCACTCCGAGAGGAGTGCGCCCCCCTGTCCAACTCCGAACCTATGAACGTCGTTTGACGCAGGGAGTCCGGTGCACGGGGTAAGCCTGTGTACCGTGAGGGAGACAACCCAGAGCTGGGTTAAGGTCCCCAAGTGTAGACTAAGTGCGATCGAAGGTGGTCTCAAGCCCTAGACAGCCGGGAGGTGAGCTTAGAAGCAGCTACCCTCCAAGAAAAGCGTAACAGCTTACCGGCCGAGGTTTGAGGCGCCCAAAATGATCGGGGCTCAAGTCTACCACCGAGACCTAGCAGTGCGGATCAGACCGCAATCTTGTAGGTTGGCGTTCTGTTCGGGTGGAAGCACGGGTGAGAACTCGTGTGGACCGTTCAGTAACGAAATCCTGGTCATAGTAGCAGCGTTAGTCGGGTTAGAACCCCGACGGCCGAACGAGTAAGGGTTCCTCAGCAATGCTTATCAGCTGAGGGTTAGCCGGTCCTAAGTCAGCCCGTAAGTCGAAGCTGACAACAGGGAAATAGGTTAATATTCCTATGCCAGTGTGCACTCAAAGCCGACGCTTTGGGGCCGCCTGAGCTGGGCCTTCGCCCAGTCGAACTGTCGAAATTCGTGGAAGCCGTAATGGCACGAAGCGAACGAATGGCAGGATCGCGCAAGTCAGGCCAACCTAGAGCCCGTGAAAAGGCAAGCACACTGTTCGTACCGAGATCCGACACAGGTACTCATGGCAGCGAAAGCCAAGGTCTGTCGGGATCAACCGACGTTAGGGAATTCGGCAAGTTAGTCCCGTACGTTCGCAATAAGGGATGCCTGCCTCGCGAAGAGGCAGGTCGCAGTGACTCGGGCGCTCCGACTGTCTAGTAACAACATAGGTGACCGCAAATCCGCAAGGACTCGTACGGTCACTGAATCCTGCCCAGTGCAGGTATCTGAACACCCCGTACAAGGGGACGAAGGACCTGTTAACGGCGGGGGTAACTATGACCCTCTTAAGGTAGCGTAGTACCTTGCCGCTTCAGTAGCGGCTTGCATGAATGGATCAACGAGAGCGCCACTGTCCCAACGTTGGGCCCGGTGAACTGTACGTTCCAGTGCGGAGTCTGGAGACCCCCAAGGGGAAGCGAAGACCCTATAGAGCTTTACTGCAGGCTGTCACTGAGACGTGGTCGCCATTGTGCAGCATAGGTAGGAGCCGTTACACAGGTACCCGCGCTAGCGGGCCACCGAGGCAGCATTGAAATACTACCCGATGGTGACTGCGACTCTCACTCCTGGCGGAGGACACTGGTAGCCGGGCAGTTTGACTGGGGCGGTACGCGCTTGAAAAGATATCGAGCGCGCCCCAAGATTTCCTCACCCGAGTCGGAGACTCGGGGAAGAGCGCAAGAGCAAAAGGAAGTCTGACAGTGTCGAACACAACGATCGACGCTGACGCGAAAGCGTGGTCTAGCGAACCAATTAGGCTGCTTGATGCGGCCAATTGCTGACAGAAAAGCTACCTTAGGGATAACAGAGTCGTCACCCGCAAGAGCACATATCGACCGGGTGGCTTGCTACCTCGATGTCGGTTCCCTCCATCCTGCCCGTGCAGAAGCGGGCAAGGGTGAGGTTGTTCGCCTATTAAAGGAGGTCGTGAGCTGGGTTTAGACCGTCGTGAGACAGGTCGGCTGCTATCTATTGGGGGTGTTACGGTATCTGACGGGAACGTTCGTATAGTACGAGAGGAACTACGAATGGGTGCCACTCGTGTACCAGCTGTCCGGAAGGGCACGTGCTGGGCAGCGACGCACCACGGGGTAAGAGCTGAACGCATCTAAGCTCGAAACCCACCTGGAAAAGAGATACCATTGAGATCACTCGTAGAAGACGAGTTCGATAGACTCGGGGTGTACGCACCAAGGCAACGAGGTGTTGAGCCCGCGAGCACTAATCGATCGAGCCACACATTCATACATTACATCGCATTGGATCCGTGACGCGAGAACGGGTCCGGACGTAAACTGGACTACACGTATACACGGTCTTAGACACACCACCGATATTGGTATTGCAACGGTTCGATCCCGTTGATCGGCATTAGGGCGGCCACAGCGGCGAGGTACCTCCCGTACCCATCCCGAACACGGAAGATAAGCTCGCCAGCGTTACGGTGAGTACTGGAGTGCGCGAGCCTCTGGGAAATTCGTTTCGCCGCCTCCACTCATATCGACCAATACGGTCGAACTTCACCGATCGTGGTCTGACGGCGGTTCGATTCCGCTGATCGGCATTACAGCGGCCACAGTGGCGAGGTACCTCCCGTACCCATCCCGAACACGGAAGATAAGCTCGCCTACGTTTCGGTGAGTACTGGAGTGGGCGACCCTCTGGGAAATTCGATTCGCCGCTCCTACTCATACTCTCACTCACACAGCGACCGCTATGTAATATTCTTATTAGCGAGGCGAAACAACAGGTAGAACCTTATAACATCCAAATAATCCATACAGTTACGCAACTGAACTCTCTTCGTTCGGTGCAGTCATTAGGTGTTCTTCTCCCCAATGAGCCATTTCCTGAATGACTGGTTCGAGTGACTCACCGATGTCGGTCAGCGAGTACTTGACTCGGACTGGTTTCTCGTTGACAATCTCTCTGTCGATCAGTTGCTTTTGTTCGAGATCTTCGAGGACGTCCGAGAGAACCTTACTGGAGATGCCTCCGACTTCTTCTTTGAGTGCATTGAACCCAAGCGGACCGTTGGCAAGTAGCTGATGAATGACCACAGTGTGCCACTTCTTGCCGATTAGCGTTGCAGTGGAGGTGATCGGACACCAGTCTTCGCCTGTACACCACACTTTCAGTTGCTGTGTTGATTCGTCCATAGGGGTGGCACTGTCTAGATAAGAGAAACCGCAATACGGGAAGGTGATGAAGTGACGGTATCGGCTGTAAAATCACCATATTGGATCTGATATAGGGGACTCTGTTCCACGAGCAGCGATAATTCGGCTGCTTCAGCAAATTTCTCATAAGCAGTGACAATCTCATATTTCACCAGTAATGCTGTAGCAGGCTCTGAAACACTTCTATACGTCGAGATCGAGTAACTAGACAGTGCCATAGGGGTCAATTAGTCCTGAATCGGCATATTGTCACGTATTGTAACCTAGTTACTAGTAGTATCTATTCTGTTCTTAGACTACTTCTTCGCTCCTGCACTGAGGCCGGTTACCGACCGGTGACCGAATGACCAACAGGTTAGCGAGCGTTTATTGCTAACTATAGGTCACCATAAAATGACGACATCCACTGATACCTCGAATGAATCCCGATACGAAGTCGCCGTGGTCGGAGGTGGTCCCGCCGGCTTGACAACCGCCCTCTACACGGCGCGACTCGGACATGATACCGCAGTCTTCGACCGGGGCGGGGGTCGGGCCGCGATGATGCAGGACACGCACAACGTCATCGGCACCCCCGAATCAGTGTCGGGCAACGAACTCCTCGAAACGGCGGTCGAGAAGATTCAATCGTACGGTGCCGACTACCATCAGGAGTTCGTGACGGGCGTCAAGCGGATCGACGACTCGTTCGCACTCGAGACGACGGATGGTTCGGCCATCGCGGATAGCGTCGTTTTGGCGACTGGGTTCTCCGACGGACGACCTGAGCCGCCGCTGCCTCGAACCGGGCGCGGACTGCACTGCGACGCGTCCATGTTCGTCGACGAGCCGGTTTACATGATGGGCCACGACGAGAGCGCTGCCCATGTCGCGATGATCGTGCTGAACGTCACCGACGACGTCGATCTGCTGCTCCGCGGTGACGAACCGACCTGGAGCGACGAGACTGCGACGATACTCAAGCACCACCCCGTCGACGTCATTCACGAGGACGTGACCGGCGTCCGGAACGGCGATGACGGCTGGCTCGAGGCCTTGGAGTTCGCAGACAGCGTGGGACCACGTCCCACTGGCAGCCAGACGGAGCCCGGCGACGGTACAGTCCGTCAGTACACGGGCGGCTTCGCGATGTACGGGAGTGAGTACAACAATGCCCTCGCAGCATCGCTCGGCGCAGATCTAAATAACGACGGAATGGTCGATGTTGACGATCACGGCCGAACGTCGGTCGGCGGCCTGTACGCGGTCGGCGATCTGACGACTGGACACAACCAGATCCCCGTCGCGATGGGCCAGGGGGCGAAGGTTGGAATCGCGATTCATAAGGAACACCGCGAGTTCCCGAAGTCGCTCGGGGAACTCGAGACCGATGGTCCCGTCACGGCGAGTGACGTCCCCGCGATGGCGGCCGGCCTGCGAAGTCGGGCGAATGAACACGCCTCGACGGCGGACGATTGATCGTGATCAGCAAACAGGTATTCGAGGTAGTATCGTAACCTCACTATGCTGGAGTACACTGCCGCCACGACCGGCGAATGTGACTGCTAAAGGCGTCCCTTTCCCCTCTGATCAAAACCCGTAGTCGCAACAGGCTCGTTACTCCCGTCCGGCCGCGATAGCGGCCAGCGATGACAGTGTATCCGAAGCAGTGTCTAAGCGGTCGTCTTGCTTGTCGACGCCGTGTCGTTCCGCGATATAAGTCGTGTCATTGTAGGTTACCGTGACCGTTCCATCCTCTCGTTCCATAACGAGCAGTTTTTGCGGGAGATCGATCGCCAGCGTCCGGGCCGACTGCATCAACGGCGTTCCCAGATCCGGGTTCCCGAATACCAGCACGGTCGTCGGCTGGAGGTCACGGTCGACCGAAGCGGCGTTGGCCTCGTGGTCGACTTCCGCCATCAGGCCGAGGTCGTCGTTCCCCTCGATGGCGTCTTTCACCCGCTTGACGGACGTCTCGACATCGGAATCGCTCTCCATGGTCACGAGTCAGTCGTCCGACCCACCGTCGGCAAGCGGCCGCCGAGCATCGTTCCCGACACCCTCTCTTCCGTCGTCGTCACTCGATGAATTGCTACCATCACGCGAACGACGACCGCACGGATTATAATGGTGACCCGGTCGTCTGCCCGAACGATACTCTCCAGATTTGTAATCGCTGTCACGGCGTCGACCGACGCTACTCAGTGAGAAATGCTTCGAGATGGTCACGGTACGCGTCCGGCCGGTCTTCGGTCACCCAGTGTCCGGCGTCCTCGAGCGCGACGATCTCGCCACCGATATCGTTGACGAGTCTCCGGCCATCGTCGACGGGTTGTTCCGTATCCGCTGTGCCCCACAGGCACAACAGGTCGACGTCGATGATATCGTAATCAATTTCGGTCGTATGGTTCGTGTTCGTCGCGACGGCAGCGCGGGCGAACGCCCGCCGACCGTCAGCTCGGAGCCACGGCTCTGTCATCCCGTCAACCCACTCCGGATTCAGGTCGTCTCGTTCGAGACCGTCGACGAACGCGCGATCGAGTCGTTCGCGGAACGCGTCAGCATCCATCTCGAGGGTCCGCGGGAGCCCCAGCGAGGTAATGTACTCGACCGGCCAAGATCCGTACGCTGTCGCGTTCGAAAGGACCAGTTTGTCGATCCGATCGTCCGTCTGTGCGGCGTACCGGAGCGCGACGCCACCACCGATATCGTGACCGACGACGTGGAACTCCTCGAGTCCCAGCTGGTCGACGAGGTTGGCGACGGCCTGTTCCTGAGCGCGGATTGAGCGGTCGAACGTATCGCGCCGATCACTGTTTCCGTAGCCGACGAAATCCGGGACGATAGTCCGAAACTGATCCGCTAACTGAGGAGTGATCCGCCGCCAGAGAAACGACCACGTCGGAATACCGTGGAGAAACACGACGGGCTCGCCCTCGCCTTCGTCACGATACGCGATCGACAGCTCGTGGCCGTCGACGGTGACGGTCGTTTCTGCTTGTGACTCGGACCAGGTATCGTGGTTCACGTGCCGTCGTACGGTCCGTTAGGTGAAAGCGTTGTGCCGCTTAGGCGCCGATCGTTCTCACGACCAACAAACAACTGGAGTTCGTTTTTGACGGTTAGGTGTCGACGTCGAACATCCGCGTGTCGGACATGATCTCGTCGATCGCGTTGAGGTGCTGCCAGTCGTCGTACTCCGCGTCCTCGTAGTATGCGGGGAGTAGAACACTGGGACGTTGCCCTCTCGAGCGGCCTCGCGGAGCTGACAAAGCTTGTCGACAACTGCGTTCTCTTCGACGGTTTCACCGATCTTGTCCCAGACGACGCTCTCGGGCTTCAGAATGTTGCGGTAACGATTCTCGAGTATCTGTCTTCTTGTCCATCGCTGAGACACCTACTTCTCTCGAAATCCGCCGTCACACGGCTGCAGTTTTAACCGTTTTCTCCCGTGGGAGAAAATGACAATGGATGCGCCGAACGTGCTCCTGATACACTGCCACGATCTCGGCCAATACGTGGGGTGCTACGGCGTCGACATCGAGATGCCGAACCTCGATCGGTTGGCCGATGAGGGCGCCCGGTTCGCCAACCACTTTACGACGGCACCGCAGTGTTCGCCGAGCCGCAGTAGCCTCTTCACCGGCTACTACCCGCACGTGAACGGACTCTTGGGACTGGCTCATACCGAATGGGAACTCGACACCGAACAGACGCTTTCGCATCGGTTGTCCGAAGCCGGCTACGGGACACACCTGTTCGGACTCCAGCACATTTCGGAGTCGCCCGAAGACATCGGTTACAACGAGATCCATACGGCCGGTCGCCTCTCTCCGAACGTCGCTCCCGAATTGCACTCGGTCAACCGCGCGGCGGACGTCGCGGACACCCTCTCGCAGTACTTGGACAGCGGTCTCGAGCCTCCGTTTTTCGCGTCGGTGGGGTTCTTCGAGGCCCACCGCCTGGAGATGGACGAAGTGGACGAGGAGGAGGGCGACGTCCTCTACGGGTACGGCGATCGCTACGACGCGGACGACCCCGACGAGATCGAGGTTCCCGGGTACCTGCCCGACGAGCCAGGTATCCGCGAGGATCTCGCAGCCATGCGAGGGATGGTGTACGCGCTCGACGATGCTCTGGGAACGATCCTCGATTCCCTTGAGTCGGCGGGCTTCGAGGAGGAGACGCTTGTGCTGTTTACGACCGAGCACGGCATCGCATTCCCTCGAGCGAAGGGGACCTGCTACGATCCGGGCATCGAAGCCTTTCTGCTGGCACGGTATCCACCGCTGATCGACGGCGGGACGGTCTACGAGGAGCTAGTGAGTAATGTAGACATCCTGCCGACTGTTCTCGACCTCGCTACGGGCGAGACACCGGATGACATCGACGGCTACAGTCTGGTCCCGCTGCTCGATAATGACCGGATGTACTCCCTCGCAACCGCGTATTCGCAGAAATCACCTGGCACGGAATGTACAACCCGATTCGTGCTGTCCGGACAGAGCGGTTCAAGTACATCAGGAACTTCTGGCACAACCCGAGGGTGTTTCTCCCCAACGACGTCTACGCGAGCCTGGCCGGGCGCGAGGTCCGGGGCCGCTACGGGCGGCCGACGCGGGTGTACGAAGAACTGTACGACCTCGAATCTGACCCACACGAGCAGGAGAATGTCGCCGACAAAGCGAAATACGCACAAGTGCGAGCCAAACTAGCGTCGACGCTCGCAACATGGATGCGCGAGACGGACGATCCAGTACTCGACGGGCCGGTTCGTCCCGACGACTACGATCGGATGTTCGCTGGGCTCGAGTAGTATCGCTATCGCAACGTTCGGAGAAAGGTTCGCTGCGACGGAGATCGGAACCCCACGCGGTGGTGAACAGCAGTGGGAACGCGAGCTCGGAGTGAGACGGAAACAAAGTAGCGACTCCGCGAATTCCTCGCGAAGCTAGTATCGAAGCCGTCGTGTGGAGAAATGGAGGCACCCTGGTGGTGTGTCTCGGTAGCTGTGGTCCGCTCAGCGCGTGTTCCTCGTCGTCGGATCGCAATGACATGTCCCAGAGCGATGCCGAACGAGGAACGCAGGTGGGTGCAGTTCTCGAGTCGCGAGTGACTCGAGTCTGGAGCGTGGTTCGGGGAGTGCCTCCGGATGGAACGTTATCCTACAGGGTGATAAACAGTAATCTAACGTCTCAGTTAGTCGGTTACCCGAACGTAACTGCCGCGGGTTCCTGATCAGATGTGACCCAGTGAATGATTCCGTCATCGGCCACGACGGCTATCTTGTTGAGCGTGAGCTGTCAGGTGAGCGGGAGAGCGCGGTAGTTTACGCTGGTTCGAACCGGTAGCCGTCCCACGCCTGACTATCGGGCTCACGGATGCCGGCGCCGGGTTCGCGGAGTTCGTCGACGTGAACCGGGCGGACCTCGTCACCGGTTGCGACCTCATCGGTCGTGACCTGCCCGATCGCCCGGACCGATTCACCCTCAACGGTGAATTCGACGATCGCAAGCGTGTTCGGCTCGCGCACACCGGGTGGCGTCGCCGTACTCGTCGTCCACGTGACAACCTCGGCGGTGTACTCGCTGAGATCGATCGTTTCGACCGGCTCCGCGCCACCGGGACCGCGTGGATGCCTAGGGTAGCTGATCGAACCGTCCGTGTACCGAGTCGCGTCCATCGTCATCGTGCTGCCTCCATGATCGTCGTGATGACGCAGTTGCCGAACCCGCCGACGTTACAGCACAGCCCCACGTCTGCGTCGACCTGCCGCGGGCCAGCCTCGCTGACGAGCTGTTCGTAGATTTCGACGCCTTGAGCAACACCGCTGGCTCCGAGCGGGTGCCCTTTCGACTTGAGTCCGCCCGAGGTGTTGATCGGCAACTCGCCGGTGTCGCGCTCGGTGTAACCTTCCTCGACGAGTTGCCAAGCTCCGCCCTGCTCGGCGAAGCCGAGCCCCTCCATCTGGAGGAACTCGAGGATGGTGAACATGTCGTGGAGTTCGGCCACGTCGATATCATCGGGGCTGTAGCCGCTCATCTCGTAGGCACCCTGTCCACTTTTGACGACGCCGTCCATCACGGTCGGATCCTTCCGCTCGTGGACGACGTGGGTGTCCGTTGCACCGTCGACGCCCGCGACCACCGCGTACTCGTCGGTGTACTCCTGGGCGACCGATTCGGGGCAGAACAGCAGCGCAGCCGAGCCGTCCGTGACCGGACAGAAGTCATACAGGCGGAGCGGATCAGCGATAATCGGTGACTCGAGGATGGTCTCGAGGTCGACCTCCTTCTGGAACTGTGCGTTAGGGTTGTCGACGCCGTTCGCGTGGTTCTTAACCGCGACCTTGCCGAGACTCTCGCGGGGCACGTCGAACCGCTCAAGATAATGGCGGGCCGTGAGTCCCGCGAACGACGGGAGCGTGACCCCGTGTTTATACTCGACAGGGTGACCGATCGAGGCGATAATGTCGGTTGATTCGCCGGTCGTCGTATGGGTCATTTTCTCGCCGCCGACGAGCAGTGTCATGTCGCTAGCGCCACTTGTGATCGACTGCCAGGCGGCATAGATACCGGCGCCGCCGCTGGAACTCGTCTGGTCGACCCGTTGGGTGTATGCCGGTATCGCGCCCAGATCGTGGGCCAGCGCGTTCATCACGCCTGTCATCCCTTCGAACTCGCCACTGGTCATGTTCGAGACGTAGAGGTGCTCGACGTCGGACGCCTCGACGCCTGCATCGTCGAGACACTCACTTCCAGCCTCCGCCAACAGGTCCAGGATCCATTCCTCGCGCTGGCCGAACTGCGTCATCGAGGCGCCGATCACCGCCACGCGTTCGGTGTGCCCGTCCGTGGCTTGGGAACGAGCCGTCGTCACAGGTCGATCCCTCCGTTGATGTCGATCACTTCCCCGGTGATGTAGCCCGATTCCTCCGTAGCGAGATAGCGTACGAGTCCGGCGATCTCGTCGATGTTGGCGAATCGATCGAGCGGAATCTCCGCATGTAGATCGTCCCGAATATGGTCGGGAATGGCTTCGACCATCCCGGTGCGGGTGAAGCCGGGCGCAATGCAGTTCGCCGTTGCTCCGGTATCCGCCAACTCGAGTGCGAGTGAGCGAGTGAAGCCGAAGAGGCCGCTTTTCGCCGCCGCGTAATTTGCCTGTCCAACGTTTCCTTGCTTGCCGATCACGCTCGAGATACTGATTACTCGCCCGTCGTCGACTGTTGCGATATCGTCGTAGAACGCCTGTGTACAGTTGAACGTCCCGTGGAGGGAGACGTCGATCACACGGTGCCAGTCCTCGTGAGTCATAGTGGCGAACGTACAATCGCACGTGATCCCGGCGTTGTTGACGAGGATGTCGATCGGGCCGAACGAGTCCTGAACCGCCTCGCGCATCGCTTCGACCTCATTACGGTCCGTGACGTCGGCTTGGACCGGATGAGCTGTCCCCTCTGTATCGGACTCCGTAATCACGTCAGCGACCTCATGGGCGGCCGTCTCCGACGACCGGTAGTTGACGATGACAGTTGCACCGTGGCGACCCAGTTCACGGGCGATGCCACGCCCAATGCCACGTGACCCACCGGTGATCAGACACGTCCGTCCGGCAAGCGGCTGCCGAGACGGGAGATCCAGTTCAGCCGGCCGTTTACGCTGTTCGATACTCATCGCTCTCCCTCCAGCAGCGATGGGTGATCGGTCTGCGTATCATGTGTTCCCCCTTCAGACATCTCTGGGTCGACCGCAGAGAGCCAGTCATCGACCGTATACGTCCGAGCGGTATCCGTGTAGGTCTGATCGGTATATGGAACAACCCCGCGGAGAGACTCTGTCTCCGGGTCTGAATCGGGAGGCGTATCCTCGTACAATGCCAGCGCTACGATCGGTACCCGTATTCGTTCACGCGAATCGTCGGCACTGATCCCGAGTGATGACGGTGGTACCGTTTGCCGACGGAAGGCTGGCTCGAGCGTCACACCGTGTTGGTCAGCCCAGCGTTCGAACTCGGCTATAAGCCCATGTCGCGTCGGTTCATGCGTGTTGACCGTATGGCGTTCCGGCGGCCATGAGGAGATTTGACAGGTGCTGATCTGCCCGTAGTCGCAGAGCCGCTGCAGTCGATCGACAATCGAGGTAATCGTTTCGGCAGTCGGTCCTCCAACGGCGGACCGGACATAACAATCAACCCGGAGATCGGTCTGTGTACCGGTGGGGACGATCAGGGACTCGGTAAATTCACTGACTGACATAGCCATCCTCCGTCTGGCGGACGAGATCCTTTGCAACGAGCGACTCGAGTACGGAGAGGAGCGTGAGTTTCGGCAGTCCGAGGAACTGTTGGAGGTTGGTCGCTGTTGCGTCCTCCATGATGAGAAGGGACAGGTAGACCAGTTTGGCCTGTGGTGATGCGAGCTCGTCTGGTACCGCTAACGACTGTTGCCTCGTGGACATCACAGTTGAATGCCAGACATTATTATTTAAATCCTGAGGTTATAAACACCTTACATGTTTACTAGAAAGCAGCGCGCGGGGTGGCTATGATTGGGTAGTATGAACAGAATATAAACTGTACAAAATGTATGATGGTTTTTCGATAACAATGCGTATGGATAGTCCTCTTCCGTCAGAAATCTTAGTTCTACAGGCGAAACAGGCCGAGTGCCTCGGGGTCGTTCGAGAGAGCAAAGCTCTCTCGTGATGACGAGAATCAAAGATTCTCGAACTACTTGACCTCGAGGCGGTCCACAGATAAAGCAGGCCGTGTGTCTGGAGGCTGTACGGAAATCAAGTATTCCGTGATAACAGATGCCCCGCATCTCGAACTGCTTGACCCCGTGGCAATTCACCACGCCGGCTGTGTCTGAATCTGTCCGAAGGATGTCCACGAGTGACCGCCGTGTGGCGGCCAGCCGTGCGCGGTACAGCCAGATACGGTTTGGCTCAACCGCATTTTAAGATATATAGGCATTGGACAAAGTTTCACCCCCAACACAGTTTGGTATATAATTCGGCTCGTTGACCGCTACGGAGCCAAAGAGGGACTCATCTGGTCCACAAGATAGCCCCGCCTGTCGATCAGTCGAATGGTGCTCTCGAGTTCTGCCATTGATTCCATCGACGACAGTGCCGAGATCACCTCATCAACGATCTGGACACCGTTGGCTTCTAAGATCGCTCTTATGATCTCGAAGGGCTTCTCGTCCGGGTTTGCGTAGGATTTCTGACGAAGTTGGAAGAGTCTGAGAGACGCTGTGAGTTTGTCTTTCGATATCCCTCGATGCCGGCGGTACTACTCATTAGCAATACCGCCTTGCGGAGCGACTGAAGCTGATCGTCCCCATACACTGTAACTCCCTCTGTGAAGATTTCATGGAGCTTCGATCCGGCCCGTTGAGCGCTTTCTACGGATTCGACGTACGGTTCGAAATCGAACCGGTCTCCATTGAATCGCTGCTCACGGAGCTCAGCAACAACGTCGGTCACGACGCGTCGGGCACTCGTTCGATTGCCGTCAACGACGACGAACAGGTCAATGTCGCTCTGGCGGTCTGCCTCACCGCGTGCAACGCTTCCGAAGACGATGATTCCTCGAATATTGTCGACGTCGTCAGCGTCGGTGATTGCACGTTGTATCTGGTCGACAAATGTTCGAATCGGCGCATGGAACTCTGTCTGGTCGATGGCAAGTATTGGATCGTCTTTCTGGAGACGATCTGGATTGATGGCGACGTAGTTTCGCTGCGGTGTCTCCCGAATCTGAACGGCACCGATCCTCTCGAGCAGGTTGATGGCCCGCCAGACCGTCGAGCGAGTCACGTCCGTTGCGTCGACGAGATCGGGGATCGTGAACTCTGTCTCGTGGACGTCGACTAGTAGACGAAGAATATCGTCTGCTGCTTCGATGCGAAATATGGCAGTGTCCGCATTTGGGTACGCATCGATGCAGACTGTTATATCCTGTTTCGCCATCTCAGACACTGTCTGATTTTGTGCAACGAGGTATAAAAAGCTGGCCACGATCAACTGGATAGCTGGGGTTGCAGTTTCCCGCGTACAACGCGAACGAACTCCGAGATAGTCTCCGCCAGCGTGCCGATATTGCGTTCTACGATGACGTCGTCCCGCACGAAGTAATCGCGAAGTGTGCTGCCTTCGGTGCAAAGGATGCTGGGGACGCCCGTCAGAGTCTCGACTTACTGATGGAGACTGGCGACGTTGCCGTCGAACAGAACGCTGAACACGTCACTGAAGCTCACGTCGACGAAGCGCGAGCTTTGCTCGAGCGGAGTCGGATCGTCGATGGAGTGGCCGGCCTCACCCAACAGGGACACCTCGTCTTGTACGCTTTAGTAATACTTCATGAAGAGGGTGAAGCACCGACTCGAGCCCGTGATATCCAAGACCGTTACGAGATCGTCTGTGATCGGGCTGCAGTGGAACCACTCGTACCACGACGAATTCGTGACCATCTCGGAGAACTTGCTATGCTGGGGATTGCAACCCGTGATGAACGGAATAAAGGAGAATCCGGTGGCCGATATTACGAGTATGCACTCGACACGAATCCTGATTTGCTGCTCGAGGCACTCGATGAGACAGTGGACATGGTGGGGTAACGGAAGCAATCCAGAAGCGGCTAGATCATAGTTTCTAACCGAAGTTTTCTCTGCTGGATTGTAGTCACTGGAGTCGGTTGTTCGAAGCAGAAGACACTGGACACGGTGGGGTATGTTCTACGAATAGGTAGAATAGACACTGGACAGAATGGGGGTCCCTGGCCACCATTACGACTTGAGGTACTCGTCAAGCGTCACGTCCGGCACAGTATCTCGCGTCGTCGTACTGTTCTCGTCGGCTGTCTTCTCGGCGTGGCACTCACTACACAATGTCTGGAGATTTGACTCCCCGAGTGGGTGACCGCCGTCCGCGATCCGTTCGATGTGGTCGACCTCCATCGATTCAGTTCCAGGAGCCCCTTGGACCGACCACACTTCTGGCAGGTGTAGGCGTCCCGCTCGAGGATCTTGTCCCGGACGGTGTCCCAGAGAAACATTCGCTGGGCCGCGTTCACGATGTTCTGGCAGCGCTCCGAACAGTAGTTCCAGCGACCGTCGACGACGGGTTCATCACAGACGCGGCAGAGATCCGATTTCGTCTGTGGGAACAGTGTATTCATCTTTTTGTTCAACCTCCGCTTTCGATCGCCCGTCATCGGTCTCCCTCGAGAGCAAGCGATCGAGGTTCTCTGCAGTCCTGATGAATTGGCCCTCGAACCCGAGGACGCGACCCATGCCCTCTCCCGGTTGATCGAGCGAGGCTACTTCTACGAGGTCGACGGCGAACTTCGTGTGACGATGCCGGAAGACTAACTCGTGGATGGGGTTCAAAATTCAATACTAAATTTATAGTATACTCGACTATCGGTTTCCGTGATTGTTCCTTCACCGATATCCGCTAGATCGGTAGAAAACTGCTCGTCTTTGTGTTGATTACGACAAGAGGGTGTCATAGAACCATTCCCAAGGATTAATCTCAGTTACATTCTGGTGAACCAGCCGGCACGTACGTGTGCGTACTTAGTGCATCACGTACTTACCAGACGAATGTTAACTATACTACACTACGTTTTGTTCTATATGGCTAACACAACGGCCGGTCCCAAACGTGTCGCCCGAATCGCTGCTGGGTTGGCCAGTCTGGCTGGAACGTATGGATCCCTATCTTTGATGGGAGCGTTCGGCCCAGTCTCGTGCTGGACAAGCAGTGGGTCAAATACCGACGGAACTACCCGCAGCTGTGAGTCGGGTATCGACTACCTCTTAGGGAGTCCCACCGGAAACGCTCCGGTATTGTTTTTCTGGGCAGTGGTTCTTCTGGCTCTCGTCACGTTCGGCGGAGCCGCAGCGTGGACCGGTCACCGCTACATCACCTGGGCCACGACAGTCATTGGTATGGGTATCTCAATCCTCGGTGTCACGAGTATCGGCTGGTACTTTCTGCTACCGACGCTGTTCCTGCTGGTCGCCGCAATGGCCTGCAGCATTAGCGCACGGCGCGAGAACAATGGCGACCAACCAGCATCCGTAATGGATTAAAAATCGCCCCTCTTGGGATCACATTTTCCAGATAGCTATCTCACTGAAAAGGCTGCACACTACTTGCTCTATACTTATCATTCGTCGGCTACCCGCACAGAGTATGAGAACTCTTCTATGACACCCACTACGACAATCCAAAATATGTGGCAGCAGTGATCTCAATCGGCGTCGATGATTGAGTATCCCTCAGAGGTCAGGCGACGCGACTCGACAGCCACACGGCGCCGCAACATGCTCCATCGGACCGCGTGTGTGTACCAGAATTACCGCTTTCCCACAGTGCGGACACGATGGCAGCGACCAGTCTTCCTCCTCTTCTGACTGTGTCTTCTCGCTCATAGGCACCTCAAGCGGTGACTGTCGCGACCGACGGCTACTCGAGTGCGATACGACTCTCGTGCGGGACGTTTATATCCCGTTAGAAGTAAGCGAAACATGGCTTTCAAATCCGCGGATGGATTGGAAGCCACGTCTCGGGTGCTCCAACACCCGGGGCATTTCAACGCATGCCCCCGCGACGAGGTGGAGCGCGGCTTCCATCTTGATTAATGATACCTAGTTACTTATAGCATTTGGATTGCAGCTCAATAGAAATAGCTGGGCGCCAATAACAGTAGTTGGTAATGCGATTTATTCAGAGTAGTTCGTGAAAACCACGGTAAGTACAGAGGACTCAATTATCAGTCTGATTTATCACGATTCTTCACGACGTGGGCAAAAGATAGAGCGGCAAGAGGAAAATCACCAATATAGAGATACTACTGCCAATATCTTGAAAGAGTTCGTTCGTAGCATCTGAAACGGTTTCAAGGGTGATTACAGCCAATAAAAACGTGATGAGTGCGAGGAACCAATCTGTTCTATCCATGTATAAATTTAAAAACAGCCGCGTTACAAAGATTCCGATTCGGTAAATACGCACACGTAGTTACCGAATTGCCCAATTCGATTTCGAGCGTATTTCTAAATAAAGAAACCGTACTACTATCTACTGATAATCTTGCTCGGTGATTCCTCACTGGTATCCTAGCCGTCGTGCTCTGATTTTAATACGCTAAGTAGCGACCAGTTCATAGACCGTTACGAATAGAGCGCTGATTCAACAAGGAAAAAATAGTTAGAACGTTCGAATGAATTGCTAATTATGGACGATTCGGTCCGAATAGTGCTCAACGACGCCTTTCAAGATCGCACGATGACTGCTATCGACGAGGCAGTGGACTCGGGTCGTCCGGGGAATCACACGCTTCGAATCATATTTTCCAACGGCGAGCGTGTTTTCCTGAAACTTCGTATAGATGGCGACGCTGCCCGTAACCGGCGCGAAGTCGCCACCACCCGCTATGCTATCGATCACTGTTCGGTTCGTGTTCCAACCGTAATCGCGGCGGACTCAGCGTTCAATCCACCATATCTTGCGACCTCACCTCTCGATGGAACTCCCGCCAGCACGGACTGGGAAGCAGACGAGAGTCAAGAAACTATTGCCCGGGATATCGGCCGGGTGGTGGCAGGGATCACTACTGCGCGTTTCGACGACCATGGATGGATTACTGGCGGTGACCGAGATCACCTCGACCGTGAGACTGGTGCGTGGAGTGCGGTGCTCGCAGACGCAATAGAGCGCGAGGCGAACGACGTCCCATCGGAGCGATTCGCAGGCGTCCCTGAACGGGCGGCCGATCTAGTACGCGGAAAGACAGATGTCCTTGACGGCGCGTCGCCCGCACTCCTCTATCCAGACGTCCGGTTAGAGAACGTGTTCCAGAATGGGCGACCAGGGGTGATCGACTGGGAGTGGACACTGGTTGGCGACCCGGGTTTAGGCCTCTGCTGGGGTGAGGCCTGGGTGGCTGAACGGGCAGATGTGTCTGACAGCGATCGAGGCCGACTACGCGCAGCGGTTCACGACGGATACTGTGAATGGGCAGGTGAACTTCCACAGAGGTTCGACCGACGGCGGCCCATCTACCGGCTAGTGACGTTCCTTCAAACGGCCAAAACGTTTCCACTCTGGGCACCGAGCGCACCGGAAGCAACAACAGACCTCGCTGAATGGGTACGTGACGAACTAGATGAACGATTTGCAGCAGCTGAGGCCGTCTGCTAACTCCGGCAATGTCAGGTATTCGTTTCAGCCGTAGTAGAAAGACATTCTGTTTGAGACGTTTGAACCGAATGTTGTGCGGAGATGTATAACTGGATTGTACTCAGGTCGTTTCCAGTGGCCACTGTTAGTAAAATCACGATTTAGATAATTGGAAGCATTATTTGCTTGGGTTTAACAGACGTCATGGTCAACCAAGACGGCGATGATGAACCGCTATCGATCCACATCGGCACAAGTTCGGCGATCGCCTGAAACAACCGTAGCCACGCTCGAGACTCGATCGATAGTGCCAACGGGCGTCCGCATGTTCTGGCCCATGACCACACGGGCGGGCCTTGAGAGACCTTCGAGTTCCCAACCGAGTCGATGGCCGAGAAGGCTGCCGACCTACAGACGAGGTTGCAGCTCAAGGATGACGCTTGGTGAGTATGAGTCTCAAAACCTTACCGGCAAGTCCGGTATTCTTACTGCGTGGGAAGCCTCGCCGTTTATCGCGAGGAGGATGTCACTAGCGATCAGGTATCCCCTCAAGGATGTCGAAGACATCGATTGCCTTGTACTCTTGATTCCGCTGGTTTCCAGTCGTCTCGACGATAATTCCCTCAGACACTAACTCCTCAATGGCGTTGTATGCGGTTTGTCGACTGACATCGAACCGATTCTGCACGTCGTGTGCTGTGAAGTATGGCATATCGAATACTCCTCGTGCGAGGCGATGACTCGTTTTCTGGTCCTGATACCGTTGTTCGTAGTCACGCCGAAGCTCCATCAGCCTAAGTGTCCGTTCGTATGAGTCCCGTGCCTGCACCTCGATACCTTCGATAAAGAACGTGATCCAGTCACGCCAATCTCCGTGTTCGCTCACAGCGCGCATCTTCTCCACATATTCCTGCTTGTTGCGATTGAAGTAGGCACTCGGGTAGAGATATGGTTCGCTCAGGTAGCCAGCAGCACAGAGCTGTAACACGATGAGGATGCGACCAAGCCGTCCATTCCCGTCCTCACAGGGATGGATCGTCTCGAACTGGTAATGCGTAATCGCAAGGTCAACGAGCGGGTGATGTTGACCGCCCATCTGGATGTAGGCCTCCAGAGAGTCCATGAGTTCAGGAACGTTCCGGTGGGGCGGGGGGACGAATGGTGGCTGACTAGCGTATGGAGAGGGGATATGAACATCGCTGGTCCGCCATTCTCCAACTTCTTCGCCTTCGTTTCGAACGTTCTCGAGGAGCAATTCGTGGAGCGACTGGAGGAGTTCGAGTGCTATTGGCTCACCGTGTTTGATCGCGCTGAACCCCTCCTGAAGTGCACGTTCGGCGTTCAGGACCTCCTGAAGGTCCCGGCTCGTGTCGACATTCTCCCCTGCATTGGTACGTGTGTGATACGCGTAGACCTCGTCCATTTCGACGTCAGCACCTTCTATTTCGGCAGTCTCGACAGCTTCAAGCCGGACGAGGGAAGTGTAGAGAACTGGTGAGAAATCGACGGTTGGACTGATACCGTCGATGCGGCCGAGTTGAAAGGTGGCATCGGCGATAAGCTCCGTGAGGACGTCGTCGACAGCAATCTGCGTAGTGAGGGGGAGTTTTTCCGGAATGTAGTATGGGTGTGGATGCGACTCACGATAGTGTCCTGGTGCCTCCTCCGGAAGTTCTCGAGTCGGCATTTGATTATACCACGATTTCCAGCCTGTTAATCATACCGCTTATAAACTAACTTGATTACTGGTGTCTCGAGCATGCTTGCTCAAAATAGGATACGGAAATTTTGGTGAACAGGCCCCATCCACGCTACGAACGTGATGGAAATTATACAATATCCACGAACGAGAAACGCCGAGAAGACGACTAATTGTCGAATCAGAGACCCGTTCTTGAACACCATTTTCGCCTCAGAGCTGACCCGCGCAGATGTTGCTGCCTACCACATGGCTGAGCTCGAGTAGGAGCTCACCACTGTCCCCATGAGATGGATTTGCTGGCGGGCCGAGGTGGCGCTTCCGGATCACGCATTGTCGGCTGGTCTCGTGGTTCTGGCTGGTCGCGCCAGTTGCCCGACGGATAGTTCTCGTTCTCGGCGCGGCGTTGTTGTTCCTGAAAGATCTCGCTGACGTGATCGTCGCCCTCGCTCGCATCGTCTTGGATGGCCGACGGCAGGCTGGTCATAAACTCATTTGCTTCAAATTGGTTGTCCTCGCCAGCAGGCGCGCCCAGCGCTAGGTCTGCCCGTCCTGATCCGCGGACGACATTCTCTCGGATCACGTTCTCCGACGGCTCGTCAACGGTAGGATAGGCGGCAATCCCAAATTTGGGTGGCCGTCGACGATGTTGTCCTCGACGAGATTATCGTTCCCACCCCAGAGAAGGATGCCAGTGCCAAACATCGGATACGTGTATTGCTCAGTGGGGGCATTCTGGTTGCCATTGTCGTGGACGACGTTGTTCACAATGTGTGAGGAATGCTGGGGTGGGTCAATCGTATCTAACGTGTTCGGAACAATACCGGCCATGTTATGCCGCCAGATCGAATCTTTGATCGTCAGATCCTCACCCGTGCTGGTCCCCGAGTACCCCAGACCGTTATACTCAGCGACAACGTCGGAGATAACTGCCTCGAACGGTTGGTTACGGCCGAGGTAGAATCCAGCATCGGGATGACCCGACGCGTAGCTGTATTCAAATCGGCCGTCACGTGAGCGATAGGCGTAAATCCCGTAGTAGCCGTTGTTATACGCTGTCAGGAAACTCCCCCGGAACCCGTCGACATCGTTCCAATAGACGGCGTTGTTTCGAAAGTGCCGTACGGTAAGGTTTTCGACAGCGACCCCATCGGCTTCGACGAGTATCCCGTCTTCTTGCTCGAACCCACCGTCGAGGATAACCGTGTTTCGGTTGTGACCGCGCAGTGTTATCCTAGGTGTCCTGATCTCGATTGCCTCCTCGTATGTGTCTTCTTCGAGAAGCACAAGATTGCCTTGCTCGGCAACATCGACGGCGTCCTGTATGGTAGGTTCGTCGTTAGGGACCCGAATCGTGTCGTAGTCGTCTGCGCTGTTCCTATCGTTCTGTCCAGCGACTTTCTCGGGTATTCCGGCCAGTCCGAGCAGACCCGCCGTTCGAACGAACTCTCTACGATTCATATCTCGATGTTCGCGGTCTGGACGTTTCGTGCTTGGGGGCTATTTGATTGGTTCGTATGCCTGTTCATCGACCGTAACGACCTTACCGCTAGCGCTGCTACGTGACATTGGTATCACTAGGATCGTGATACCTCGAAGGCGCTCATTCAGCGTCTTCTTCTGACACCAAAACCACTCCAGCCGTGGCTGTGCACAACGACTGACTCATCCGCCTGTGCGCTCTCGCTCGAGTTCGTGCGCCGCGTTCCGGCGGTAGTTTTCGCCCTCGCCACCGCGGCCTTCCCCTTGTCCAGGAGGTATCGCTTGAACGAACTCGCGAGTGATCGACCGATGCGTTCTCGGTTGTCTTACCGGGGGTTATGATTCCTCGTTCGAGTACTGGTATGTCGGACGAACATCTTCAAGGAGATCTTCGACGATTTCCCAGAGGATCATGGAAGGTGTCTCGTGTTCGAATGTGATATCCCATCGGTCCGCTTCGTCGGCGACCGTGTACTGGAAATGCACCCGTCCGAGATCGGGATGATTCTCATCTTGGTGCCAACCAGCGTGAAAACCCGCGTTTGGGTTGGTGTAGTTGACGCGGAACCAATCGTGTGGGTCCTGGCGATACCACTTGACGGTTAGTTCCGGCGATTCAGGCCCTGTTGGAGGGTCAAGGCGGTCCGGATCGAAAATTGCTCGCAACTGCTTGGCCTCGATATCGTCCGGAACGTACTCGACCGCCGCAATCTGTGGTACACGGTCAAGGACGTCCCGCTTCAGTTGTTCGTATAGATTCGCGTTCGGGTCACCACCAGGGTGCGGGACAGACATCCGTTAGCTGCTGGCCTCGGCGGGGTCTGTTGTTGGGGCTAGGAAGTCCCATTCGCGGATAGCGAACCCGACGATCCGGATGCGACGCTGGAGGTGTTCCCACTCGCGTGCGATCTCACGGCGACGGTCCTCTTCGTCGGTGTCAAGGGCGTCGTCGGCGAGCGTTCCTCGAAGGTGGTTCGGTGACTCGACGCCGAATTCGTTCTCCCAGTCCCGGATCTGTGCCTTCATTTCGGCGAGGCGGTCCGTGAGCTCCTCAACTGTGTGCCCGCTGTCCCGAAGGCGCATCGCCTCCTGCATCGCTTGGCGGCGGTAATCTGGGTAGTACGTGGTGTGGGTGCCGCTGTCGTCACGATGGAGGATGGTGTCCTCGACGAGCCGTTCGAGGACGCGCTTGGTTGGCTCGTGTGACCAACCTGCTTCGGAGGCGATCCAATTTGCTGTCCGGGGCTCCGACAGCTGTCGTGCGATCATCCGCACACGGTCTTCGCCCGTCGTCTGCTGGTTCCGCAGCTTGGTATCCTCGACCATACTCGATTATTCGGACTGGATCTTAATATAGATTGAGGTGGCTGATCTTATATCGATACTAAGAGTGTGTCATCGAAATTCGCCGGCTGTGATCGTTTCGAAATACTTGACGCTGACGTATCGAAATTCGATACGATCACTGAAGCCGTGCTGTGGAAGGAGCGGCTCGACCGCCTGTCTGCCGGTTTGTCGGGCAGCAGGATTATCACACACGAAATCGTCTCCTCCGGCGAGGTTCTCGATCAGCTACAAGCGGTGCTCCTCGAGCTAGGATACAACATCGTTTGGGAACCGGGCCAAGAATACGAAGAACTCGGTGCCCAGCGAACCCTCGAGAACGAAGATGGGTTTCTATGACCCAAATGGATTGTATGACTTTTAATGACATCCGTATAAGGGGAATAGTATGACGCTGCCAGTACAGGGTGTTTCTGAACTCGTCCTCGAAGTTGCAGACATGGATCGGGCTGTTTCATTTTGGTCAGAGACGCTTGGATTTCCCATTGTTGACCAATGGGGGTACGCTGATGGGCAATTTACGGGATCACCCTCTGGAGAAGAGGTCTGGGCAACGTGGATCTATGTTGGAGGGAATACCCGCCTAGGCCTATGGCTGCCTCGCGAATTTTCCGATGAAGACAGGAAACACAAAGCACGACCAGTCACTGACTGGCCAGATTCCGCATTGTATGATGAGGGTGGTGACCACGTTCATTTCGCCCTCTATGTTGATGAGAGTGATTTTGACACCGCGTATAAATTCCTTCAGCACGCAGATGTTCCCGTAACAAAACGGGAATATGATGCTGAAGCGCCATACCGGTCGTTATATTTCAAAGATCCTGATGAGCACGTTATCGAGGTGTATACACGCCCAATGGAAGAAAATTACCAGTTACATACAAATAGTTAGTTCTTCGGCTGGAAGAAATAGTAGTGTTCAGATAAGCTGATTCCATGCGAAGGCGAATGATCGCAACCACTCGTCGACAGTTTCTGCTTTGGTGTTGCTAAAACAGTTCGAGATAGAGATAGTTCGTCGCTTTATCTCTCGAAAAACACGTTCTACACTGTTCCGATTTCCGTGACGTTCGTATCTGAAATCGAGGTGGCGAGAGCAGGCGTCTTGGAGCGGTGTCGCTCCATCGACGAGAAACACGGCGTCATCGACGTCGTGTTTCTCGCGTAGCTCGGCGAAGAACGCGTGAGCAAAAACGTTCGTTCTTACCGGTTCAAGCTTTGAATGGAGTAAATTGTTTGTATCAGAATCGACTGCAGCGTACAGCCAATATCGCTTCTCATCAAGTTGGATCACGGTCTCGTCGACCGCAATGTGATCCGGGTTTCGTCCACCTTGGGCTGTAGATCGGCTTTGTGAACTCAATCGTGAACGGTCGAACGTGCTCGTTCAACACCAAATACCTCAATAATAGATACAGTATTCGAAGGTGATTGTCCTGCAAGATAGGACTGAATACCGAGCTTTATCAACAGTTTTGGTGTTGCTTCTCGCTCCACAAAATCTAACTCAATCTGGTCGATAGAACCAGTGAGGCGTAGCGTTTTCGGCCATGGACACGCAGAAAACGCTACGCCTCACCTTTCAATCCTTATTTGAACACCGTCGTACCGTTAACAGTAGTTGAATATAGGCTTCTTTATTCAGAGTAAGGGATAGATTGACCTCCTCCACGCCCTGAAGGACGTGGAATCCGACCATCGGATTTCCGCCGAGTGCGGCGTTCGAGGTTCCAACCCGCACTCAAGGGGAACCGGCGACACACCGGGGGAACTCTCGTTTCCTCCCCTGTATAGGGCTGTGGCCCGGTCAAATAGGCCCCATCGAATACCATGTCATCGCCGTGTGAGGAACAGACCGCGCTCCTCACCATCCCTTGTCTGTTCGGGAACGGCCTCTCACGGTATTCGTAGCACCCTATGTTACGTGCTATCACACTAAAACGATTACGATGGAAATCCGTCCCGATCACCGGCTGCGGGTGACACGCTGCGCCTACCGCTCGACCTGCGCCTGAAGACGCAGGTATGCGCTCGAAATTCGTATCATGCGATAGAGGTCGTAGTAGTCACGCACTTGTGATCGCTGGTAGAGTGCTCGCAGCTTCTCTGCGAAGATTTCCTCAAGGTTGTACGCAGTCAGCGTGAAGTCAGGCGTGTCTTCATACTGGTGGGTGTGATCCACTGAATCGAACGCCACGTGCTCGTCAATCATGACGTCCAAACTCGTCGTATTCCTGTGGCCAAGAATGGCGTTGTACTGGATGTCGATGTCAACGTGACATCCTCCCGCGCCTAAAGACGCGGGCCTCCCACCCGGTGTTGGCCGGGCAGGTCAATCCTGACGGTTGGGAGTCTACGGTTTGCGACCGACGGCGCTGGCTCTGCCACGAAGCCGTTACTCCTACCGCGTTGACGGCTCGGAGGTGTCTTGTTTTGTGTCGGTCGGCGCGGTCGGCTCACTTGTTTGATTTCGGCTCGCGCCGTGGCAAACACCGAGTCAACTGCCAGTTCTCCGCGCACAAGAGGTGTATAGTGGGGTCGAACAATCAAGCTTACGGCGCGTATTCACGGCCTGAAGGCCGTGGTATTGCGCCTGTTCATCAGTATAATGTGTTGGATAGCCCTCGTTCCGAAACTTGCGATGTTGGGTAACCTCGAAATCAATCCCGGAGCGCCTTGCTGCGTCGTCTAACGCAGTCGCCAACTCTTCCTCGCTACCTCGGTAGTCCCCTTCGACACCGAGGTCGAGGTCCTCTGAGTACCGCCATGTCTCTGGGAAGTAGAGCTTGCTAAGAGCGGTGCCGCCCTTGAACAGCAGATTATCTCCATACGAGCTCGTATAGATCGCCCACAGAATCCACGAGTTGACGTAGTTCTTCTCCGCGTAACCCAGACGAACGTCTAGTTCTCTGGCTAACTGTCTCAGACGTGTATCGGTAATCATGCGAAGTCTTCCGGAAGGAATGCTTCAGGTTCTACGTTCAGACGCAGCTGGTACTTACTGTCCCGGGTGCCCGTCGCTTCTCGAGTTGGGTCAAGAAGTGGATATCCGGTCGTGAAATCATCGACGAGATCCCAGTACTCCGGGAGATTGATGTTGAGCTGGTCAGCGAGGTATACGATACGTTTCGTTGCAGCACCGTTCCCGACCCGGCGGAGATATTCTACGACAGTTTCCCACGAACATCGCTTCTCCGTTGCGTTTTGCATCGCCTTGGCGAGTTCACCAACTCCCCCACAGAACTCGGGATGATCAGCACAGTCAACCAGCGTCTTTTCGATAGTGGCGATGTTCACCTGTGCGGATCCGACCGCTGTCGGCTGATATCCAAAGAATTTCTGCTCAGTGACCGACACCGGTCGATACTCGACACCGTGAATCTCTCGTGTCTGCGCGCGCTTTGTCGTCACAAGATATACTGTCCGTGACATCTGCTCCGTGAGACCATGGTGATTCACCGCGCTCCAGTAGCCGATGTACATCGGTTCCACGAGCGCGGAAGCGATGACGAACTCGTGTTCCGTGTAAACCGCATTCTCTCCAGCAGAAAGTGGCAAGATAAGGTATTTCCCCTGGAAGAGGCGCTCCAACCAGCCTTTCTCCTTGAGTGAGTATGCCATATCCTTGGCTGATTTTCGAGAAATCTCCAACGTTTCCTTGACATCACCGATAGTGACGACTTGTCGCCCCTCGCTCGCAAGTCGCGAGAGTGCCTGGGATTCGCGCGTCGACAGACTCTTTCTGTGAGTCTCTGATTTGTTTGTCGGCCTCATAGCCGCTCAGCGTACATAGACCCTAAATCTGCTCCCATCGTTCACGACTGGGTCACTTCATCCGATGGTGCAACGACGAAGGGATCACGAATCTGAACGAGCTGTCTGGACGCCAGCTTCACGAGTTCAGAATCTGGCGGCGAATGGAGGGCGATCTCTCCCCAGCAACTGAGAAGACCCAGATGGATACACTGCGAGTGTTCATCAAGTGGCTGGAGTCGATTGACGGCGTCGAACAGGATCTACACACGAAGGTTCTGTCACCGAACTTGACCGGCGACGACAACATCCGCGATGAGATGTTGGGTTCGGAACGGGCAGACCGGATACTGAACTACTTGGAGAAGTACGAATACGCGTCGCGGCCACACGTCGTTCTCACGCTGATGTGGCATACGATGATGCGGGTGGGTGAAATTCACGCACTGGACTGTGCTGATTACGATCCTGCCAAGCAGTCGTTGGAGGTGGCCCACCGTCCCGACACGGGGACGACGCTGAAGAATCAAGGGAAAGGGGAACGTTTCGTCGCTCTTTCAGACCACGTCTGTGAGCTGCTGGATGATTGGTTGGAGCATACTCGACCGTCGGTGACTGACGAGCACGGCCGGGAACCGTTAATTGCGACATCCCAAGGGCGTGCTCATACGACAACGCTGCGCGGTGACTGCTATCGGTTCACGAGGCCTTGCGTCGTAACTGGGGAGTGTCCGCATGGTCGTGAAATCGAACAGTGTGAAGCAACAGCGTACGATGGAGCTTCTGGATGCCCGTCTGTGGAGAGCCCCACGCACTTCGCAGGGGAGGTATCACTCACGCACTTCAGGAAGGATGGCCGATGAAGGCGGTCGGCGATCGCGCGAACGTCTCAGAAACAGTACTCTCGATGCACTATGATTCGCGTTCAGAGGAAGAGAAAATGGAACAGCGGAGGGATTACTTAGACGATCTCTGACGCAGTCAGGACTCGATATACTCTATTGCATCCCAGATGCTGAGTACCCGAATTCGACCGTCATAGTACGTATTGTCGATCACACCAGAAATCGCCCGCTCAGCGTTCCGGTCGTCAATCAAAATCCCGACGGAGTCATGCGCTGTCGAACCAAGAAGCATCACGGCAGCCGCTGGAAGTTCTGAATCAGTCTTCCTTAGCTCGTCTGGATCTGTCTGCTCAAACTTCGCCAGTCGCTCATGAACCCGATCCATAATCTTGCCAGCACGCGGCCCGTCGTGCACCCGAACTCCTGGCTGCACGGTATCGATGAGATTGATCCATGCTGTTGTGTCCGCTCGATCAACCCAGTCGATACTGATGTATCCGCGTTGCTCCGCGAGTTCCTCCACGACACCCGGTGTCAGATAAAGGTCAATTCCCTCCCCTCTGACGTACTGTATGAATGTTTGATACGAGGTGGATTCCGTTCCCCCGATGGTTCGAAGAAAGCTTGTATCGAGAATAAGGGCTGTTGGGAACGGAGACGGATGCTCCTCACTCATCGGCTCGCTGGTACGGTCCCTGCTCAATTGCGCGGTCGTGAACGTCCACCTCGAACGTGATGTCGCTGAGGGTTGGGTCGTGGTTTTTCACCACGGCGATGATTCGCTCAATTGCCTGAGTGACCGCGATGCCCTCCACAGCAGGGATACCGAGTTCATCCGCGACACCACGACGCGTTGTCTCGCCTTGCAGGTAAGTGAGCGTGGCCATGACCGCCGGTGCGAGTGCGGCCTTCCCGTGGCGGTCAACGAACAATTCGAGATCGTCGTCCACACTGGTTGCGCCATAGACCGCGATAATGGCGGGGCCGAGTTCAAGGGTTATTTCGTCTGTCCAGTCTCCACTCACGGGGTCGGCACGCCAGAGTGAAGAGCCATCTTCGTACTCATCCAACTCCTCTGCGACACCCAACTCGGCCAGTGTATTTGCGTACTTGTAGGCAGTACTCTTGGAGAAACCCTGGCGCTCACGGGCTGCCGTGACCGTTGTGGGGGAGTTGATCAAGAGATCTGTGTAGAACCGCGCGAGATCAGGAGTCCCCAGCAGCTCTTGGATGACGAAAAACCGGTGTGCGGTGTGTCCCGCGTCCGGTGGTTGGATAGGAGTTGGAGCGTTCGACATAGTCCATAGTACGCGAACTATGTTCTAAAGTGTTTTGGAGATCTGTCCAACTAGTCTACTACGGTTGGAACTTCGGTCGTTCCCTATTAATCCAGATTCGTGGTCAGTTGTCGTCACCAACAAAGAAAACGCTCGTATCGCGTTCCATGGCTGATTCAAACGCTTCAACTTCCGCTTCCATCGAATTGATGACATCGTCGCCCAAGATTGCTCGCACTTCCTCCCCTATAATTTCACCATGTCTGTACTATTCATAAACCTTGATATTCTTCGCATCTTTGTCGTCCATAGGGGCGTATTCGGGCCCTGCCAGATTAAGGGTGACTGAGATCAGGGCTTCTTGATTACTCATTACGCACGCATAGTGAGCGGCCGGGTCACCGCATTCAGCGTGGAACAAACAAGCTCACCTTGCTGAACTCATCCTCTGTATGTCAGCACGCGCCTCCTGATAGAGGGTATTGTACAATCGGCGATCGATTTTCTCTCTCGCCACTATTGTGGACGTACGCGAATTTTCGTGGAGACTACTCACCTATCCCCCATCGAACGAAAGCAACGGCAGTGTGTTCGTGCGGCATCTTGCCCCGCCGCTGTATGGTGATTTTAACCCCGAAAATCTGCGATGGGCGCTGCAGGCTCTAGTTCGACCATCGAACGAATCGACCTTTGAGGCGTGAGACGACCGAAATCGACCGTTTCAATATCACCTTTTCTGTCACTAAATATGGGGGTATGTTGGAAAAGTAAACTCACTCTGGCAGCTGTTCCACCTGCGACACCCAGAAGCTTGGCCGCTCATACTCCGGGTATGTGGCCTGGTATCCCAGTCGGCGCGCGAGTGGGGCGATCAGTGCCCCAATCGCCCGCTGGAGGACGGGCGGGGGCGAAGTGAACATCGTATCGTCGGACAGCTCGTCCACAAGAACCGCCGGTTTCCGTGTTTGTCCAACTTCCCATCAAGGGCGAGCCACACATCGTGTACAGCATCTTCGTCTCTGACACCCTGCTTCTATTATCTGTTCATGTATATGTGAGAGCGCTGGTAGGAGACATTCTTGAAGATAGATGAATCCTACATCTGCTGAAAGCATGACATCTCCTGTCCCGTGGACGGCATGGGATTCTCGGTGAATCAAGCTCAGAGCGATTTTTGCATGCAGGTGGCCGAGCTCGGGCACAGGTCCGTGAATTCGGTGGTTTGCTGGATACGTGGTGGGGTGTTCTCCCGACTGATCTCTTCATATCCTCGGTCTCGGAAGAACGCTGATGCGGTCGTGGTCAACAAGTAAAGTATCTGAACACCATCCGCTCGCGCATACTCTTCTAACTCATCACACAGTATCGTCCCGTAGCCCTGTCCACGATCGGTCTCTCTGATAACGACAGACCGGAGGAGTCCATCTGAACCGTACATCTCAACGCCTCCACTCCCGATGCACTCCGTGCCACTGTACGCGAGGAAGAAACAGTCCGGGTTTGAGCGCACATCCTGATACGGCAAGTTACTCTGTTTTAGGAATGATTCAACACGGTGGAGTGCTTCTTCATCCGCCTTCTCGATCGTTATCATGAAGGATTTATACGGTCCAATTGACGGTTAGCACGCCGTTTCGACACTTGGCTGAGCAATACATACCCGTATTTTCCCGCCGAGTTCGAACGCGAACCCACCACACTCGAAGAAGCAGCGAGCCAGTTTATGGACGTGGCGGACTCCGAGGGCTAGCCCGACAATAGCCGTCACGACTACGGTCCCAGCTACGGGCTGGCTCACAACCCAGAGTAACAGCGGAAACGACGCTACCATCAGGTAGGATACGAGGATACCTCTCCACGTAGGGTCAGTAGTGGTTCGATACTTTCGTGGGTCAGGCGGCGGTCGATGCATAGTGTACCTCTTGTGTCTACTGGATCGATCGTTATTCGATTGGTCGATGCATTCGGTAGCGGTGTCCATGTTCAGAACCGCGGGACTACGGTTGTCCGGGCTCGTTTTCATGCTATGGATGAGACTCCGTTCCTGATTTTGCTCCTTCTATCGTTGCTGGGACAACGTAATCGCTCAAATCGCGTTCATCGTCCCACTCACGGATGAACTCGTCGCTGTCCGCTTTCGGTTCGATGGAAACGTCTGTGAATCCGGCTTCGCTCAGCATCGTTTCGAGCGTTGGAATTGAGACGGCTCCACCGATACATGCAGCTACTGAGGCTGGATCCGACTGTAGGTCGGTCGGTAGTTCGGTAGTTAGGACGCCATCCGAGATGGCGAGGCGTCCGCCGGGTCGGAGGACTCGATACGCATCGCGGAACACGTGTAGTTTGTCCGGCGAGAGGTTGATGACGCAATTCGAGAGGATCACGTCCACGGACTCATCTGCGACCGGAAGGTGTTCGATTTCGCCGATTCGGAACTCGACGTTCTGTGCAGCGTTCGACTCGATGTTTCGGCGGGCTTTCTCGATCATCTCGGGCGTCATATCGACGCCGATGACGTGGCCGGCCGCCCCGACTTCGCGGGCAGCGAGGAAGCAATCGAACCCGCCACCGGAGCCGAGATCGAGGACGGTGTCCCCTTCGTCCAGGCTAGCGATCGCAGTGGGATTACCGCAGCCGAGATTCAGATTTGCGTTCCCGTCAACGGCGTTGAGTTCGTCGTCCGAATAGCCGACTTTCTTCGACGTATCTGTGGGTGATTCGCTACAGGATCCCGTCTCTCCGCAACACGAGGCCGACTCCGTGGCGATTTGTCCGTACCGTTCGCGCACGGCGGTGCGCTGTTCGTGGGCACTGAGACGGTCACCATCCGCATCCGTTGTGGGTGTGGTATCAGTCATTATCGTGTGATCTCGTATCGTCGAGGACTGTGAGAAGTCGTTCTGCGCGCGGTGTCGCGGTATAATACCGCCATCTGCCCTCCTTTCGTCGTTCGACCAGGCCGGCGCTGAAGAGCCGAGAGAGTGCTTGACTGACTGCTCCCTGGCTCACGCCGAGTGCGGGTTCAATCTCACAGACGCAGATGTCGTCGTCGGCCTCGGCGATAAGTCGAAGCGCTTCGTACCGAGTATCGTTCCCGAGGGTTGCAAGGACATCTACGTCAGCGGCTACCTCCTGTTCCGCCAGTGAGTGCGAATGACTGGCAGTACAGCAATCAGTCCCTTGTTGGTCTCGGCTCTCTGCTGACTGGCTATTGGTCTTCTGCCCACTCATTTTAGCATACCCTAATATTAGGGTATGCTAATATAAGTGTTCGGGTCGTAGTTCATCTACCGTGAAGAGAGCTTTTAGAGGGAGTTATGGCCCCGAAAATCCGATTCTATCCAGAATCTATCTGAATTCCATACTGGGCCCATCCGGATGTCATCGCTCTGGGCGAAGCGGGCCGCCTCATACAGTTTGACCATCTATCTCGGCTGATTGAGGAGATACCTGTGGTCGATTACAGATGGCGTCAACCTCTCGGAATCTTTCTATTTCGGTCATAGTCTCCCCCTTAGATACGCTAATCAATCCTCACGTTGAGTCGGTAGTATGGATCGGCGAATCGGTACCGTCAGTCTGTCCTAATCGGCCTGCCGCTGTATTCCGCTGATCCGACGCAGGCACGATCTCTGTCCTGTCGCTTGCGGCAAGACCATGGGGTGGCATATTGTTGTAGACTGTCTCGTAGTCGTCGGGATCGACGATGTACGTCTCGTGCCAGATCCCGACAGCCGCGTCTTCTTTCGTTCCGTCTTCATAGTAGTCTTGCCAGGCGGGGAAATGAAGGCGATCGCTGTCCCGCGCGTAGTCACGGAGGGCCTCGAAGGAGTCCCAGTACTGGACAAATCCGATGTTTCGGATGCCGGGTCCGACGACTGTTCGACTCCCGAGCAAGCCCGACTCTGGGTCCGAGACGAGTTCCCGGACTATCTGTGGCTCGATTAGGAAGATCGGAAGCCACCGATGGAGCTTCCAGAACGCGTTGATTCGGAGGCCAATGTGGAAGACTACGAATTCCTCGCTGCGCTCCGCGGCAACCTTCTGTTCGATCGGTTCGTCACCCCGATGGCAGTTGTCTGTCATCGTGTTGCTGGTGGGGTGACATCGAGTTGATCGTTCTCCCAACATGTTGGGTGAATCCTGATTGCGGCTGCAGACGATCTCCAGATATGGAAGTCGAAGACATGCTCCCGATCGAACTGCCAACCAAGGACAGTACCCTGACGCGGGCGTTTTACCTGTTCGTGTTGGTTCCAACTGTACTAGGAATAGCGCACCACATCGACCACATTATCCGTGGTAATCACGTCGGCTGGCCCCTCACGCCGGAGGTGAATGCGTTCACGTATAGCCTCGCTATCTACCCGTTGCTTGCAATCAGCCTCTATCTGACGTTAACCCGGCGCGTCGAGGCTAGGTACTGGGCCGGGTTTTTCGCGTTCAGTGCCGGAATGCTCGCGTACTTTCATATCAGCCCGTGGGCGGTCGAACCACCACAGGACGTGATGATGCCGTACTCGAATCCCGTCGCAGGCTATCTTGCGTTCGGGATCGTACTCGCGCTCATCGTCTCGGTCGTTATCGGATCAATATACGGGGCAGTGCTGTGGTACCGGGGTGATACGTGACGGGAGAAAACAGAGTGGCCGACGTGTGATGCAAGACCTGTGACTTGGGGTGGCGAGCAGACTAATATTTTTGCTGGGGCGGAGTAAATGATGATCCACGATGGTTACGTCTCGAACCCAACGCTCACAGCGGAAGAGATGGATATGATTCGTGCACGCTTCCGTTTGACCCTGCCTCAGGGAATCTGGATCACTGAGGTGTCTAAGTCGTTCCCGGACGCGACGCTCCGACTGCTCACCGGCGTCCCGAAGGGCGGTCGGGCGCTCGAACTCGGTGAAGTCCGGGCCGAGAACCCGGAGCGGGTCACCGATGCCATCCAAGGATACACTGACATTTCCGCGTACGACCAGTTGTACGTAGACGACCAGCGAGCTATCGGGCAGTATGAAGCCGACGAGAAGAGCCTCTACGAATTTCTCTGGGAATCCTCGCTCCCGCCGGAGTTCCCGATCATCGTCGAAGACGGCGAGATGGAATTCGATCTGACCGCGACACAGGACCAGTTCGAAGCGTTCGGCGCGGCACTCGATGACACCGGCCGCGAGTACGAGTTGCTGACGCTCGTTCATACCGACGAGCAGGATGCCCTGCTGACCGACCGTCAACGTGAATACCTGACCGTCGCACACCGCCGCGGATACTTCGAAGTGCCGCGAGAGTGTACCCTCGCTGAACTGGCAGACACGCTTGGAGTAGACAAGTCGAGTGCGAGCGAGACGATTCGGCGCGGTGCGGGCCGTATCATCGGGCGATTTACACTTAGCCGTGACTGACCGCTCCGCCGACGGCTCCGAACTGCATCACGAATCCGTAATGAATAGATCCTCTGGGCCTTGTTTGGACGCGTGATTTCACGGGTGTGAGTTCTCTATAGCGCGTTCGATGTTGCGGACGGCGGATTTCATGACAAGTTCACGGAATTGACCGAACCAGGTTCTCGACCAGAGCGTATCGCCGTATCTGCGCCGGAGCCCGAAAAACACCGATTCAGCGTTCGAACGCTGGTGATACGCCCGGTCCTTGATGAGAAATTTCTCGCCCACCCCCGCATTCCAGGATCTCGCTGCGGAATCAGCGGTGTGATACTTTCTGCACGTAATCTCGTGCGAAGCTCCTCCCAGTCGTAGCCCTTATCGGCAGCGACAGTCGCCAACTCATCGAGATTCCGCACTAACACCTGCCAGCCGACCTGTGTATCGTGCGGTTGTTTCATCGAACAGTGTATATCGAGAATCGCACTGGTTTCACAATCGATGAGCAGCGTCGTCTTCACCGCCTCGAACGTGTAGTCGGTGCGTTTGGCGTAGTGCTGGCTGGCTTGGACGCGATCGACACCGGTTGCGTCGATCGCCTGCACATCACCGAGATCATACAGCTCGACGGACTGATCGAGGATCGCTCGCCACCGCTTCATTGGAATCGCCTGCTTTCGCGTACACACCGTCGAGAAGTGTGGCACCGTTTCAGGCGTCAAACCGAGTGATTTCGTCACTCTCGGCATCTCGCGGAGGACGTCCATCAGCTTCCGGTACGGATGGCCGAGATACTCTTTCAATCCCTGAACGGCGAGAATCACCCAGTCAGCGTAGCCTTCTTCTCCCGGACGGTAGACCGGAGCTGGCGTGCCAACGACGGCTTTTTGGGCGAGCGATACAACCTTCTCTGTGAAGCGGGAGGTCTTCGTGTGCACAACGAACCCGTCCCGCTTCACTTCCTAGTAGATTTGGTATTTTCTCCGAGCTACTAGTACGACGATACGAGTTCGATCGGCTCTACACTGTTAACGTTTGAGCGTCTAAACAAGGCCGATCCTCTGTATTTAGCACGTACTTTCTACCAGAATCCGTATAGGTCGGGGCGGGTTGTGCTGAATACAGGCGGAGGCGTTACCGCTGTGGTCGAGTCGCAAGCGCTGCACCCGCGAGCGACCACCGGGAGCGAGCGGCCTTTTTAGCGTAGATTTTGCGCCGAGAGGTGAGCGAGCGCAGCGAGCGAACCCGAGGCGGAAAAAGGTACTTGCGCAGGTCTACTGAACGGGTGGTTCACTCGTTTCGACGTGAAACAAACGACTTGTTCGTGCTGCACACAGCCGCTGTATTCAGCATACGTATCCTTGCAGAGTATTGGGGGTGTTGTGTCAATCGGCGATTGATTTTCTCTCTCGCCACCAGTTTGGCTGTACGCGAACCCCAGGCAGAACCACACTCTCGTTGCCCCATCGAACGAAAGCAAAACCGTGCCTGTTCGACTGGTTATCGCCGCGCCATCCGGCGGTTATTCCGCGTCAAATGTATGGGCGCTGCAGGCTCCGGTTCGATTATCGAACGAATCGCTCTTTCAGGCGTGAGGCGGTCGAATTCGACGGCGTCAGTCACAGCTGTCCAGGTGAAGCTCCGGAACGAATCGCAGCGGAAGTAGCTGCCCTCCTCCAAGGGTAGTCAGTAACGGCCCGACCTTCCTCAAACCGATTCGCGCCAACCGGAAACGCTCACTCCTTGAATGTAGTGAACAGATAGCTCGTTCCAAACAGGGCGAAAGGACGTCATGCGAATCGTTCTGTGACCCCCCACTCATACTGCTAGGAATCCGAGCATCGAGAGCTGCCAGCTGAACGCGAGGCCCAGCAGTGCCAGGATCGTCTGGTGGATGCGTGCGTGCAGTGACCAGTAGCGGTACCGCCATGCCAGCAGGGCACCGGCAGTCGTCCCGAGCGTAAGAACACCGATGAGATACGGAAGCGCGAGGGCGATCTGCATTTGGAGCGGGCGCGTGAAGAGCGTGAGGTCGCCGCCGGTATCCAATACGAACATGAAGAGCACGACGAACCCGATGGAGACACCGCTTAACCCGACGCCTGCTGTACAAGCAAGCCACGAGGGCTTGTCAGTCGGCGTTTGACGCCGTAAGTGAACCCGCTACTGTCGGTGTCGTCGCACGGCTGTCCGGTTTGTTGCTGAGAGACGTGTTGATCTGTCATTCGGAGTCCTCCGTGTCAGGTTCGTCATCGGTGCGATACTGCTTCCACTGCCGCCAGGTGCTCTGTCCGCCCCACCCAATGAGCGAGAGGCCAAACCCGGATAGTGCCGTCCCGAGGACACCGCCGGTGACGAGTTGGCGTTCGTGGAAGGGAACAGGCTGGTAGACGCCGTTCGGTTCACTGCTCATATTCAGCACTTCTACGTCTCCATCCGTGACCTCGAAGCCAAGAACATCGTGACCGCCGACCTCCTGATACGCGTACGGTTCGGTTTCGACCCACTCCCGAGCGGGATCTTCGAGAGTCGTCGTGCGCAGACGGCCGTCGTCTGCGGGTTCGACAGTTACGTGTTCCAGCAGGTCTACTACCTGAAGGGGACCGCTCTGCGGGAGATACGAGAGGCTGTACTCGCCAGCGACAGTTTCAGCGCGCTCATCACCGCCCGGTCTCGAAGTGGGTGTCGGCGTAGTCGGTGGCGGTTGGAGATTGTACGCCGCGACGATCTCATCGACGACAGTCGCCGGAAGCTCGTCGGGGTTGCTGTTGTAGGCGACGAAGATCCCGACATCGTGGTCCGGAGCGAGCAGCAGGTGACTCGTGAAGTTGACCGTTCCGCCCGAGTGGGCAATAAGGTTAGCATCTGGGTCACCGTGCTCGTGGAAGCCGTACCGCCAGTTCGTGACTGCTGGATGACGCACGTGGTGACGACTGTGCATCCTTTTGGCGGTCTCCGTGTGGAGAATCCGCCTGTCGCCGACTGAACCGCCGCCGAGGTGTGCGCTCATGAACGCCCCCATGTCCGTCGCCGTCGCACTCAGCGAGCCCGCCGGACGCATGTTGAGGTACACGTCGTCGGCAACCGTGAACGACTCACCGTTGCGGACGTGGGGTGCGGCAAGGTTGCCAGGCTGGTCGTCAGAGACGGGCTGGGCGAACGTACTGTGAATCATGCCGAGTGGTTCGAAGATCTCCGACTGGACGTACTCGTCAAACGTCGTCTCGTGAGCTTCCTCGACGATGTGACCGGCAAGCGCCGCACCGTAGTTGGAGTACCCGACGAGCTCGCCAGGCGGACGGATGCGTGAGCGCTGCTGGTCGATAAGTACCGTCTCCAACGAGTCGAGAGCGGCTGGGTCGGCGACAATGTCGGGATCGAGTGCGGACTCGAACCCGGCGGTGTGCGTACCGAGGTGGCGGAGTGTCACGGGGTCGTCGTACGTGTCCGGTACGGTAACTGCTGAGTCGTCGAGGTACGTGTTCACGTCGGCGTCGAGGTCGAGCACACCCCGTTCGACACCCTGCATGACGGCGGTGTATGTCACGAGTTTCCCGACCGATCCAACCCGGAACACTGTCTCATTAGCTCGAACCGGATCGTCGGTATCGACGTCAGCAGAGCCATATCCTTTGGTGAGGATAGGGAGTCTCCACTGACGATGACGACCGTTGCTCCGGGCGTTGTCGTCCCGACCCGCTCGGCCATCACCTCATCGACGAACGCTTCAAGCTCGCCCGGATCCGCGAAGGGGTCTATGTGTTGTTGTAGATCGTTGGCTCTAGAGTCGGTCGTAGCACTTGTTCGACCCACCGTGGTTCCGATGCCAATGAGTCCGAGCCCACCGAGACCGGTGAGGAACGACCGTCTCGTCGTTCCATGAGCGCTGTCGTTTGTCTTGGAAAGTCGTTGTCGTGTCATTAGTCTGAATGCCTGGGAGTGGAGCGGTTGTATTGCTGGGCAGTGCAGTCGTAATCTCGTCCTCGTGTCCACGCGATCACAAGGACGTATCCGACAAGTATCGCTACGAAGAGCGGAATGCCACGGGATGGGCTCCACAGGCCTGTTCCGGTGAGTTCGACTGTCAGTAGCGTCGGGACGCCGGGTGTTCCTGCGGCCCAGATGCCGAAGACGTTCATCAGCGCGTAGTTCACGCCGAGGTGCAACCCCATCGGAAACGCGAGCTCGCCGGTTCGGAGATACGCGATGCCGAACAAGCCGCCGAGCAGCCCCGTCTTCACGACGACGAGTGCGACGTTCGCGTCCGCAGCAATCGCACCGGGAAGGTGGATGACGGCGAACGCGAACGTGCTTGCGAGCAACGCGACAACGGTGCCGACCGGCCGAGTGACGCCGCGGGCCGTGAGCCCCTTGACCGCGTTCATGATGAACGAGCCACGGTAGATGTACTCCTCGTAGAACGCGACGCCGGCGAACGCGGCGAAGAACACCAGCAACCATCCCAGAGAAGCTGTGTCCGGGACGAGTCCACTACTAGCTACCCGCAACGAACCGGTCTGGCGCGCGATGACGAAGGTCAGTCCAACGACGAGAGTTCCGATTCCGGTTCCCGCGACGAAGTCACGCCACCAGTTCCACGACAGGCGGTACCCGTACTCTCGGACCGGCCGGCGGTCGAGATACCGGGCCGAGACGCCGAGAACGACCGTCATCACGACGGTGGTCCCGGTGAACCCGGCCACCATCATTTGGCCGCGATTCAAGTCGAGTGTGAACGCCGCCGCGCTCACGAACTGTAATGCGAGAAAGCCAGCGAATACCGGAACGAGCACGCGCCAGACGGCACGCACCCGGCCACTCTGCTGACTCCAGACAAGCGACCGAAGGAAGGTGCGAACGTTATACATGCGTCACCTCCCGCATTCCGGTCGAATTCGGATGCAATGTCTCGTTCGGGTGGTTCTGGCGACGCGTCGGGTGAGGGGTGTACATAGTGGTTCTGTGCGTTGTGGAATTGTGGTTGTCGAACCAGTTCGTGAGCGATTCCTGGGTCGTGTTTGTGTTCATTGGTGGATACTCACCTCGGAGTGGCTTCGATGGCGGTGACGAGACCGAAGAACGCATTAGAGACGTTCTTGACCGGGAGTCCCGCCTGTTTGACGGTCGCCAGCGGGTCGTGATTCAACCGGCAGCCGTTCTTCTCGTAGTGGGACTCGGCGCGCCAGTCCTGAAGCCAGGCAAGTGGAGCAATATTGCTACGACTGTGTTCGACCAGCAGAATCTCGCCGTCGGGGGTGCAGACCCGCTCCATCTCGTGGAGCACCGCGATTGGGTCGGGGAACGTGCATGTGGAAAACGACGAGATAACCGTGTCGAAGCTATCGTCAGGGAAGTCGAGTGCCTGGGCGTCCATCTGGTGGACAGTGCCGTCCAGACCGAGTCTGTCGAGTTCGTCACGTGCGTGGGCGAGCATGTCGGTGCTGATGTCGATACCGACGAGTTCGACTGACGGTGGGAGATAGCTGAAGTTCTTCCCTGTACCGCAGGCGACATCAAGCACTCGGCCGTTCGCGTGCTCGAACTGGCGGCGACGATACCGACCAGCGAACAGCCGGTCGAGTCGCTGCCACCGTGCGAGTTTGTCAGCTACGTCTGCGTACGCGTCGGCGATTTCTTCGGCCGACATCGACCGTCTTTGCACCGACTGGTCTCGCTCGGTACTCTCACTGTTCGTGTTTTCCTTCGGATTTACCTGTTCACCTGGATTGCTCGATTGCATAGGTTCGGGTCTCCGTTGACTTCGACTGCAATACGAGCCAGCGGTATCAATAAATCTATCGGAAATTTGATAACTTATCGGGTTCGTTTCAAAACTCAGATTGACCCGATATCCGCCTGTCTAAGCGTCGCACTCGTCTATCTCGGGGGACTCTGAACGAACAATGGATTTCGGTCAACGGCGGTTTCGTAATTACTCTGTCAGGTGTGCTAAAATTCGCCACTTTCGCGTCGCACGCGCTCTGTCCGCGTGACCGTCGCAGACGAATTGAGATGGAGCCGAACTGCGTCGTCCCCGTGGCGTAACACGACTTCGTATTCGTCAGGGTCGGATGCGAATTGCCTGGACGTCCAACGACCGTCGTAGACGCGGTCGTGGAACTCCCAGATCCCTCTCGATGTCACGTCGATGCCGTGGTCCCAATGGAACGCAATTGAAGCAGGATGGTGGAGGACGGTATAAGTCAACGGACTATTGTATTCTCGGAGACACTCCTCACAACTGCTCGTCACAACAAACGAATCGGAATCAGGTAACGGACTCTCGGGAATCTCAATTATTTCGGCAGAAAGGTGAGCACCGCACTCAGGACACATCCCTCGCCGAATCTGCCGGTAGTCCTCGGCGCTTCGGAGCTGGACGCTTCGGATCAAATCATCATCGTCTCGTGTTCTGGCCTGCGCAGGCGTTATCGGTTGACCCATGACCTGCTGTTCACACCTCGTGCAATCGATACGGAAGAACTGATGCGAAAGCCGTGCTTCGAGTGATTCTTCGCCGCAGAAGATACACGTCCCAGGGATCGATTCGGGACCGAACGAGTCCGGTTGCTCGTAATTGCCCGACAGAATGAATCGAACGATTCGCTCCCCGGCATGTGAAAGCGAATACCCGTCGTTGCTTTTCCGAAGGTAGGTACCGGTGAGTTCTCCGAGGTGGTACGATAGCTTCGAGGTATTTTCCACCTCGACGTGGTCGTAAATCTCTGAGAAAGCGAGTTGTGCAGGCCCGGATCCGACTTGTTCGAGTTCGTACTGGGCGACGGCAACGGCTTGGAGGATATCAACTCGGGTATCGTCGGATAGTAACCGAAAGATATCCGTAGCTGAACGGTCCTCTGCCATTGTTCTCTGTATCTAAGCAACGAGTCGCTACTATTGAAACCTTGGTCCCAAATTGGCTCGTTTAGATAATCTCAAAACGAGGGATTTAGAGCACTACATTTGGAATTTGCCTTGCTTAGCGGCTTTCCCCTCAATCGGCGATTGATTTTCTCTCTACGGACCGGTTTGGATGTACGCGGATCCCCGTGACACCAACACGCTTGGTCGGCCATCGAACAAAAGCACCGAACCGGCCCGTTCGACCGATAATCGCCGCGCTGTCGGGCGATTATTGTACCTCAAATCTATGGGCGCTGCAGGCTCTAGTTCGAGTGTCGAACGAATCGACCTTTGAGGCGTGAGGCGGTCGAATTCAAGTGACTGGGTCCTAGTTGAAAATACACCGCACTACACGGGAGTTGCAACGGTCTGTAGGTACTGATTCTCGACGATTGCAGTCCCATCCGTCGCATGGTTATAACGGTCGAATACTTTCCCGAGGTCAGTTCGGAAGCGCTCTTTCGAATTAGTATCAAGCATCTTGAGCGCCTGGATTGTCGGGCCGAAGTACGTGTTGAACACGTCCACCGCATGGTCGATCGACCGATAGTACTGGAGCGCAGATCGTCGGTCACTTTCGATCGACCGAGTGCTAGCGCCGAGTAGCTCCTTGAGCCCCTCGTCGGTGCCCCAGCGGAAGGGCGATGGGACATCGGGTGGTGGAGGAACGTATTGCGCATGAGCAGCGAACCAGTCGCCGCTCCACCCGTCGGGAATAGGACCCGCCAGACCGATTTTGCCGCCCGGTTTGCACACCCGAAGCAGTTCATGTGCCGCCCGTTCCTGATCGGGTGCGAACTGTACGCCGTACACCGAGAGTACCGCGTCGAAGCTGTCGTCGGGGAAGGGCATGTCCTGGACATCACCAACCTGGAAGTCGATCTCTTGTCCGTTGGCCCGCGCCCGGGTTTTCGCTCGTTCGATCAATCCAGGTACGTAGTCGAGGCCCGTGACGTCACAGTACCGTCGCTCCGCGATTAGCGCCGCTGTGCCGCTCCCACACGCCACGTCCAGGACTCGTTGTCCGGGATGTGGATCGACGGCTTCACAGAGTGCCTCGGCCATGACGACGTTTTGGCGGGCAATTTCGTTGAAATCGCCGCTCGACCACATCTCCCGTTGACCCTCCGTAATGCCCTCGTAATCAACTGACTGGATATTATCGTTCATCTCGGTTGCCTTATAGTAAGTTCTATCCTCAATTTTATTGATGACTCTTTCGAGCGCCCAGCGAGATGCTTTTCACGCCGTACTTCTGGCACGCGTTCGTCGCTCGATCCGAGATGAACTCGTACTGTGGATTCTCTCGGACTTCGACGTCTTCGAAGCCGGGCGTTTCGATCATATCGGTATAGTCGGTGACCTGTTCGGCACCACCGATGCAGGCCGCCCAGAGATCCGCGTTGGATTTGATGCTCTCGGGCATCCGGGTTTCGCTGATGATATCGGAGAGTGCCAACCGGCCATCTGGCCTGAGTATGCGATTCACCTCCGCGAAGACGTGCTCTTTCTCGGCAGAGAGATTGATGACGCCATTGGATACAACGACGTCGAACGACTCGTCGGCGAACGGGAGGTCTTCGATGTACCCCTGTTCGAACGAGACGTTCTCCATCCCGGCCTCGTCGCGGAGCCGCCGTGCCTTCTCCAGTTGCTCATCGGTCATGTCCAGCCCACTCACGCTCCCAGCGTCACCGACGTGAAGCGCCGCGACGAAGGCATCCATGCCCGAGCCGCTGCCCAAGTCAAGCACGTCGTCTCCCTCCTGGATGTCGGCGAGGTCGAAGTGATATCCAACGCCAGCGAAGGAGTCGATAGCCTCTGCTGGCACTCGATCGAGATCAGAAGCCGGATAGCCGAGCCGCTTCGCTAGCGGGCGTCCCATCTCGAAGTGATGCTCGTCGGTCGGCGCTTCTGCGACGTTCCGGTAGACGGTCTTGACTTCTCGCTCTAGCTTATCGACGTCGAGTGATTTCGACATTACTGCTCACCCCTCTGTACGGGGACAACGTCGGTTTCGAGCGGGACGGCATTCGTGATGTTGTCCAGCAGCGGTGAGGTGGCTTCGACCCGGTCTCGGAGTTCGGCGAGTTTATCCTCCGACGCATCCGCGTCGATGTAGGCGGTGCAGGTCACCGTGTTGTACCCGGCGCGGACGTCCTCGGAGATGCCAAGGAATCCCCGGAGATCGACGTCGCCTTCGAGTTCGAATCGAAGGTCACTGAGTTCAATACCCATGGCAGCGGCGTTGGCCGCGTATCCGACGCTCAGACACGATCCAAGGGCGGCGAGCAGGAGCTCGACCGCATTCGGTGCGGTCCGGTTGCCCAGGATCTGTTCCGGTTCGTCGCCCTCGACGCGGAACTCCTGGGTGTGAATTCGTTCGCCGGCCTGATCGAAATCGTCGATCGTCGTCACACATTGCAGGCCGTCGGTCCATTCGGTTTCCGCGCGGAACCGGAATTGGCCACCTTCAGGTTCCTCTGTGATTGCTTCGACCGCTTGGCCGAGTTGCTCTACATCTACGCCGTGAGTGATACTCATGAGATATTCCTCCCTGTAAGAGGAAGACGCGGACGAGAGCTATGTAGGCATCTCGTGGCATTCGGCCACCCACTGACCGCCTTGCAGATGATGAGCGGGGGTCACTGAGTGCGTGAGAATCACTAGGTAACTACCTATCCCTCAAAGCCATATCGTTCGTCATGGCAGTTCATGCACCCCCGGTAGACGACAACGCAGTTAGCGACCTTCAGAAACAGTTTCGTGGGACGCTGCTCCGTCCGAACGACGACGGGTACGACGAGGCTCGGACGATCTGGAACGCGATGATCGACCGGGAGCCCGCACTCATCGCTCAGTGCGCAAGCGTCACGGACGTAATCGCGTCAGTGAACTTCGCCACCGAACATGGCCTTACCCTCGCTGTCAAAGGCGGTGGGCACAACGCTGCCGGCAACGCCGTATGCGACGGTGGTCTCGTGATCGATCTCTCTCGGATGAAATCAGTGCGGGTCAAACCCGAAACCCGAACCGTCCGGGTTGAACCCGGTGTCCTTCTCGGTGAACTCGATCACGAGACGCAGGCGTTCGGTCTCGCCACGCCTGCCGGTATCGTCTCGACGACCGGCGTCGCCGGACTCACACTGGGTGGAGGGTGGGGATGGCTCAGTCGATCGTATGGCCTCACGATCGATAATCTCCGGTCAGCGGACATCGTTACTGCAGACGGGGAGTTGCTGCACGCGAGCGAAGACGAAAACGAGGATCTCTTCTGGGGAATCCGCGGTGGCGGCGGCAACTTCGGGATCGTTACTTCGTTCGAGTTCGACTGTCACAAGGTCGGCCCGGAAGTGCTCGGTGGTCCGATCTTCCACCCGTTCGAGGATGCCACGGATCTTCTCCGGTTCCACCGTGAGTTCACGTCTGAAGCACCGGACGAACTCTGTTGCTATGTCGCAATCACGGCGGCACCGCTGGAACCGTTCATCCCAGAGGAACTGCACGGGACGACGGTCGTCGCCTTCATCATGTGCTACTCGGGCCCTATCGAAGAGGGCGAGCAGGTCGTCGAACCGCTCCGAGAATTCGGCGATCCGATCGCCGATCTCGTCGGGCCCATGCCGTTCACCGGCTTACAACAGCTGTTCGACGAGGACTTGAAGGCAGGCGCTCGGAACTACTGGAAGACACAACTGGTGGAACCGCTCTCCGATGAAGCGATCGACATCGTCGTAGACCGGGCACGAACCCGCCCGACACCGTCCAGCGACATCGTACTAGAGCATCTCGGCGGCGCGATCGCGCGGGTTTCCCCCGACACGACGGCGTTTCGGCACCGAGATGCCGCGTTTTCCTTCAACGTCTTCCCGCGCTGGACCGATCCCGAGAAGGACGAGGCTCACATCTCCTGGGCCCAAGAGTTCATGGACGCCATCGCCCCGTTCGCATCGGATGGGGTCGCAGTGAACTTCCTCAGTCAGGAAGGTGACGAACGAGTGAAGGCCGCGTACGGTGCCAACTACGAGCGGTTGGCCACACTCAAAAACGAGTACGATCCCGAGAACCTGTTCCAGATGAATCAGAATATCGAGCCGAGCATCTAATACCATACGATAATTATTATGCCATACATCCAGTGTAACGGGGCGGATCTCTATTACGAGGATCACGGAGAGGGCCAGCCGATCGTTTTTCTCCACGGCGTCATGTGCGGTCTCCGCTATTTCGAGTCGCAGTTGACTGGACTCTCAAGCGAGTACCGAACGATCGCTATTGATTTCCGGGGGCACGGTCGGTCGGAAAAGACGGATCTCGGGCACACGGTCGCGCAGTACGCCCGCGATGTCCACAACTTCGTCGAACAGCGAGATCTTGAGAATGTGGTCTTCGTTGGCTGGTCGATGGGTGCGTTCGTCTCGTGGGACTACGTGGATCAATTCGGTACAGACCGAGTACGGGGACTGGTCGATGTCGATATCGAGGCATCGCGGTTCCAGTGGGACGACTACGAGTATGGACTCACCGATCTGGAGGGTCTCAAAGACGTGCTCGCATTGGCTCAGGCCGACCGGACGAGCCTCCTCGACCGCTTCACGGAGCAGGTTTTCAAGAATCCCACTGCCGAGGCGAGAGCGTTACAGTTCGACGAGATGTCTCGAACTCCAGCACCGGTCAAAAGTGCCATCCTGTTCGACGCGCTCACCCGCGATTATCGGGACGTTCTTCCCGAAATCGACGTTCCGCTGTTGGTCTGCGCCGGCGCGGGCGAAACACGGGGACCGATCGTGGCCGTGAAACACGTCGCGGATCTCGTTCCAGACGCCAAGTTTGAACGCTTCGAAGACAGCGGTCACTGTCCCCCGTTCGAGGAACCGGAGCGGTTCAATCGGGTGGTGAGCCACTTCATCAACTCGCTGTGATCGATACACGGCTGTATTTTCGGGCGGGGTGTAGATCGAACGGCTGCCGAAAAGAAGAGTGGATCCCTTAGTTCGATTCAAGAGTGAATACAAGCACCTCTTCGATGAAGCGGTCCGGTGCGGTGAGCATCGCCTCATGCGCGTGCCCATCGAAGGTAATGATCCGGCTGTTCGGAAGCACATCGTTGACCCGTTCCGTGGCGTCTTTCAAGAACGGTGGACCCTCACTGCCGGTCAATAACACGGTCGGCGTGGTCAAGTCTGCAAATCGGGCCGCATCGAACTCGTACTCGCCGACCGCTTGCACGCTGCGCGGCCAGACGTGGGCCGCGCCCACGAGGTCTTGCCAGTCCGGTGCCGAGCGCTGCGCGTCAATTTCCTCCGGCGTAGACTGAGCAATTTCTCGGAGGAATAGCACGAGCACCTGTTCGTTCTTCCCCTCGTCCAGCAGGCGCTTCATCTCCGCGAGCGCCTCCTCGGAGTAGAGTTCGTGGTTGCCGACCGGAATCGGCGGTTCGTACAGAACGAGTTTGTGGAGATCATTGATACGCAGGGCCGCCTCCAGCGATAAGAGCGCCCCGGAGGAGTGCCCGAGGAGCGTCACCGATTCGTCGAGGTGATCGACGACCGCAGCCACGTCCTCGAACTCCCGTTCCAGTTCGTACTCGGCGGCGTCGTCACTTTTGCCAACAACACGGCAATCCATCGGATAGACCGTGTACTGTTCTGCGAAAGTGGAACGGATGTTGGAGAGGTCCCAGAACCGGTGATCGCAGGCACCTCCGTGGACGAGCACGAGTGGTGGCCCGCTCCCCGTCCGTTCGAAGGCGATCTCGGTCCCATCAGTAGACGTGACTGTTCCCATTTCCGTATCTGAGTCTAGTGGTGTTGTTTCTGTCATGGGTGGTTGTATTCACGAGTACTCTTCTTCAACAGAAATACACCCAGAATCTGTGATCAGCTGGACACGTGACGGTCGTGTGATCGCCATAGAGCGCGACAGATCGTCTAACTTCCAAGTCTACATCCGTGTCCGGAACTGAAACGGGTGTCTCTCGGTCACAGCGCGGACACGAGACGATCTCCATCACCTGGTTGAGTGTCGTTGTCATCGTTATTCGTCCATCTTGGTTGCCATATGTTCGAAGACCGCCATGTGGTCCGCCTGTGGACTAAACAGGATGAACTCCGTGTCTTCGTCAACCCAGAGTGTGTGGCCTGGCGGCCAGTAGATGAGGTCCCCGGCGTCGTCTACTTCCTCGGTTCCGTCGGAATACTGGACGTTGATTTCGCCCTCTATCACGTATCCCCAGTGTGGGCACTGACAGGTATCTTCGTGGAGTCCTTTCAGCAAGGGAGTGAGGTCGGTTCCCGCGCTCACCTGGAAGTGTTCTGCGGCCAGTTCGCCGTATTCGGTCGCGGCTCCGAACCCCGGTTGCTGTTGAACGACCGCTGCTGGCGTCTCCATGACGACTGTTAGGTCTTCTTTTGCTTGGTGCACTGGCTTGGCCTCGAATTCAGTACGTCTCACTACGAGTGAGCGGAGCATGTAGGCATCCAGTGATACTCACCCAGCCACCGACCGTCTTGCAGGCGGTGCAAGAATCACTCCTGCAGACAGCTGGGCTCTCGCTGGGAGAGGAGCGGCAGCCGATCTTTCCGGCGGCACTGATGTGGTCACTTTGCTGCCATTTTGAGGGCGAGTGGTCGCGCTTCGCGTCGGTAGGATTCGTACGCCGATATCGCCCACTCGTGTGCCTCCGGTGCATCGGTATCGAGCAATACTTGGACCGTCCCGCTCTCCGTGTTGTAGCCGCTGATTGCGATTCGGTCGTCGAAGAGACTGAGTCCGTAGGCGGGCAACTCATCGTGCATCTGGACCGTTAGATTACCGCTCTCCAGCGGCTCTGAACAGTGTTCCTTGTACGTCGAGAGGATGTATCGAGCGACGCTTGGCGGGTCGATGACCTCCGTCTGCATGCCGTCGAGGATTCGCTGACGGAGCTCGTCTTTACACGGCTCCAGCAGGGCGACGTCGTGCCCGACGAACCGAAACCCGTCCGTTTCCCAGAGCAACGACACGAATCGGTTCACTGGGCCATACGGGTCATCAGCACCGGCTACCGTCACGACCGCATCGGACGCCATTTCGATGGTGAAGCCACTCGTCTCGGACGGGAGCCACTGCCAGACGTCCCGAAGCCGTTGCTCCGTTTCGAGCCGGTCGGTCAGTTCCCGCATGCCCGCCGCGACGAATCTACCTAGCTGTGTGGCCTCGAACTGGTGGCCGTCCTTCTCGATCCACTGACGTCCTTCGAACTCGCGCAACGTGCGCCCGATCGTAGAACTTGACGCCTCAGTCAGCTCTAGAAGGTCAGTCCGGGATTGGGGACGCCTAGCCAGCGCAGCCAATACTGTGACGCGGTGTTCTGATCGTGCGAGGAACTCGATATCGTCGAGAGGCGTAGAATTTGTGCCCTTTGATACATACAACACATAGGTGTGCCAACGACATAACTATTCGTTCATCTTGTACAGCATATGAATTCGATATAGAATTTTACGATCCGCGTATGGATGCGTCCGACCATTGCACGTAGTGACTGGATTTCACTGGATGACTACTTCATATTGGGCGGCGACAGTGTATCTATGTCACAAAAATGGTCCATCAGCGGTGATTACGTTGAAGCGTGTAACTGTGACGCCACCTGTCAGTGTATCGTGTTGGAATCTCCAGACGATAATATCTGTACGGTCTCGTTCGCGTGGCATATCGAAGACGGCCACTACGGTGATGTCGATTTGAGTGGCCTCCACGCTGCGATGCTCATCCGGAGCGAAGAGGGAGTCCTGTTCGATCCGGATACTGCCTGGCAAATGGTGGTCATCATCGACGAGACGGCCGACGACGACCAGCAGGCCGCTCTCGAAGACATCTTATCGGGCCGGGCCGGCGGCATCTTCGCGGTCGCTGCCGATACCCACGTCGAAAGTGCCGAGGTCGCGGCCGCCCCGTTCTCATTCACCCGGGATGGGGCAGATTTCTCTGTCGAGGTCGGTGATATGATCTCCATGGAGGTGGCCGGGAAATACGGCTTCAACGAGGAACTCGGAAGGATCGCACCCCATCCATTCACGAAGAGTCTGGAGATGTCTACCGGGAAATCCACCACTGCCACGGTCGAATACAACGACGAATTCACGTGGGACGTCTCGGAGAACAACGCGTTCTTCTGTGATTTCGAGTTAGCGAACGCATGACGACGGTGGGAGACCGCTCCCGCCAATTGCTCAGGTCCACAGGGAAATTGTTCGGCGATCATTTCAACCGCCGGATCCCGACTGTCGCACTCGTCACCTACGTGATCGCGTTGCTCGCGTGGGGGGTGGTCATCGGCCGCTGGCTCCCGATGCCGGGCGGAGCGAGAGACATGCAGATGTCCGATCCTGGAGCGCCGGAAGCGATGGCGCTTTCGAACGGGGTGACCGGAATCGGACTCTACCTGCTCATGTGGGGCGTGATGATGGTCGCAATGATGTATCCGTCCTCGGTCCCGTTGTTCCGACTCTACGCCAAGACGCTTGAGGGAACAACTGCTACAGGAAAAGCAGCACGGGTTGGGGCGGTTATGGGAACATACGCACTCCTGTGGACGCTGACAGGGGTTGTTCCCCTCATCGTCAACACCGTGGTGCCAGTTGGCACCCTTGCGACTGAACATGGCGGGCTTCTGTTGGGCGGGACACTACTGCTCCTAGCAGGGTATCAACTCTCGCCGTACAAAGACCGTTGTCTGCGCCAGTGCCGGTCGCCGCTCGGCTTCCTGATGGGTCACCACCAGCCGGGCGTTCGTGGGGCCATCCGTATGAGCTGGGAGTTCAGCATCTTCTGCGTCGGGTGCTGTTGGGCCCTGTTCGCGTTTATGGTGGTCGTCGGTTCGATGAATATCGTCTGGATGGCGCTCATTGCGATCCTGCTTTCGCTCGAACGAACGGTTTCATGGGGAACACAGCTGGCTAAGGGTGTTGGCGTAGTCGCTGGCATCGCTGGGAGTGCCCTCATCTTGGTCACCTTCGTGTAGAATCATCCGGCGTGATCGATGGATAGGAACCCTGTATTCACCACAGCCGCTTGGCGACCTACCGAGAAACTCTCGGGAATCAGCTGCTGAATACGGAGGATGTATCGCTCAGCACATAGTGTTATACTGGTCCGGGGCGTAGTTTGTTACCATGGCTCAAGAAGTATCGTCTCCAGAGGAGCACGCGAAATTTGTGTGGTCGCTCGGGTCCTATTCGGACATCGCACCGCATTTCCTGTCCATGGCGGCTCGTCTCGTTGATGCGACGGACGTCAATTCGGACGATACCGTACTAGATGTCGGCTGTGGGACCGGAAACATCGCCATCACCGCTGCTCGGCGAGGTGCCAGCGTCACCGGTCTGGACATCACCCCGACAATGCTTGAGAAGGCCAAAGAGAATGCCGCGGTTGCAAGTGTCGAGGATATCTCTTGGCACGAAGGTACTGCGACGGATCTCCCGTTCGATGACGATGCGTTCGACATAACGCTCTCATGCGTCGGTCACATGTTCGCAGACCCGCCTGATGCTGCCGCTCAGGAGCTGCTTCGAGTAACGCGATCGGGTGGGCAGATCGCGTTTACCTCATGGACGCCTGCGAGCGTCGTCCCAGCGATGGGTAAAACGTTGACCGAGTATCTCCCACCGAAGCCAGATGCGCCGGTTCCGCCCTTCCTGTGGGGCGATCCTGACGTCGTGAGGAAACGGTTAGGCGACAATGTCGATGAACTCGTGTTTGAGACTGGAACAGTATTGACGCCCGTTCTCTCACCGGAACACTACTGGGAGGCCGCAGTAACCCAGTCTGGAATGTTCATCGTAGCACTCGAAAACATCGACGAAGACGATCTCCCGGCCCTCCGTGAGGAAATGATCGAGACTATCGAGCAGTACTTTGACGATAGCCAGAATGCCGTTCCCATGGAGTACTGCCTGACGACGGCAGTAGTCGGCTGATTTAGTGCCAACCGATCACCGGCTTATCAGCGGTGGAGTGGGATATATGCAGCACGACCACTGAAACCTTCTCAGACCTTGTCAGAGGTGGCATACTGGATACAGAGAACGAACTTTTTCCGCCTCGGGTTCGCCACGGCGAACCACTCGGCGCAAAAACTTCGATGAAAAAGGCCGACGGCTCGGCCTTCGGCCTCGCCGTCGGTGAACCGCTCACTTCGTTCGTGGATGCTGGAAGCGTTCCATGCGCACGCAGTACTTTATGGTCAGTTCAGTGCCGATGAGACGAAATAAACGAGGGCCCCATGAGAGATGCAGCACAGAACTTTTGACAAGATTTGGGTGGAGGTAATCTCCAGCAATGATCGGCCGCCAATCGGCGATTGATTTTCTCTCTACCGACCGGTTTGGATGTACGCGGATCCCCGTGACACCAACTCGCTTGGTCAGCTATCGAACGAAAGCAACGAACCGGCCCGTTCGACCGATAATCGCCGCGCCGTCGGGCGATTATTGTACCTCAAATGTATGGGCGCTGCAGGATTTGATCCGAAAATGACTCAGTTCAGATCCAATTAGTAAAAATATGCAAAATAGAAGATTTTCTCTTTGGATACTGATCTCCCAGGATAGTAGTTAACTGACCTCTCTGAGGTTGCGGCTGCGCGCGCAGCGAAATTTTCGTGAACGGAGCGAACGAGAGCTGGGAAGACTCACTACGTTCGCCTTCCCAAGCGAGCACGGAGCGGAAGGTGGGGAGGAGGTGGTCTGGGTTGGACTGGCACGAAGCAAAAAGAAGACCGCAGTAATCAACTACGCTTCCCACCAGCGATCGCGATTGGGGAAATGTATCGTGCTCCAGCCGGTCACGGCCAGTGAGACACGTCCCTCGTACCAGTTCCGGGCCGCCTTGTGAATGCGCACTTGCTCACCTTCCTCGATCCACAGTGCTTCGGACTTCTTCCAGATCGTCACACGCGTCTGTCCACTGTCGTCTGCGATGAGACCGACCTGCGCAATGCTCGGATGCGATGGATCCCACAGCATTTCGACACACCCGTCGATGTTCACCTCGTTTCGATCGACCTCCTCGAGTTTCCCAATGGGAATCACCTGTCCGGGCGCTGTCTGCAACTCCTCGAACACGTTGACGACCGTACTCGTCAGGTCTTTCCCACTGACGACGGCTTCACCCAACCGCCGGCTGATCGCCGCTCGAGACTAGCCATCCAACTTCTCGGCCAGCCGCATCGATTGCTTGTTCACTGCCGCCAACTCTTTTCTGAGTGAGTTTTGCACGGGGATCCGCCCGCTCCGGGTCAGCCATTGGGTTCACGCTCGCAGTCCGTTTCTGGAACGTCACACGCCGCTCTACGCTCCGTCTCGCGGCAATCTCTCGCGTCCGCTTTTCACGACCCTCCTGCGTTCCCAGCTCGGCCTGGGAACTATCCGCTCGAGTTCTTCCTCTCGCGCCCTGATGCGTTCTTCCTGCTCGAGGGTCACACCGTGAATCCGCTCGGTACTCGTCTCTGCAATTCCGTCCGGGTGGTTCGTATCTACCTTTGCCTGTATCTCCTGTTTGACCGTCGCCTCGAATATCGGCGTCTCGTCGACCACTGGGACGCTATCTTCATCGACCGTCTGCTCGCCTGCCTGTTCGAATGCCTGTTCATCCACCGTAACGACCTTGCTACTCGAGTTATTACTTGACATTGGGACCTCACTAAGTTCCGAAGGCCTCACGCGCCGACAGTTTGAAAGACGCGACGCGTCTTTTATCATCAAGCGAAACCGATGGTTTCGCGGACATCGCGAATCTATGATTCGCTAAGTTGCGAGAGAGTTGTACTCTCTCAAACGATAGCGAGACGCGGGACTCAACACGTGTCAGGGACGTGTTGGCGCAAGCAGAGTCGAGTATGCGACGCTAACTGGATACCTTGCGCCGACGATCGAATTTTGGAGCATCTGTCTGAAGCAGGGCCCGATACGCCCAATACGATGGCTGAGAGCGACCATGTCCGGTTCTCTCGGCAACTCATCACCGCTCGCTGCAAGATCCTTGTCGAGTACGGCTTGACTGTCGATGCAGTTGGGTATCGATTGAGTGCACCCCACCGTAAAACCGTCCGATTCGATATTGTTCAGATAAGCTGATTCCACTCAAAGGCGAACGGACTACTCAGAAAACTACCCGGAGAGTTCGCCGTTGCCGATCTCATTGATCCAGACAACCGCCCGTTCAACGACGTTACTGCTAATGACGTGTGGGTCAGCTGGCCCTGTCAAGCATACGCTGATCCAAGTGCGATTGAATACGGAAGTGCAGAACAAGCCCTCAAGGAGAACCCGCGTATCACAGACGAATTCCGAGATTGGCTACTCGAGATTTCGGCCACTACCTTAGCAAAAACCTTGTCGACATCGTTCCCGATCGGGGATCCGTTTCGAGCCAGCTGAGAAAGTCCTCGACGCAGCATTCGTGATTTCGGCGGTAGTTCCTGCTGTCTTGGCCGCCCTTCGCCTTCGACCGGAGGAATTCCTCGAGTGGTGCTCCGACTGACGTCGATTCGGAATTCATGTACGATCACCCTCAGGAAGCCGTGACCTGCTGAGATTCATCTTTCGTGATTAGTAGAGGGGATGGACTCTCATAGAATTCATAAAGAGGTTGAATTCTGACAGAAAACTCACGAATCATACCGCCTTGTCCAGTCACGCTCTCATCTGAACAGCGCCCCACCAAGGGCGCTATAAGTCATTTCTAATCTTCAACGAGTGTCGAGGAGAGAAGGTTTCTCATCCCTCGGCGCAGACGGCCGCTCATCGCTGTAGAGGAGATGCCGACTTCGTTGGCAACGTCCTCGAGCGACATCTCACGCGGTTCGCTGAAGTACCCTTTTTCGTACGCGATCTCGAGAGCTTTCTGTTGTTCTTCCGTCAATCCAAACGAGCTATCGGACCCTCCCTTCCGTTTTTCATACAACTCCAGCAATCTGAAATTGATGTCGTTTTCCCTCGCATACTCCCATACAGAGTTAAGTGCGTCCCGGCTCAATAGCTGTGCCTGAATCAGCCATCCTTTATCTTTCGTCTCTGATTGTAAGAGGAATCCGTTGACCTGGGTGACAGCTGGGCTGATAAGTTTAGCTGTATCTGTATGTTGTATCTGATATATATTGGTGCCGTTATTGCTATCTATTCGTTCGTACTTGGTCACAGTATGATCTCTATTGAGTGTCTCTTCTAACTCTTCGAGATCGTCGTACTCGATCACGAACGGGAAAGTACTGGAGGTCGGATCGGTCGTAGCTTGGTGGATCACCCGAATATTGACGCCATCAAGATCGCACAGTGTCGGAACGAGCGCTAGGTCTTCGTGTTCGATATATGCTTTCGCTGTTATTGACATTTGATTTTGTTATGACTCTTATCCACCTATCATCCGGATAGCTGGTTGAATGTTGCCGCAAGTAAGATATTTTTCATTGTTTCTCGGGTATCATTTTCTCATCGTGGAAGATTACGATTTCAGTCTAGCTACTTCCTGTATTGGCAACGACTCTCGAGGGACATAAATCACTATGATAGGCAGTGTCTAGTTAGGCCAGTTTGGGAATGAGCAGGTCGTAGAGTTAGTTTGGCTATGTCACTCGCAGACCTGCTCAGCGAGTGCTACGCAGCGGAATTTGATGAATCTTGGGAGCGGACGGCGACGCCCGTCAGGGCGTTCGCCGTCCGTCTCCACGCGACCGGTTGCTCGCTTCGAGAGACACAAGCGATTCTTCGCTTGCTCGGCGTTGAACGGTCACATCAAGCAATCTGGCACTGGGTACATCGGCTGGCTGATACCGTTCCAGACCCGCCGACGTCCACAAGAGCAACGCTCTCGTGCGGCCCATCAGAACGCAGAGCGTTCTGAGGACGGCGAAGCCGTCGCGGGTCGCCTTTGATAAGATTTCTGTCAAGACCAATAGCGATTGGTCTTGGGTATATGCTGCAATCGACCTAGGCTCGCGGGTGATTCTTGATGTTGCAGTCTTCGGACGACGAGGGACCGATCCAGCCGCTGCGTTCCTGCATAAGTTGACCGAGAAACACGATCTCTCCGAGACGGTGTTTCTCGTCGATGGCTACGGATATCTGACTACCCTCTCCCGATTAGGGTTGAGCGGTCAGCTCAACTACGTTGATCGAAACCTGATCGGAAAGTGGTTTTACACCTTCAAAATACGTGCTGACCGCTTCCATAATTCATGGGTGGGCAGTCGGGCAAGCGTCAGAGAATGACTTGAATAGTTTATACACTACTACAATACACAACGACCGCACCAATCACTTAACGGACAGACGCCAGCGGAGGTGCTAAACTAGACAGTGCCCTATGATACAACAGACCCGCTTTCAGAAGCATGGCAAGAAGATACAACAATATCGTTATGGTTATTTATGAACGGGATCTAAAACAGGTATGCGACGACTAGCCTCCGATACCATAAGTAGAGTAACGATGGACCCGGTGTCCCAGCGCACGTTCTACAGGTAGCCAATGTCCGCTGATGACAGTCAAGTGTGCAAGGTCGATCGGGTATGCGAGAAGTGGGGACTTGACGATGTCGATGCGAAGCTACGGGACCGGCAACAGAATTCCGATGCGAGCCTTCGAGATCTCGAGACCTACTTCAACCAGCGAGTGCTCGAGGCCGCGATGCGGGATGCCAGAGCCGAAATAATCGAGGGTGAGGTCGAAAATACGTATTACCTTCTTACCGCCGACGACGTGAGTTCGGGTTCGAAAATCGAAGTAAACGACCGGCTCAGACGATCAGGGGTAGATCCAGAGGCAGTCACGTCGGACTTTGTTAGCTACCAGACTATTCGAACGCATCTCCAAGAATGTCTCGGGGTGGATACATCTTACGAGCCGAACGTAACCACCTCCGACGCAAAAAATACGGTGTTCAAACTATTATCTCGGACTGAGGTCATCACTGAACGGACGATTAACCGACTTCGCTCTGCCGGTCATGTGGCGATCAGCGACGTGGACGTGACGTTGAGTCTTCGAATCGCCTGCACGAAGTGTGGAGAAGAGTATACGTTCTCTCGGCTTCTAGAGCGAGGCCGTTGTAACTGCGCCAATGATACAGAGAAATGAATGTTGACATAAGATTGAAGATTATGGGGTTTATTATTTATCTATTGAAGTGTCGAATATCATCGAATACTGAACTACCATGTCATATAATAATACGACATCGACAGATTATACTGCCGAAGAACTGGGTGATCTTCGTGTACACGTTCGTAACATCGGGGGAATATCAGACGGAGACGTGACACTCTCTCCGGGAGTCACGCTACTCTCGGGAGAAAACGCGTCAAACAAGTCCTCCTTTTTGCGTGCACTTTCTGCTGTCCTCGGGGGAACGATCCAAAGTTGAAGAGCGACGCTGACGAGGGGTACGTCGAACTCGAAACGGACGACGGTGACTACTACGTCGACCTAAACGCGAAAAACGGCAGCTCGGTTGTCTCCGATGCCGATCGCGTTTCTGATCGGAACCAGCTCTGTGAACTGTTTGTCGCGCTCGGTGAAACGAATCCGATTCGACGGGCTATTGTCAACGATAACGATATTTACGGCTTACTGATGAGACCGATCGATACCGAGGAGATCAAATCGGAGATCGATCGCCTGAAGACCAGAAAAGACGATATCGATGGCCGACTCGAAAAGATAGATCGGATGGTAGATCGCCTTCCGACGCTCCAGGCGAAGGCCGATAGCTTGCAGAAGAAAATACGTGATATCGAGGAATCTCTCGAGGCAAAACGCGAGGTTATCGAGGAAAGGGAAGTAAGCGGAGGGACAGACGAGGACGAACGGATACTCGAGGAGTTACAACAGAAACGCACGGAGCGGGAGACGATCCGAGATCGAATTCGAACACAGAAAGAGGCATTGTCATCGCTTCGTGACGATCTCGACGGGACTTCAGAGAGATTAGCTGAGGTGCACGGTGCCGATGAGACACAGGACTTCGACGAGATCGAAACCGAGATCGAGCAACTCCACCATCAAAAACAGCAGTTGACGACGACGATCAACGCGCTCAGTCCGATCGTAGAGATGAACGGACAACTGCTGGACGACGAGACTGATATCCCCGATCAGATGAAGTCCGATGACATCATCAGTGAACTCGATCCGACGTCCCGGACGATCACGTGCTGGACGTGCGGGAACACCGTCGAACGGTCGGAGATAGCGGAGCAGGTCCGAGTCGTCCGGGAAATCCTCGAGGAAAAACGAGACCAACAGAGCGTGATCGCTGATCGGATCGAGTCCCTCGAAAGCCGGAAGCGACAGCTCGAAGAGCAACGCGAGACACGCAAACGGCTCGTAGACAGAAAACAGTCGATCGAAGACGAAATCGAGCGCCGAGAGGAACAAGTCGAGGGGCTCGAGGATGACCGATCGTCGCTCCAGAGTGAGATCGAAGCGCTTCAAACGAAAGCTGAAGAGATCAATGTGGAGGACGACGAACTCATCGGTCTATACGGCGATATCAGCGATCTCGAGTACAAACGCGGCCAACTCGAGAACGAACTCACCGACGTCGAGACTGAGATCGAACGGATCAAGTCCGAACGCGCCGAGCGTGACGATCTCGAGGCCGAGCGCGAGTCCATATCCGAGCAGCTTCAGGAACAGCGCGATCGGATCGAAACGATAGAGCGCGATCTCGTGTCTGCGTTCAACGAATCGATGCAGCAGGTGATAGATGAGTTAGAGTACGAAAACATCGAGCGCGTATGGATCGAGCGTCTCACCGAGACAACGGAACGATCGACTTCTCGGACCGATTTTGAACTACACGTCGTGCGGTCAACTGCTGACGGGGCTGCCTACGAGGATACGATCGACACGCTAAGTAAAAGCGAACGCGAAGTTATCGGGCTCGTTGTCGCGCTCGCGGGGTATATCGCACACGGTGTGAGCTCTGAACTCCCCATCGTCGTCATTGATGCCGTAGAGATGCTCGACGCTGATCGTATCTACGGCCTCCTGACGTATTTCAAACAGCACGCGGATTACGTCGTCACAGCGGTTCTCCCCGAGGAAGCCGATGAACTTGACAGCACCTTTTGTTCTATTACCACCTCGACGCTCGATGCAGCGCCCTGAGTACGGTTGTTTCATCGTATCTGACCAGTACATCGAAGCGACACAACTACCCAAAATCCGACCACTTCGTAGTCTCACATGTGGTCCCGGTCGGACGGTGACTCGACCGTGACGGTGCTTGTGCCGCGACGCAGAAGGGGATCCGCGACTTGGGCAGGGAGGTATACTGCCGTACGCCGAACGTTCTCGTCCAACTCGACACTAGCCCCGATAGTCTGTTCCTCATTCGAAATTACAACAGGCTCCTGTTCTTCGATATCCCGGTCTCGGGCGTCTTTTGGATGCATTCTGAGTACGCGGTTCGCCTCGCTGGCGTCGGGCTGTGATCCTCCCATCCGTCCGCCAGTGACCAGAGAGAGACCGCTCGCGGAATCGAAAGCGTATCTCGGTCGCCTGCTACTGAAGACGGCTCGTCCGTCAGACGTCTCGAAGCTGTCTCGGTACAGTGTCGAATCGACGTCGGTTGGCCACTGTTGACCGGACGATCCAAGCCCGGCGAAAGAAAGTCCACTGTACGTCGGTGCGACACGGGTCAGTTCATCGAATACATCGGCAACCGTTTGGTGTTTGAACGCGTTCGAATCGGGGAGTAACCGCGTCCCGAGATCACGGAGAATCTCGAAATCCGAACGAACCGAATCTGGGGGGTTTTCGTTGGGGAAAAGCGCTGGACCCGCCGCTCGAGATTGGTAACGGTCCCCTGTTTCTCGAATCCAACAGCGACCGGGAGCACGATGTCCGCGTTACTCGCAGTTTCGCTGAGAAACGGATCGAGAACAACGAGATGGTCGAGTGCGTCGAGTCGGTCGCGAGTCCACTCGGGATCGCACTTCGAGACGGCCGGGTTCTCGCCGACGGCGACCGCTGCGTGGATTTCCTCACCGCAGGTCGTAAGCATCTCCCGGGCGTTCTTACCGGGGTCTGGCGGCGGTGTCATGCCCCACGCCTCGGCGAGTCGTTCACGAGCGTCGATCGCACTCACAGATCGGTGACCGGGTAGCCGATCCGGTACACAGCCGACGTCAGTCGCCCCTTGCTCGTTTGCGAGGCCACGGAGGACGTACAGTCCGGTACCGGGACGACCACAGTTCCCGGTGAGAAGGAGGAGGTCAAGGAGCGCGTCGGAAGCGTCTGTGCCGTCGCCTTCGACACCCGTTCCAACGAGCGCTGCGACACTGTTCGCGGTCGCAAGAAGTTCCGCGAGGCGATCGAGATGCGTTTCGTCAACGCCCGCCACAGACACTGCCTGGGCTGGGTCGAGACCCCGCAGAGATGCTGCGAACGACTCGAACTGTCGAGTGCGCTCGCGGATGAAATTTCGATCGACCTGGTCCCCATCGAGGAGTCGACTGCTCACCAGATCGAACACCAATGCGTCGGTTCGTGGACGAGGGGTTACGTGGATATCTGCAAGGCGCGTCGTCGCGTTACCGATTGGATCGATGTGGACGAGCACCGCACCGTTATTGACTGCCGGTCGGACGAAGCTGTTGAACGCGATCGGTTGGCGTTCGGCGGGGTTGGCCCCCGCGACGACAATTACGTCGGCGTCCATCAGTTCAGCGAGCCCGTTCGTCGACGCAGGCCATCCAACGCGCGTCTCGAGAGCCCGGGCCGTAGACGCGTGACAAAGTCGAGCCCGATTATCGACGTTGTTCGTGCCGAGCATTCGTGCCAGCTTTTGTAGGAGATAGTTCTCTTCGTTGGTGCAGTGTGGCGCGCCGAAGAACGCCATCGCGTCGGGACCGTAACGGTCGAGGGTGGCGTCGATTCCGTCGACGACCCGTTCGTAGGCTTCTCCCCACGACGCTGGCCGGAGTTCGCCCCCATCTCGGAGCAGTGGTTGCGTAAGCCGGTCGCCTGTGTCGACATCGAGTGCGCCGATGCCCTTTCGACAGAGTCGACCGTTCGGATTCATGGGTCCCGGGACCCCCTCAGCGCACGACGCATCACCGGGCTCCAGCCGACAGCCGACTGCACAGAGTGGACAGACGGTCGAGTGGTCGTTGGTGTTGCTCACTGTTCAGGATCGTTCCCTGATGCGCCGTCCCTTAGCCTTCAGGAGACTGATGAAGTATCCGAGGCCGAACCGAATGTCCCGATTCAACAGCGCCGACACCGTCCCCAGCAGGCCAATCGGCTCGGAGTCACGCTGGGCATCGCCGATCGCACCGAAAAACTCGTTCATACCGCGGGCGGCATCCTCGTCGATTTCCAGCATCGAGAGCGTCTTCGCGGTCTCGACGAGGTCGTCGAGGTGCCCTTCGCGTTGGAGTTCCAGTATGGTATCGAGGACGGTGACGAGTTCGGTTCCGTTGTCTTCGACCATCACCGATAACTCCTCGACCTCTTCGGGCGAGAGCGATTCGGTAAACGAGGCAGCGATGGTCGCGAGATCTTCGAGGTGGCCCTCGCGCTGGAACTGGACGATGACCTCGAGTGACGCCGAAAGCGCGTCGGCGTTCTCACCCAGCTCATCCGCGAACTCCGCTGTTCCGTCCGTCGAGAGGCCGTCGGCGGCGGCGATGAGGTTGGCCGCCGAGTCCGTGACGTGGCCAACCTCATCATCGTCGGCACTCGCGAGCACGAGGACCGCGGTTGTGATCGCATCCGCGAGTTCGTCACTTTGCTCGATCGCTGCGGCGACGTCGTCACCGTGGGTTGCGAGGGCGTCTTTAACGGCCGCTTCGCCGTTGCCCTCGGGACGCTCTTTCCGCGCGCCGTTGGTCGCTGACTCGGGGTAGGACGGCTGTGGCTTCGCCATCTCAGTCGTCCCCCGTTGTCCCGACCGCTTCAGTTCCGGCTCGATCGATATCGTCCTTGACAGCCGCGATCCTCACGGCTGAAACCTTGAATTCCGGCGTCGATGCGACCGGATCGAGGTGCTCTTCGTCGGTGAGGCGATTCACGGCGCTCTCGGCGAAGTGGATCGGAACGAAGAGGTTCTCGGGGCCCACGCGGTCGGTCACCTGTGCGGGGACAGTCGTTTCGCCGCGTCGGGATTCGATCCGAACCGGGTCACCGCTCTCGATGCCGTACTCGGCTGCGGTCTCGGGGTTGATTTCGACGAAGTCACTCGGGTTGTACTGCATAATGCCCTCCTCACGGTGGGTCATCGTCCCTGTGTGATACTGATACAGGACGCGGCCGGTAGTGAGCGTGAACGGGTACTCCTCGTCCGGCGTCTCCGCGGGCTCGCTGTATCCGACAGGTTGGAGCGAAGCCGTGCCATCCTCGGTGTTGAATCCCTCCGTATAGAGCCGTTTCGTCCCGGGGTGATCTTCGTCCCAGCAAGGCCACTGGAGGCCACCCTCCGCTTCGACGCGCTCGTGAGTGATGCCCCCGTACAGTGGTGTGAGTGAGTTTACCTCGTCCATAATCTCGGCCGTCGAGTCGTAGTCCCACTCGCGCCCCATCCGATTTGCGAGGTCCTGAAGAATTCGCCAGTCTGGTCGGGATTCGCCTTTCGGCTCCATCACTTTGTTGACTTTCTGGACCGTGCGGTCGGTGTTCGTGAAGGTCCCTGTCTTCTCGACGAACGAACAGGCCGGGAGGACAACATCGGCGTACTGGGCGGTCTCGGTCACGAAGAGATCCTGGACCACGAGGAACTCGAGGTCCTCGAGCACGTCCTCGGCGTGGTTGATGCCGGGCTCTGAGAGCGCCGCGTTCTCGCCGATGATATACATCCCACGGATGTCGTCGCCGTCGGCCGCGAGGAACATCTGGGTCGTGTAGTAGCCGTATTCCGATGAGATCTCGCAGTCCCAGGCGTCTTCGAACTTCGCGCGAACGTCGTCGTCGGCGATGTCCTGATATCCCGGGAAGTTGTCCGGAAGCGGCCCCATATCGCCACCACCGCCCTGAACGTTGTTCTGCCCGCGGAACGGCGAGACTCCCGCACCGGGCTTTCCGAGATTGCCAGTGATCGCTGCGAGGTTCGCCATCGCCATTACGTTCTCGGTACCGTGGGAGTGCTCGGTGAGGCCGAGCGTCCATCCGAACACGCAGGCATCCGCCGCGGCAATCGTCTCTGCAGCAGAGACGATCGCTTCGTGCGGGACGCCAGTGACCTCCTCGACGCGCTCGGGGGTAAACTCCTGGACCGCTTCCTTGACATCCTCGAACCCCGTAGTCCGCTCTTCGACGAATTCTTCGTCGTGAAGGCCGTTATCGATGATGTAACGGGTGATACCGTTGATCCAAACGGCGTCGTATCCGGGTTTGATTTGGGTATACTGCGTCGCGTACTCGGCGATCTGGACCTCTCGCGGATCGAACACGAGCAGGTCACCTCCGTCTCTTACGTTTTGTTTGATCCGCGTCGCGAGGACGGGGTGGGCTTCAGTGGTATTCGACCCCGTCAGCAGGATGCAATCAGCGAGTTCGAGGTCGTCAGTACTGATGGATGCAGCGCCATATCCGTAGGTTTTCGCCAGCCCGGCGACCGTCGAAGAGTGACACAGCCGATTGCAGTTGTCGATGCTGTTGGTGCCGAGCACCTGCCGGGCGAACTTGCCCATCAGGTAGTTATCCTCGTTCGTCGCCCTCGAGGAGGCGATCACCGACAGCGCCTCGCCGCCGCGTTCGTCTCGGATACGGTCGAGCCCCTCGGCGACCCTCGAGAGCGCTTCGTCCCACGTCGCCTCGCGGAACTCCCCGTGTTCGTCGCGGACCAGCGGCGCAGTCAGCCGGTCGTCGGAGTTCACGAAGTCGTAGCCGAATTTCCCTTTCACGCACGTGGAGATTCCATTTACGGGTGCGTCCTCCTCGTCAGTCGGACGCGCAGCGAGAACCTCTTCGCCGTCGGAGTAGAGGTCGAACCGACAGCCGACCGCACAGTAGCCACAGGTCGTGTCTTCGACGGTCAGCTCCTCAAGTCGCTTGTCACTGATCGACTGTGCGATCTCGAACAGTTTCCCTTCGGGGAGCGTCTGGGCAGCGACGCCCTCAGCGACGTGTTCGACGTTCTCTATCGCTTGATTCTTGGCTTCCTGCATATACCCTGCGACACCGTTGAGGTCGTCGCTCACAGCCAGTCACCTCCGCTCTGGGCATCGTCGTCCCAGGCATCGCTCGATGTGCTGTCGTCGGTCGGTGCATCGATCATTTCATTCGTGGGCTTCTCAGGCGTGCGTTCGGTGCGTTTCTTCGGCGTCATCGGTCCCTTCGATTTTCCGGTGCTTTCGTAGGTCTTTCCGACGCTATTCTTCTGTGTGAAGCCAGGGAGAGGAATCGTCGTTGCGTCCTCGATCCCTTTCTCGACGAGCGAGCCGGTCGGGCAGACGGTCACGCAGTGCCCACAGGAGACGCAAGTCGAATCCTCCATCGTCTCCGCGTCGCTCTGGAACCCGATCCGTGTGTCTTGACCGGTGCCCTCTATCCGGAGGACACCCTCAACCTGAACATCGTTGCAGGCCTCGACACAACGGTTACAGAGGATGCACTTGTTGCGGTCGATCTGGATGAACGACGAGGAGTCGTCGATCGGTTCGTACTCGTCGCGATCGTCGAGGACGCCGTACCGCGGTTCTTCGACCTCCTGTTCGATGGCGGCGTCCTGCAGTTCGCACCGTCCGTTCTTCCCACAGGTCGTACACCGAAGGTTGTGATCCGAGAGGACGAGATCGAGGTTGACGTCGCGAGCTTCGGCGGCGTCGGCTGCGGCGGTCTGAACGGTGAGCCCGTCCGTAGCCGGGAAGCTACACGCCGGTACGACGCCGTGTTCGTCGGTTCCGACCATACAGGTTCGGCACTCACTCCGAGGACCGATCTCTTGGCGACCGTAGCTACACAACGCCGGGACGTCATCCTCGGTATCGACCGCCTCGACCGCGTCCAGAAGCGTCGCGCCGGCCTCCACTTCGACGCGGGTTCCGTCGACAGTCACGGTCGCCGCGTCGGTGCTCCTGACCGGGGGATCCGTTGCCGTTCCGGGGGCGAGTTGCTCTGTCAGCGGCGGTGCGTCGGTCTGTTGTGGAGTTTCCGAACTCATAGATTAGGCCTCCAGTGCGTCGAGACAGGTACCTGCGGAACAGCGACCCTCCGCGTGCGCTTGGAACTCCGATGTGAACGCCTCGATAGCGGTCCGGGCGGGTCGACCTGCCCGCTCGCCAAACGCACATATACTTGAAGTGGTCATCACACGGACCAGTTCTTCGATCGCTTGTGTGTCGAATTCGCCTCCGTAGACATCCCTGAGTAGCGACGTCAACTGCGCCGTCCCCTCCCGACACGGCACGCATCGGCCGCAGTTCTCCTCGGCGGCGAAGCTTACACGCTGGCCGACGAACTCAACTACACACCGGTCGTCCGAGAGGACATCGACGGTCCCATCGGTTCCGAGGTCGGCGTCTCGGAGCGCCTTCGAGCCGATACCGACATCGAGATCACGGGTGATCCCGCCGAACCGACCGCCGACGCAAGCGGCCTTGAACGACCCGTCAACGCCGACGGTGTCGACTAGTTCTGACAGTGTCTCCGTCTCCGAGAGTTCGACCGTCGCGACGGAGTCGACGTCACCACGGACGGTCAGCACGCGCGTTTGTTCGTCGATGCCCTCACGCAGGCCCACGGCGAGATGTGCGAGCGTCCGCGGCGTGTGAACGAGCGTCGGCTGGCCGTCGAGTCCCACACGCTCAAGTCCCGGGGGTCGGAGCCGAGCCTCCAGCCGGTGGTTCCCTTCCAGAGCTTCGACCGTCATCGTCGGCTCGGCCGCCCGGTATTCTTGGGGACCGGTACACACTTCCATCGGGGCCGCGGGGTCCGGGTAGGCGTCGATTGCTGAACCAACTGTCTCGACCACATTATCGACTTCCGAGGACACGTAGATCACGATCCGGTCGGCGGCGACGGTGTTCGCGAGAGCGGACGCGCCGTCAAGGACATCGAACGGCGCGCTGGAGAGCAAAAGCGTGTCAGCGGGTGAGCCGTGTCCGTTCACCACAACGATCGGATCGCCGTCGGCCGCGCGGACCGTTCGCCATATGTCGGTGAGAGATCTGTCCTGACATAGATCACCCCATCCGCGACCCTGGAGGGATTCACCGACACTCAACACCGTTTCCGCCTCACTCGCAACGAATCCGCCAGCGGCCTCGTGGTCTGCAACGCTTGTCGGCCGTCGCCAGCCGCATGCTCCGAGCACGCGTCTGTCGCCAGCACGCAGCCCGGGCAGCGGTGCGGTCGGAAATTGGTTTCGGTCTGGGGCGTGCGAGAGGACGGCATCCGGGTCCGAACCGTCGACGCTGCCAGTCGTATCGATGCTTGCTACGATCGATTCAAGATCCTCCGTCGAACATCGTGTATGAAGCGCAGTTCGGCCCGCAGCCGACACTGTGACGAGCGGTTCGAGCGCGGGAACTCCAGTCGGGCCGACGTTGACGACGGAGCCGTCAAAGCTAGTGGTGGATGGAACAGAGCCTTCGTCTGGATCGCTGTCGGCGATTCGAACGACTAGATGATCGCCTGTTGTAATGGCCGTCATTTGCTACGTTCTCATGGGTCTATTCTCGTTCCGTATCATAAATCACTGGGATGGTTTGATCTCATGTTAACTGTGTATGGTTTCGTAACTGTGGTATGAATATAAATAGCCGCTATATTATAACTGGTACCGATAACTCCCTCATAGCAGAACCCATACTTGACCTCTCGTCGTGGGATCTCTGCTTGAGTCTGCTAAGGGCCGCGTTCACCGTGATAACGTGTCAATAAACCGTGGGTTCGACAGCCAGCACGTCCTAGAGATGATTAGCCAGCGCTGTCTGTCGTACGTCGCCCCAAAACGAATGCAGACCAGCGAGAAAGCCAAAGCCAAGCGGTTGCTCCGAAGTGACTGCGACCGATACGAAACTGACTACAAACGCGATCTTAGAAAGAACGAATGACACGAGACGACATAGATCGATCGACGGAAAGGGTACTCTGAGCATGACGATCACCGGCAGTATTCGGTGTTTCTGTCGAATCGCGGTAATCTCATCACTGAGTACGGGTATCGCTGGGAGAACGAGAGCGGCTACAAGTCGATCAAGCGGTTTATGGCCACGACAAACTCAAAGGATTTCCGACTCCAATTCTTCGACTTCACGTTCGCGTGTTTGCTGTACTCGATTTGGCGAGCAGTCGGTTTATCGGTTTCACGCATAGTAAGCCCGCTAAACCCGCTGCAGTCTCACCTCCCAACTAGTATGGCTCCTTTCTGTCCGTACTGTTCGTTTCTCGAACCGTCCGGATCGCAGTGGCGTTCTCTTCGACGTCGTGGACGCGGACGATATCCGCACCTCGCTCGGCCGCCATGGTCGTCGTTGCTACCGTCGGCGGTAGTCGATCGTCGATACTGCAGTCAACGCGCTCGAACATGGACTTGCGGGAATGGCCGACCATGATCGGACAACCGAGAGCACGCAGTTCCCCCAGCCTGTCGACCAACTCGAAGCACTCTGTGGCGGACTTTCCGAAGCCGAGTCCGGGATCGACGATGATCTGATCGCGATCGAGTCCCGCCTGTTCGGCGAGCAACACTCGTTGACCGAGTTCACGGATGACGTCCTCGACGACATCGTCGTACGCCGTCGATCGGTCCGGATCGACCGGGGCATCTACGCTGTGCATGACGACGACCGGCGCATCGTGGTCGGCAGCGACGAATCGCATGTCCGGATCTGCTAGTCCGGAGACGTCATTGATTATGTCTGCGCCCGCCTCCAGGGCGGCGTCTGCGACAGCGGCTCTCCTCGTATCGACAGAGATTGGCACGTCTGTCCCGGAGATGCGTTCGATAACCGGGACGACACGCTCGATCTCCTCCTCAACCGTGATCGGATCGGCTCCCGGCCGCGTACTCTCGCCGCCGACGTCGACAATGTCCGCGCCCGAGGAAACCATTTCACGGACTCGTCGTACGGAGTCCTCCATCTGAGCGTACCGGCCGCCGTCGTAGAAACTGTCCGGAGTAACGTTCAGGATACCCATGACTGCCGTGTCGGCATCCCACGGATACTGGTCGGCCTCTTCGCTATCGCTGATAATCTCCCTGAACCGTTCCGAAACGTACGAAAGTCCCAAATCACTGCTTTGGATCGTGTCGGCCAAACGTTCGTACTGGGTGGCAGTTCCAGATAGGACGACGGATACATGTCGCCCGGGAGAATCGATCTCTGAGACGACACACGTCCCGCCGATGGATTGCATCGTCTGCTGTAGATACTCCGCCTGCTTCTTGCGCAACTGAATTTTGAACGTATTGGTGACAGTGTCTTTAGCGATACGGTTGGCGAACCCATCCTGAACGTACGCTTCGGAGAGAACGGATCGCGCAGCGTCGAGTGTATCAGCTTGTTTTGGGATCTGGCGCTGCGTCCATCGATCGCGAGCTTCGGCGACGACGTACAGTGAACCGGTGATCAGTACGCAGTCGTCGCTGTCTGCCGAGTTGAGCGCCCGTTCGACTGCCATTTGTACCGTCTTGTCCCGCTCGATCTGGGCTGTGTACGTCTCGAACGCTCCTGTTAGCGTGTCGAAGGACGCGGCCCGACTCACATCTGGCTGACAGAGGTGGAGCACGTCCGATTCAGGGAGTTCCGCTGCCATTCTCGAGTGGTCTTTTTCTTTCATCGCGCCGAAGACGAGGTGTAATCCGTCGAACTCGTACCGGTCGACGAGATCAGCGAGCGTCTCGCACGCGGCCGGGTTGTGAGCACCGTCGAGGATCACCAGCGGGTTGGTCGACATTACTTCAAACCGACCCGGCCAGTGGGCGCTGCGGAGTCCGAGTTCGATCGCAGAGGTCTCGACTTTCGCTACTTGTCGGGCGAGAGTCGCCGCAACTCCGGCGTTGGTCGCCTGGTGCTGGCCAAGCAACGGAAGGTTCGTCTCGACATTCCACTCCCGACCGAGTATCAAGACGGTTGTTTCGACCTGCGAGGTCATTTCACCCTCTCGGGCGATGGTGTCGGCCTCTGCTTCGCCCACAGTGACGACCTCCGTTTCGGATCGGATCGCCTCGAGCGCTTCGCCATTTGCACTCGTTACGAGCTGTTTCCCGTCCGGTGCGACTTGCGCTTTGTCTCGGGCGATCTCTTCGATCGTCTCGCCGAGAACGTCGGTGTGCTCTAGGCTCACGTTCGTGACGGCACCGGCCACTGGGTCTACGACGCTCGTTGCGTCGTGCCGACCACCGATACCGACTTCGAGGACTGCCACATCGACGTCTTCACTGCCAAAATGCTGCAATGCGAGTACGGTCAGTACCTCAAAGTACGTTGGACAGTCACCGTCGCCGCGCAGTCGTGAGAGACATGGTTTGATCTCCTCGACGAACGATCGGACGCGTTCCTTCGAGACTTTCCCTCCGTTGATCCGGATCCGCTCGCGGAAGTCGTTCAGGTCTGGGGAGGTATATAGGCCGACGTTAAGGCCCGCTTCCCGCAGTACCCGTTCGAGCATCACCGCTGTGCTCCCTTTCCCGTTCGACCCCGCTATCTGGACGCAGTCGACTTTCTCGTGTGGATCTCCGAGAGCGGATAGCATCCTAGCGGTCGTCTCCGTCCCGAGCTTCGGACGGGAACGGTCCAGACTCTCCAGATAGTTGACTGCCTCGTGGTACTCCATGTCAAATAGGGACACCGGTATCGGTATTAATGTGTTGCCGCATCGCTATCTCGGCCGGTTAGCGTCCACAATCAGGTGTCTCTACCGAGAAAATAGCCCTCGATTCATGGTCGGCACTGCTCACGTATCCACAGCTTGTAGTGTGGTTTATATATCGAGGTTGGGGTGCCATCCTTGTCCTGCCACCGATCTGAAGTCGCGTTTCGCACCGCCTCTGCTGGCCGACCGGTCGCATCTTTTGATAGAGTGCAACCCTCTGTCGGCCAACTGCGTCTTACGCTTTACGGGCACCGTGTTGTTTATGAAAGTGTGTGACGAGATCCCCATTATGGCCACCGACTCGACGAACAATATAGCGGCCCAAGAGCCATACGTGACCGAGTTCGAGGCGACCGTTCGGTCCGTCGACGGTCGTGCGGTCCGTTTGGACCGGACGTATTCTACCCGGAAGGGGGTGGACAACCGGCCGACAACGGATTTCTGGACGGTATTGACGTCACCGACGTGCAAAAACGAGACGGGGAAACCATCCATATCCTCGCGACTGTGCCTGGCTTCGAAGCGGGAGAGGCCGTCACGGGTCGCATCGACGAAGAGTTCCGGACCTACTGCATGCGAGCGCACACGGCGAGTCACTTGATGTACGGTGCAGGACGGAAACTGTTCGAGGACCCCGGATACGGCGGATTCGATATCAGTTCGGAGAAAGGTCGTCTGGACTTCGAAACTGATCACAATCCGGACGACGTAAACGCTGTCACGTTCGAGCGAATGGTGAACGAAGTCGTCTGGGACTCGCGGAACGTCACGTGGGAAGAAATGGACAGTGAGCGCGCCCGTCAGCGCGACGACGTGGTGTTCAACGTAACTGACGACGGCGAATTGTCTGATACCGTTCGCGTGGTCGAGATCGACGAGTGGGATATCGCGGCCTGCGGTGGTACCCACGTGAAGAATACCGATGAGATCGGGCCGATATCGGTGTTGGACGTCTCGAATCCAGGGTCCGATCTCATCCGCGTCGAGTACGCTGTCGGTCATACGGCCATCCAGACACGGATCGACGATAGAAAGAACGCCGAACGTGCGGCGGACGTGCTGAATACGAGCGTCAATGACCTTCCAGAACGGGCTACCAGTCTCGTACAGGAGAACGGTTCTCTCACGGAAGAGATCGACCAGTTACACGAGCGTCTGTTGGAGGAACGCCTGACGACCCTGGCGGACGAAGCCGTATCGAAGAACGGTGACGACTGGCTAGTCGGCGAAGTCGAGGGGATGGGTCCAAACGACGTTTCCGAGCGAGTCAGAAAACTCGCTGGAGACGCAGGGGACGTGATCGCACTTACCGGCGTCAACGGTAGTTCGTTCATGGTCGTCGCGACGACGGGCGAACCGGACGCCAGCGAGATCATCGACGATGTCACGGCGGAGTTCGGCGGTGGCGGTGGCGGCGGTTCGACCTTTGCGCAGGGCGGTGGGTTGGACGAGGAACCGACGACCATCGTCGAGTACCTGCGGGAGCAGGCGTAGCCGCTTCGGCGCACCATTACCTGGAGCGACTGCACTTCCGCTGTCGCTCGGTATCCCATACACCGTACGTCTTCCTTCTCATGTTGTCAGAATTCATTGGCATATTGCGACTCCGAAAACACATCGTATCCCCCGTGTTTCAGGAGGAACAAGGTTAATTACCGGAGGACTGGAAGTCACGTCCGGAATGCCTCTCAAAGAGAGTGAGACGTCCGCTTCGGCGGACTACGGATCACTGCTACGTGAACGCAAAGCTTCTCTCGAATCGAACCGATGGAAAACGAGTAGAACGACCGACGGCAGTAGTCGGAGGATGCAGGTATGACTCGCGAGTGGACTGAGATAACGGTCGTGGGCGAAGACGATACGGGCCTCATCGCCGAGGTGACCTCCTTCCTCTTCGAGCGCAACGCCAACATCGTGGACCTCGACCAGGCCGTTCGGGACGGTACGTTCCGGATGACTATGGAGGTCGATACATCGGAGATGGTCACTACCCAACTGAAGTTCCAGGAGGACCTCGAGGACCTCTGCGACGGGTTCGGGGTTGACGTCCAGGTTCGGTTCCCGTCCGACTGCGAGAACCAGTCCATCGCCGTCCTCGTTACCAAGGAGAGTCACTGCCTCGAAGCGTTGCTCGAGGCCTGGAACAGCGGCGAACTGGACGCGGACATCGAGGTAGTCATCGGGAACCACGACGACCTTCAGCCGCTCGCGGCGCAGTACGACGTTCCCTTTCACGATATCGGCGACGAGAAGGGGGCTCCCAACGAAGAAGAACTGCTCGACCTGCTTACCGACTACGACATCGACCTGATCGCGCTGGCTCGCTACATCCGCATCCTCTCGCCCGAAGTCGTCTTCCGCTACGAGAGTCGGATCATCAATGTTCATCCGAGTCTGCTCCCGGCATTCCCCGGTGCCGCTGCGTACAGACAGGCTCTCGAAGAGGGAGCCCGCATCGCCGGTGTCTCCGCCCACTACGTGACCACCGATCTCGACCAGGGCCCAATCATCACCCAGCGGTCGTTCAACGTCCCTTCGGATGCCACGGAGGCAGACCTCAAGCGGCTCGGCCAACCGCTCGAAGCCGAGGCCCTTCTCGAAGCGATGAAGCTCCATCTCGACGAAGAGCTCTCCGTGCAGTTCGGACGCACCGAACTCGAAATCCCGACGAGACCGACACGCAGCTCGGCGCTCCCCAGGAACTTAACCGGCTGATCCCCGACCAGCCGGTCGACGGCTTCGACGCGGTGGCTGGCGACGAAACGGACGAGACGGCGACGGCGGATGACTGACTCGCGGCGCCTTTCAAGCTTGACCACGGGGTCCGTCGCAGAGGCGACGAGAGAGTGATTTCTTTCCCGTATTGCGCTAGACGAACCGGCACGTTTTCCAGTTCTCCGCAACACATCAAGTAAATAATCTGTTGTGGACGGTGCGAGCGAGTCTGTAGCGGACGTGTCCTCGTTCCGACCGCGACGCCAATCATGAACATAAAACTGCAATAACGGCCTCTGTATCGTCGATATTGTAGGGGGCCACGAACCATCACTCTCGGTGATGACGGGAGATTCATTAGACGTCGACACGAGATGCCATACGGTATGGTCACATCTTCATCCGAGATTCCGATCACTGTTATCAGCGGACCGCTGGGTGCAGGCAAAACGACGCTAGTCAACCGACTGCTGAACAATCCCGGCGATAGGCGAATCGCCGTCATCGTCAACGACATGGGCGAGGTCAACGTCGACGCGGAGTTAATCGCCGACGAGACGGAGAAGAGTGTCGTCGACCTCTCGAACGGGTGTATCTGCTGTCGGCTCCAGGACGACCTCATCGCTCAATCGACGCGGTTGGCCGAGGAGCGCTCGTTCGACCACCTCGTCGTCGAGGCGTCAGGAATCAGCGAACCGGTTCCCATCGCTCGTACGCTCACGGAGGGGACAAAAGAAGACAGCCTTCCGGACCGGTTCCGCCTCGATACGACAGTTTCGGTCGTCGACGCCTACGGGTTCTGGAAAGCGTTCGATTCCGAAGAATCCCTCCCGGATGCTGCCCCGGACCCGGAACGCCCGTTGACCGAGGTGTTAGTCGACCAGATCGAGTTCTGCGACGTGTTGCTGCTGAACAAGTGCGATATGGTACCCGACGATGCGCGGGAGTCTATTGAGGCCGCCATCCGCGAACTCCAGCCGCGCGCGACGCTTCATCGAACGACGTACAGCGATGTCGACCCGAGTGACGTTCTCGACACCGGATCGTTCGACTTCGAAGCGGCGCGGCGGCAGCAAGGCTGGAAACGAGCCCTGTCGGGAGAAGCAGCAAACGAGGATCCGGGTCACGACCACGGTGGCGATGCCGTCTCGGCGGCCGAGGCACACGGAGTCGGGTCGTTCGTCTATCGGCGAGAGCGTCCTTTCCACCCTGAACGGTTCGACGCGTGGCTCGACGACTGGGACAGCGAGATCATCCGCGCGAAAGGGTTCGTGTGGGTAGCGAGTCGCCCAGAGACGGTTCTCGGGGTGAGTCAAGCCGGTCCGTCTGTCCAGGCTGGCCCGATCGGCGAATGGGGCCATGATGATCCGGCGACGCGGCTAGTGTTCATCGGTAGCGACCTCGATGAAGCGGCCGTAACCGATGAACTCGACGGCTGTCTGGCGGCATCCGACGAACAGACCGAAGAGTACTCTACCGATCCCTTCCCCCGCGGATCCGCTTGATCTCCGTCCGGATCCGATCCCTTCGCTGGTCATTCCAGCGCCCGCAGAAGCCTCACAGCCGACGTTGATCCATCGCCGGTTACTGTCCGGTTCGCGTCGTACTCGGGTACTCGTCCACGTCTCGTACTCGGTCCCTTGCGTCCAGCCGTCTAGGTACGAAAAACTCTGTGTGAGTGATCTGCTACCACATGACTCAGAGCGACGTAGTCACGCTAAAACGGAGGCGTCTGATCGCGCGAGGGTTACGGTTCCAGCAGGACCTTCGTGACGCCTTCCTCGCGGTTGTCGAACTTCTCGTACATCTCCGGCGCGTCCTCTAGGTCGACGCGGTGCGAGACGGCCCAGCTGGGATCGGCACGCCCTTCGATAATCATGTCGCGGAGTTCGCGGTTGTACTCCTTGACGTTGCACTGACCGGTACCGAGCGCCTGCCCCTTCTCGAAAAGGAGGCCAAAGTCGATGCCAAGACGTCCCTGTGAGGCCATGTCGTCCGGTGCTCCGGGGTCTTCGGGGACGTACAGACCCGGAATCCCGAGTTCACCGGTCGGGCGGACCGTCCGAATGAGGTTGTTGATGACGACAGCCGGGTTCTCGCGAGCAGGGTCATACGCGCCGTCACCTTCCTTATCTGGATCGATGGCCTGATATCCGACGGCGTCAACGCCCTTGTCGACGCCGCCGCCGTGGATGTCTTTGATCTGTTCGACCGGATCTCCCTCCTCGAAGTTGATCGGCGTCGCGTCGCAGTGTTCCTCAGCCAGTTCGAGGCGGCTGGGAACGCGGTCGACGACGTAAATCTCCGCGGCACCCTTGAGCTTGGCGCTGTAGGCCGCCATCAGGCCCACCGGACCGGCGCCATAGATAGCGACGGAGTCACCGGACTGGAGGTTGGCGAGTTCCGTGCCGTGCCAGCCGGTCGGGAAGATGTCCGCGAGCAGTGCAAACGAATCCTCGTGCTCGTCCCCGTCAGGCAGTTTGAGCGCATTGAAGTCCGCGTACGGAATGCGGAGTTTCTCGGCCTGACCGCCTTGGTATGGCCCCATCGCGACGTACCCGTACGCGCCGCCGGCGAATCCGGGGTTGACGTTCGTACAGAAGCCCGTGTAGCCGTTCTCACAGTTCTCACAGAAGCCACAGGCGACGTTAAACGGCGCGACGACGCGGTCGCCCACCTCGAGGGAACTCACCGCGTCGCCGACCTCGGTCACGATACCCATGTTCTCGTGCCCGAATACGATCCCTGACTCCGCGGCCGTCCGCCCTCGTACATGTGTAGATCGGACCCGCAGATGCACGACGTCGTGATGTCGATCACGACATCGTTCGGGTGCTCGATCTGGGGTTGCTCGACTTCTTCGACTGCTACCTCGCGTTCGCCTTTGTAAACGACGGCATTCATGGACATTGATCGATATCTCCACTGTTACCTGCGAGCGGACCATATTTATATTCAATGTTTATAATACCGGTTAAAACTCAAGATGTGAAAATCCCAACCGTTGGTGGGAAGGATGCGTTCTACATATCTGTCTTTCACCATATACTCGCATTGGAATGTTGGCACGAGGAGTCAAAATGGCTCCTTTTAATTGGACGGATGACAGCTTGAGCATAGAGGGATCAGCACTGGCAGTCGAGATGTGCTCGCAGCCTCTCATTTTCGTGGCGGTGGCAGCAGACAGAGCATCTCGACGATCAGGCGAGATCGGCTCACAGTTTCGTGAGTTCTCCGTCAAACTTGTTGATCGCTGGTGGTCGCGGCTATCATCGGTATGGTCGTCCTCGGAGACGATGTTACAATAACGAAATTTGCTGGAATCGTGTTCGCCGTCATTGGTATCGTCCTAGTTACTCGATAGATCGGCGCTATACAATCATCGTGTGTGAGTCGGTACTGCCGGATAGAAGCAAATTAAAGCATGTTCTCAACACGGAGAAGTAGGACGCTCCTCGCTGTGTCATTCTTTGTAGTGCTGAGATTGGTTTAATTTCAACCCGTTACACCCCCATCTGTACTAATCGGCCTAACTCGATCGATCTGGAGTTCTTTCCGTGTTACACATGTACCTATAGTGAGCGGTGTTTCCACGAGAGTTTGTATCTACAGACGAGAATTTCAACAGAGCCAATTGGACACCAGTCTACTCCACGTGGCAGGCACGTCCGAGCGCTGGGAAATCTAGATGCGGATGCCTGACTGAGGTGCACTCAACTAGTACTACGATGCGTGCGGGGAACACGCTGTCCGGTGGACGTCTCCTCGCGACGGATATCGATATGAACGTGGACTCAAGGACGGAGTTTACGTTCGTTTCGGTCTACGGCGTACCGACGCCCGATCGCCATCCGCTCTCTGTCATGTTTCTCCCCGCTCCCACTCGACACCCCGAAAATCAGGGTTGTCGGTTATTACGAGTTATACGCGTCCTGTGCGAGCTGGTGGAACTTGTGGACGGTGTGTTCGTTGGGGCCGAGTTGGGCCTGTGCGAGCGCGCCCGTTTTGAGTCCGTTCCACTGGCGCTCGACCAGTTCGAAGTCTTCTTCTTGGAGTTGGCGACTCGTCCGGACGAACTCTCGCTCTTCCTCGGAGAGGTCCGGATCTTCGAAATAGTAATCCGCGATCAGACGGAAGCGACCAGTGTCGATGGGATCGATGATGTAGGTGCCGTAGCCGTCGGCGGTCCCGTACATGTTGACCGTGAAGTTCGGCCAGAAGTAGTGGAACTGTGCCTCGTGTTCGTCGTGGATGCGCATCTCGTCCTCGACGTCTTCGGCGTGGGTGTAGTGAAGCACCCAGTGGTAATCGTTGACCTCGAGTTCGGACTCGTTGAGCGAGATGCCTTTGATCCAGTCCTGATGGTTAGCCTGGCAGTGATCGCACTCCGAGTAGTTGCTCGCGAACACCTTCCAGTTACACTCGACCTCCGAGACGATCCGAGTTGCGTGTTCGTACTCCCCCAGCGGGAGCGCCTCGAGTCGGTCTTTCATCACGCCGGCCTGCTCAGCTAGTGGCATCGGATCGTCACTCAGGTTCACGAAGAGCAGCGGCCCGATGCTGTCGACGTGAATATCGTCTGCTTCCTCGAGTTCGTCCGGATCGATACGTTCGGGATCGGTCATCGGCGTATCGTCTACGATCGCCGAGCCATCGTGGGCCGAAAAGTTCTCGAAGGCACGCGCCTCGCCATTTTTGTCCCGGACAACGACCAGGTTCCGACCACCGATGTCTCGGGTGAAAAACTGACCTGGTTCACTGATACTATTCGAATGGCCCGCGTAGACCCAGTACTGCCCGAAGATCTTATCCTTTTCGAGTTCGAATATATCGTCTTCGGTGAAGTACTTCGCCGGTAGCGCGTTCGATTTCTCTGTGATGTCTGAACTAACTGGCTTCGTCTGGGTCTCTTTCCACTGCGTCATGCAGTCGCATAATCGAGAGAAGCTATAAAAAGGGTTGACCAGTTATATAGAAACCCATTATATGACCGGTCACGGTATCGATAGATAGACAGCCAAATAACGGATACAGCACACAGAGACGATGTGTCCGATCTTGTTCCTTGTCTGGTGGGTTCGTGCCGTCAAACACGGTCCCGCTCGCGTTCCGAACGGGACATGTCGATGACGTTTGCACGGCAATCCGGTGCGTGCGCCCATCTGCACGGGGTTCCCGTCTCGGGTCTGACTCTCGCTTTCGCTGGTAGTCGGATGAACTCGTACCAAGAGGGCCTTATGATTTGCACACCGAAAGCGATCGTCAGAGCGGTTATGACGACTCGATCGACGCTGGAGAGCGGACACTCCTCCCGATGAGAGCGTCCGAATCTCTTCTACAGAGCTTTCGAATGTAACTAAGTGATTTGCCATCAGACTCGAAACATAATCGCAGTGGGATCCATGGAGACGCGCTACGCCCGATTGACAACCAAACTAATAAGATACCAGATGCGTTGTGGTTGATCAGCCAGTGATTCAGATTGGCAATTACTGGTGGCGGATGTGCACTGTCGTTGATCCTGAGTACGTCGGGCCGTCCCCGTAAATCGGCCACCGAACGATCAGTTTCACCGCTAACCACCGACCAAGTACGCCCTATCCCAAGTGGCAACGCTGTCGCGTCGGCGGCTAACCGCTGCCGACAGCGACAGCTCCTCACCGATCGTTGAGAAGAATCAAACCGATTACTGTGACCGACGACGGAACTCAGGCTTCAAACCGGCTCAGCTGAAGATGTCTTGTGAGGTACTGAATTTAGCCTCGCAGGCAGAATCACAAGCGAGAGGTTGTCCTCTCCTGCGAACATAGCATCTCCGTTAAGCCCGCTCCGCTCGATATTTGGTGCCTATAGACAGGGGCGCCTATGATTACAAACGTATAGATGTAATATAGGGCGTGTAAAATAGTGCCGCTCGCCATAGTCATACGCAATACGGTCGCCAAAGAGAGTGCTGATGAACGAGCTATCGACGAAAACTACCGAGAGATGGACAGATAATCGGCACAGCTAGCCTAACCTAATTCCTCTCGCGATCAGCTTTCTGGAAGAGAACAGGGAGTCACGCTATGCGTTCGGGACTCCTCACGAGTCGCCCCGCTTGAGAAGTGCATACCTGGGATACTGTCTCCGGATTAACGTCGCATTCCAGATACCGTACTGGCTGCCGGTGTCGACATGAGATGGTTTTCACCCGATCACCAGCCACTACCCACAGGCGGATATCGGACTATTGCTGGGAGCAGTCAGAACGACTACCGCGTTGCGTTCGCATCGAAATCGAGGTCTCATCACTACCCTAGTCAGAGAACTCGAATGGTTTGCGAGATTCGAGAACCCGACAAATAAGATATTTTTCACTATGAGTTTTCCAGTATTCATGCGCCCCGGTTGTACTCGTCCGTGAACGCAGCTACTTCGCAATCAACGCGATAGCGATCCTAACCGATAGAATTCCCACTGCATCGGTCATCTGCAGGGATTCTTTCAAGAAGATGACTGCGATGACCGCTACGACGATGAAATAAAGGGCGCTAATGGTCGCCACGATCACAGTATCACCCCTCGCAAGCGCTGCGTATAGGGTTATGCCCCCGAATGTCAACGAGTGCAGCGGAGAACAAGCCAGCAGAGACCACGTCTGTCGGTGTTTTCTGACTGATCCCGATCACGTAGGAGATGACCAGTGCCGTCTCCGGAAGGAGGGAGTTCATCGCGAGTCTAACGAAAATTACCCATGGTCCCCACATAACTATCGTCACGATAGCTGGGAGTCCCGGAATATTTTCGCTATAGATCCAATTATATATGTATCACTATTACTGTTGGCAAGGTAATAAGCGGATTGAGAGTCGAACCCCAACGACTGCCTCGGCTAACAGATCGATTAAGTCGTCACGGCCGCGGCGGAGGTTTTTGGCAGAGACAGCATAAGCCGTTCTGTCACGCTTCCGCTATGCACTGTAGTCGTGCTCGCTGAGGTTTATAATCTCCTGTCATTTATCACGTCTACGCTTATTGTTTAGTGGGGTGTCACAGAAGATACCGATGCAATGTCCCAAATGCGAACAGACAATGGTCGAACCGTGCGAACAAACTCACCCAATGTGTGAACAGTGTGGACACGTTCCGTCTCTCGGAGCGGACTAAAAGTCTAATCTTCAGCGCTGTTGTTACTCTCTGTTCTACCGCGTCACTAGGAGTAGCCACCTATTTCCGTCGACCACGGAGAAACCAAATATGGACGATGGGAAACAGACCCGGTTCGGCGCCAAAGGCGAATTAGAGACCGATAGTGAGACGGACGCGACTGATGACGAGTCGGAGTCGATTCACAGTGATTACGGCGATGAACTCGGCGAGAACGAGACCAAATCGGGAGCGAATCGGTACGTGGTCTCCAGTTTACTTCAGAAAGCAGTTCGGCGATCGGACGAGGAGATCGCGGCGTGGGCCGCGTGGGAGCTAGTCCGATCGGGATACGCATGGAACTTCTGGAACCGGATCAACCTCTACGTCGTCGAAGACCTGCGAGCGGGTCACGAGATCGCCCTCGTAGTGAGTCGCTACGAGGAACTGGCCCGCGAACGCTGGTCCGAAGACTCCTGGCGCGGACGGCTCTGTGCGGTCCACGCCGCCCTCGCGGCTGCTCGAGCCCCGTCGTCTCGCGAGGCCGCACACGCCGACGATTACTTCGGTGAACTCTCGGAAGAACGGGCGACCGCACTCGAAGAGGACCGGGAGCCTCGGTACGATCATCCCCTCGATGAGCTCGAACCCGGCGGAACGTACGACGCCGTCTTCGACCAACACACGTACGAGGGGAAGCGACTCGGTCGCGATGGCGCCTTCTTCAGGACACACGGCGCCCGCGTCGGTCCAGAGGAAGAACCCGAACTGAGCCGTCAGTGGCGACTTCGAAGTATGCGACTCGAGGATCGGGACTACACTGAAAACGAACTGGCCCGCGCCGTCAGGCCGGTCGATCCGGACGATAAGTGGCCCGAAACGGAGGAGACTCGTTGAGAGGAGTAGTTATCAGCGGTCTGAGGCGCGGTCGCTGTATTCTGAGGAACGTCAGAACGCGCCCAGATGATCGTCCTGTGGTTCGTACAGTCCCCGGTCATCCGCACCTCGTGGATCTCGTCTATCGTCTCACCGATTGATAGCCCGCGTTCGGACATAACTGCCGCGACGACCCCGATCGGGACGCCGTTCTCGTATTGTTCCTGTAATTCCCAGACGACGTCCTTGAGACCGTCGCTCGTGATGTCCTCTTCTAAATTCAACTGTGCGTGTTTGAACTGTACCTCGTGACCCGTCACGCGATAATGACGGCGGTAGAACTCGATGGTTTCGTTCGGAGCGTCGGTTTGCAGATCGACGTCGCACTTCGGACAGGACGCGACGTACGGTGCCTGATCTTGGGTACTCATGGGTTCTGTGTCTGATTGTCGTGTTTGAGTAGTGATCGGTTATGTCGCAGCGATACCATCACGAGTCGTAGGCGTCCTGTGCGAGCTGGTGGAACTTGTGGACGGTGTGTTCGTTGGGGCCGAGTTGGGCCTGTGCGAGCGCGCCCGTTTTGAGTCCGTTCCACTGGCGCTCGACCAGTTCGAAGTCTTCTTCCTGGAGTTGGCGACTCGTCCGGACGAACTCACGTTCCTCCTCCGAGAGCTCGCTGTCCCGGAAGTAGTAGTCCGCGATCAACTGGAAGCGGCCAGTGTCGATGGGATCGATGATGTAGGTGCCGTAGCCGTCGGCGGTCCCGTACATGTTGACCGTGAAGTTCGGCCAGAAGTAGTGGAACTGTGCCTCGTGTTCGTCGTGGATGCGCATCTCGTCCTCGACGTCTTCGGCGTGGGTGTAGTGAAGCACCCAGTGGTAATCATTGACCTCGAGTTCGGACTCGTTGAGCGAGATGCCTTTGATCCAGTCCTGATGATTTGCCTGACAGTGGTCACACTCCGAGTAATTGCTCGCGAACACCTTCCAATTGCACTCGACCTCGGAAACGATCCGAGTGGCGTGTTCGTACTCCCCCAGCGGGAGCGCCTCGAGACGGTCTTTCATCACGCCGGCCTGCTCGGCCAGCGGCATCGGGTCATCGCTCAGGTTCACGAAGAGCAGCGGCCCGATGCTGTCGACGTGCACATCGTTCAGGGCGTTCTCTTCGGCGTCGAACTCCTGTACTTCCTCGTCCTCAAGGTCGGGATTCAGACCGGCTTCATCGAAGCTCTTGGGCGTGCTTTTGAGTTCTCCCTCAAGGTCGTACGTCCAGAGGTGGTACGGACACTTGATTCGCTTTGCATCGCCGGGGTCGGTCATCGGTGTATCCTCGACCATCTTCGAGCCGCGGTGGGCGCAGACGTTGTCGAACGCCTTGATATCACCGTCGTGACCGCGGACGATGATCAGTTGTCGATCACCGATCGTCCGGGTGAAGTACTGGCCCGCTTCCGGGATGCAGTTGACGTGTCCGGCGTATACCCAGTACTGGCCGAACACTTTCTCTTTCTCTCTCTCGAAGATTTCCGGGTCGGTGAAGTACTTCGCCGGTAACGCGTTCGACTTCTCCGTGATATCCGAACTCACTACTTGCGTTTGTGATTCGTCCCACTGTGTCATACAGGACCACAGATGGCACACCCATAAAAAACAGTTCACCTGTGATACTGAACCACATTATAAACTAGTGAGGATTCGGGGGGTGTCGACGAACGGACGAAGCATCGTCCACACAGGAGAGCAGAAACGCATTCGTGATCTCGGCTCGTGACCAGTCGACGTGTTCCACGTAATCAGTTACCGATCCTGATGGAGGGTTGCAGTGACGGTGATCCAGGAAGGTGTCCCAGAAGAGTTCTGTCTCGTCGAGCGTGATCCCTGACTCTCACGCCGTTTTACGGGTAACGTGTCCAGAACGCGAACAGGAGGGGTGCCGGAGGACGCATCTACGAGGTGGTGCTCATCATTCTTTCTCAGCGGAAGCTCGTATAGCTGAGAGACACGCTGTGGCGATGGGTAGTACGGAGAATCGTGGTCTCAGCCGCTGATAGCGCTGCTGTGAATCCGCTTGGCGATCTCTTCACGAGTGTCTTCCTGATCGGGCTCGTGCGAAATTCTATGTGTGACGAGATCGATCAGGTTCAATTGCTCCAGTAACTCTTGGGTCCGTTCCCGGCCGAGGTCCAGTTGTCGCTGTACGTCGTACAGGGTCATCGACGACTCTATAGCATCTGCAACCTTTTCGATCGTGAGGCCGTCCGGGAGACCGAGCCCGTCGGCAGCGAGTTGTGTATTGGAGACGTCCTCGATCGGGTCGTCTCTGCCGGCCGCTGAATCCTGCTCCGACTCCGATTCAGGTGACGACTGCGCGTCCTCGGCATACTCTTTAGCGGCTACTCGGCCGTCTGTCTCGTCGACTGTGTCACCGGCATCTACCGCCGCTGTACTGCCGTCTGCCGTGCAGTCGTCCGCGTCGGCCTCGTCGGCTGTATCGTACGACGTCGGCTGGTGGATGCCGGCTTCGGTCATGTATCGCCGAACGGTCTCCGAGGCGACATCCATCTCGATGTACTCGGTCATCTCAGCGAACGTGTTAAAGGAATCGTACAGACACTGGAGATACTCGTCGTCTTCGTACGGTGGGAGGTCGTCGGCGCGTGCGGCGTCGAGTTTCTCCGCTACTTCGTTCCGGTCGCTCGCCGACTCCTCGTTCGCTACCTGGGTGTCCTCGTGCTCACCGATACCGTCCGCGTCGTCGACCGCTTCTCCACGAACTCCCGTCGCAGGACTCGTATCAGCCGATTCTGGCTCGTCGCCGGTCGCTTCATCGCTCTCGGCAGTGACTGGCGCTGACGGGGCTCGAGAGTCACCGGTATCGGCGGTTACTGCTTCGGAACGTCGGTGCCCCGCCTCTGTCTCGAAAGTAAGCGTGAACGTCGCCACCAGGGAGCCATCATCGGTCACGCGAGCGTCTTTTCGGATGGTTGATACGTCTTCGGGTACGTACTCGTCTAACCCCGGTAGCATCGATGGGGAAAACTGTATTTGTATCCCCCCATCATCCGTGATCGTCGCCGCCTGCGGTGACGCTTCGGTTCCCAATTCTTCTCCCGAACACAGGGAGACGGGAACGTCGAGTGTGACGGTTAGCCCGGTCTCAGATTCCTGGTCGGGCGTCTCCGCTTCGACACTGTGGATCCTCCCGCCATCCGACTCGTATCGCTCGATCACTTGGGAGAGTTCTTTGAACGGGGTACTGACACCCATGGTACAGAAACACAATTATTTGCTTGGTGGTATAGTTGTGCATGAGGAATAGGGAACCCCTTTATATAAAACGGCTTAGAGACGAGGAACATGAGTTGTTTCCTGCCCGACATATATGGCAATAGTCTCTGTCGCGCGCTCTAATGAGTGTAGTCGGACGGACGACAGTGGCGGTAGCTGCAGTTCTCGGAGAGGGCGGAATCCTATGAAGGATAGTAGCCACTTCGAAGAGACCCGAATCGTCAGCACTGATGCAGTCGCTGTCGCGGGTACTACGAGAACTGTCCCTGCGATCTCGGTAGACGTGAGGTGATCGTGGAGGCGTCACAGCGCAGCAATTCCGTTGAGTTCGATGCCGTGCTGTGCAGCCTGAACGTACACCGTCGGGCCGAGGCTGCCCTCGTACCGGTGGACGGTAAATGGAAAATCAGAGCCGGACGGCAACCGAGCGAGACGGCGCTCGGTAGCCGTATGCGTAGCGCGCTTGCGGTTCATACTGCATCTCCCGAGTATCAAGGCTTGGAAGTGTCGGAGAGGACGGGTTTTTATGCGCTTCCCGAACAGCAGCCAGTGTATGCACCTTGAGAGCGCAACGTGGACCGACGTCCAGGGCGTGGAGACAGATCTAGCGATGGTGCCGATCGGCAGCACGGAACAGCACGGTCCTCACGCCCCGCTGGGTACCGACACGCTCAACGCTGAGACAGTCGCTGAGACCACCGCCGAACGACTCGACGACCCCGTCGTCGTGTCCCCGGCAGTTCCGGTCGGCATCGCCGAGGAACACAGACAGTTTTTCGGAACGCTCTGGACATCCGAATCGACGTTCAGGTCGTACGTCCGTGACATCGTCGGAAGTCTGGCATCACACGGCTTCGACCGCGTCGTGCTGGTGAACGGTCACGGTGGAAACGCAGCGGCGCTCCGGGAAGTCGCCGGAACGATCACGCGCCACGACGATGCGTACGCGGTCCCGTTCACCTGGTTCAAGGAGGTCGGTGACCATACCTCCCGCATGGGCCATGGCGGTCCGCTGGAGACGGCATTGCTCCAGCACGCGAACCCGGTCCACGTGCGCGAGGAGTGTCTCGACGACGCGGCAGCGGAAGCCAGCGATCGGTGGGGTGACTGGCAGGGACGGGTCAATCTCGCGTTTGACTCGACCGAGTTCACCGAGAACGGCGTCATCGGCGATCCGCGCGAGGCGAGCGCCGACCTGGGTGAGGAACTGCTCGACGCCGCGAGCGAAGCGCTCGTGGAGTTGCTCGAAACCGTGGCCAAGCACGATCCAAACCGTCCCACACATCGGTAACACGGCCGTACACCGGCGACTCGTCCCGACCACCGCTCCTATCAGTGTCTCAGTGATGGGACAGATTAATTCGACAGGAGGAACTCCTGGTGGACTCCGAGCAGTCTCCAACGTGACCCGTGTGAGAACTGCGCTTCAGCAGAGCCACAAAGAAGCGACTGAAAGACGTCGGGAGTTCAGTCGCTCACCGGACGAGTGACTCCGTGTTTCCGTGTTTCTCGCTGATCAGTCGTCTGCCGTGATCGCTTCCTCTTTGACGAGGTCGTTCCACCGTTCGAGGCCAGCTTCGGCGACTTCGCGGTCCTGGCTCACGGCGCCGCCGGAGACGCCGATCGAACCGACGACTTCATCGTCTCGCTCGAGTGGATAGCCGCCACCGAAGATGACGATTTGGTCGTCGTCGGTCGTCTGGAGGCCGTATAGGGAGTTGCCCGGTTCGGAGGGCTCTGCCAGTTCGTGAGTCGGCATCTCCAACGCAGCCGACGTATACGCCTTGTTACGCGAGATACTCACAGAGGCCAGCCAGCCGCCGTCCATGCGGTGTTGGGCGATGAGGTTGCCCTCGCTGTTTGCAACCGTGATTACCATCGGGTTATCGATCTCGTCTGCTTTTGCTTCTGCCGCTTCTATCAGGTCTGTCGCTGTCTCCAGCGGAATGGACTCTACCATGCCAAGAGGAAGATAAGACGTTATCATAAAATAAGTTGCCGTTATTCCCTCGACACGCGGCATGATTTACGGGAAACTGGTGGGGAATTATATCTCATTGAAGGCTATGTATCCGGATATCCCCAGGATTCGCTTAATTTGTTCGGGAGGCTGCAAAGGGAAGCCATCATCCCGCGATTCAGCGTTACTATCGCCAAATATATAACATACATGATGGTTTGTGCTTCTCCGCAGCCTCAGTGATGCCTCCGAACAACCGTTAGCGTGTCCGTGCACGGAACCGAGCGCCGTCGCTTGGCGATGGCACCGTAGACTAACAGTGACATCACTGTTATCTCCAGCTACCTCGAAAACTCTAATTGTGATTTTTCTATCAGGTTTTGGGACAGATCCGAATGAGCGATAATTATATTTGTACCCGACCGACACCAAGGAGTGTACAATTATGAACGCAGACGACAGCTTGCCGGACCAAGCAGACACTGTTATTGTCGGTGCCGGTATCGTCGGGTGCAACCTGGCGTACCAGCTCACTGAACTCGGTCGAGACAACGTCGTCGTCGTTGATCAGGGACCGATGCCAACCACTGGTGGATCTTCCAGCCACGCGCCGGGGATCATGTTCCAGACCTCCGAGTCGAAAATCCTCTCAAAGTTCGCCAAGTACAGCCGTAACCTGTACTCGGACCTAGAGGACGACGACGGCGTTCAGGCCTACAACGAAGTTGGTGGTATCGAGGTCGCGCGGAGCGACGGGCGGATGGACTACCTACGGCGCCGTGTCGAGTGGGCCGAGTCCTGGGGGCTCCCGGACTCGGAGATCCTCTCGCCCGAGGAAGTCGAAGAGAAACTACCGCTCGTCGATACCGACGAGATCCAGGGAGGGTACTACTCGCCGACAGACGGCCAGGTATCTGGTGTCGTCGCATGCGCTGCCCTCGCCCGCGAGGCCATGGATCGGGGAGCAAAGTTCGTTCCGCACACCCGCACCGAAGACGTCGAGACCGAGAACGGGTCGGTCAGCTCGGTGATCACCGAAAACGGGACGATCGAGTGTAACGAAGTCGTCATCGCGACGAATATCTGGGCGCGTCAGCTGGGCGAGAAACTCGACGTTCACCTCCCGGTGACGCCAGTCGAACACCAGTACACGATGACCGAGTCGCTCGAGGAGCTCGCCGACAACCAGATCGACGTCAGCGATCACCCGCTGTACGAGAACTATAAGGGCGTCTCCGGAGACAAAGTCGACCGCCTGCTCGCGGGTCCTGATCGGCCGATCCTCCGCGATCAGGACAACGCGATGTACTTCCGGACGCACGGGGACTCCTACGGAATTGGGTCGTACAACCACGAATCCGTCGTGCCCGACCCGCAGGAGCTCGGCGGCAACGAGGAAGACGCTGAACAGGGCTCGATCCACGAGTTCACCGAGTACCATATGAACAACGCGACGCACCCGGATCGACCGGACAAGGCCCCGCGACAGGCCAGCAACGAACTGTTGCCGGCCACTGAGGGGAGGGAACTCGAACACAAGTACAACGGCATGTTCGCAGAGTCCCCCAACGGCCTGCCGGTGATGGGGCCAGTCCAGAAGTACGACGGGCTCTGGACTGCGGCAGCCATCTGGGTCACTCACGCCGGCGGCGCCGGCAAGGCGCTCGCCGAGTGGATGGAGAACGGCGTCCCCCGCCTTCCTGACGGGCCGATCGGTCTCCGTCACTGCAACGTCAATCGGTTCGACGCCCACGAAGGCAGCTGGGACTTCGCTCGAGACATCGGGGGCGAAGAGTACCGCATCGTCTACAACATCATGCACCCGAAGTGGGTGTGGACGGATCACCAGCGCGACATCCGCCGCACGCCGATGTACCACAGCCACAAGGAACTCGACGCCGAGCTGTGGGCCGAAGCCGGTTGGGAGGAACCGCAGTGGTTCGAGTCCAACGCCGACCTGCTCGCCGAGTACGGCGAGCAGATCCCGGACCGTGAGGGCTGGGAGGGCAAGTACTGGTCGCCCATCGAGGGCGCGGAGGCGCTCCACGTCCGCAACAAGGTCGGCCTCCACGACATGACGTCGTTCAACAAGATGGAGGTCGTCGGGAGCGACGCCGGAGACTTCGTCCAGCGCCTCTGTACGAACGACATGAACCTCGACATCGGCGACGTCCGGTACACCTTGATGTGTAACGAGGGAGGCGGCGTCCGCGCCGACATCACCGTCACGCGCGTCGACGACGACCGCTACCTCCTCCTGACGACGGGTCGCGAGGTCGGAAACAACCACGTCGCATGGGTCCGCGAGCAGTCCCCCGAGGACGTGGTCGTCAACGACGCCACCTCCAGCCTGGCGGCGATGGTCTGTACCGGTCCGAACGCGCGGAAGGTGCTCTCCAAGGTGACGGACGTGGACCTCTCCGACGAGGCGTTCCCGTTCTTCACGAGTCAGCAGTTCTTCATCAAAAACGTGCCCGTCACCGCGCTTCGGGTGTCCTACGCTGGCGAACTCGGCTGGGAGCTGTACACGCCCTCCGAGTACGGCGAGCAGCTCTGGGAGCACCTCATGGAGGCCGGCGAAGAGTACGACCTTCGCCCGTACGGCAACGGCGCGTTGAACGCCTTGCGTATCGAGAAGGGCTTCCGGCTATGGGGAGAGGACCTCCACACCGAGCACAACCCCTACGAAGCGGGCCTCGGGTGGGCCACCGACCTGGAGACCGACTTCATCGGGAAGGAGGCGGTCGTCGAAGCGGCCGAGGGTAACAACATCGACCACAAGGTCGCGTGCCTGACCCTCGACGACGAAGAGGCGACGATCCTCCCTCACCGTCCGATCTTCGACGGTGACGAACCGATCGGCTACGTACACAGCGCCGAGTACGGGTACACGGTCGGCGCCTGCGTCGTCTACACGTACCTCCCGCCGGAGTACGCGGAGCCCGGGACCGAACTCGAGATCCAGTACGAGGGCGAACGGTACGACGCGACTGTCCGCGAGGAACCGCTTCTCGATTAAAAGGCGCGCACTCGACGGCACACTGGGGGTTAGTGTCCGAATTTTCACTTTCCCTTGACGGGATCGGCGCTCTGTCGTGCGATCGAATGGACCATCGCCGTCGAAAAGTGACAGTCTATTCGCATCTCGATCGGCGAACCCTAGCTTGTCCGGCAGTTGACCACGAGTGCGTCAGTGACAGTGGTGGTCCGGTTCGCTGAAACGCGTCGAACGGCCGCGGCGATTGAAGCCCGCGCACGGACACGGCCGTCTGAACGGTGCTGTACATCCGGAGACGAGGTACCTTTTTACACCGCAAGGGGATACATCAAACCGATGCACCTTCGCGCGCCCGATCGACTCATCCGCGTCGATCTCTCGACGGAGTCGGTGGACCGCGTTTCCGTCCCGGACGAGTGGCGACGGCGCTACGTCGGCGGCAAGGGTCTCGGAGCGCGGTACCTCTACGAGGAACTGGACGCCGGTACTGATCCGCTCGGACCGAATAATGTCCTGCTGTTCATGATTGGCCCGGTATCGGGACTCCTTCCGGGAGAGAGTCGCTACGCGGCGATCACGAAGTCCCCTCTGACCGGGAGCTTCCTCGACTCGTACGCCGGAGGGACGTTCCCGGCAGTGCTCGCGGGTGCGTTACGTGACGCCGGCGGCATCCTCGTCACCGGCCGGGCGTCAGAGCCAGTCCGACTCGTCGTGGCGGACGGAGACGTGGATATCGAGTCGGCCGAGACCTGGGGAACGGATACCGTCGCCACTGACGAGCACTTTTCCGACGCCGCAGTCGCCTGTGTCGGTCCCGCAGGGGAGAACCAGGTCGCCTACGCGACCATTTCGTCCGACGCCGGCGACCACCACGCTGGTCGGGGCGGCGCGGGCGCCGTGATGGGTGCCAAGCGGCTCAAGGCTGTCGTCGCCCGGGGCGATCCCCCGTCGGGCCTCGAGAACCTGCGCGAACGGTATGCGGAACGCTATCGCGAATCAGACGCTGGAAGGTGGCTGCAAGCGAGCGGCACCGTCGAAACGGTCGACTTTGCTAACGAGACCGGCGTCCTCCCGACGCGCGGATGGCAAGACGGGCAGTTCGAGGGCGCAGACGACATCGGCATCGCCGCCGTCCGCGAACTGGCGCGAGAGCGGGAGTACCCGGACGACGAAGACCCCGGAGGGTACCGGGTCGAGACTGACGCGGGCGAGAGCGTCCCCCGCGGTGCCACAGCGATGACGCTCGGCGCGGGCCTGGGAATCGACGATTTCGACGCCGTGGCGGAACTCGGGGCGACGTGTGACCGACTCGGTCTCGATTTGATCAGCGCCGGAAACACCGTCGCGTGGGCCATCCGTGCCAGCGAGGCGAGCCTGCTCGATCACTCGTTTGCGTTCGGTGATCCCGACGACGCACGGTCGCTGCTTCGCGACATCGCGACCCGAGAGACAACGCTCGGCGACGTACTGGCGGAGGGAGTCGACGCGGCGGCCGAGCGGTTCGGCGGCGACAATCTCGTGCCGACGGTTAAGGCGATGGAACTGCCCGCGTACGATCCCCGGGGCGCCGAAAGCATGGCGCTGGCCTATGCCACAAGCGATCGCGGCGCCTGCCACCGGCGAGCGATCCCGATCGAGCGGGAGATCTTCGAGAACTGGAGTCCGGGGCGGGCCGCCCGCGCCGTCGTAACTGAACAGGACCAGCGCTCGATTCTCTGGTGCCTGATCGTCGACGACTTCGTCGGCGACGTCTTCAAGGATCTCGGCGCCGAGTGGCTGGACGCCGTGGGGTTGGACACCGACGGAGACTTGCAGACGATCGGGGAGCGCATCTGGACGCTTACCCGGTTGTTTAACGTTCGCGAGGGGATCTCTCGAGCGGACGACGAACTACCGCCCGCGCTCCGAAAACCCCTGGAGTCGGGTCCGAACGACGGGCAGGCGGTCGACGAGGATCGTTTCGAAGCGATGCTCGACGCCTATTACGCGGAGCGCGGGTGGGGAGCCGACGGTCGACCGGCCCGCGAGACGGTCGATCGTCTCGGGTTGGACGAGGTCGTCGATGACGAGACGCCGCTGGCCGAGCGACCCATGGAACGGAAATGAGTGTCGCAACGGCCACTGCTCCGTCAGGACGCCAGGCCGTCTCGGCCAGCAGTCGCGGCCGAATCGTTTCGGCGCTCGTCCGGCACCAGTCCGGACGAAGCTGGTCGTTTGGTAACTACAGCGGTCAGTCGTCGGCAACTTCCAGAAGCGGACGTAGCTCCGCAGCGTTCTGTGTTAGCGAGACTGTGTTCTGGACCTGATCGTACTCGACAATATCCGCATCTGCTAGTTTCGGAACCGCTGCGTGATAGAGCGACACGTAGACGTCTTTCGCGTCCTCTTTCGAGACATCGGTCGTCCCGGTGCCGTTCTCCGAAGCGGCGACTTCATCTGCCAGGTCCGCTAACGCCATCGGGTTGTCGACCGGTAGCAGGCATTGAAGCACGCACCGACAGCGCTCGTTCGACAGAACCTCGAGCGCGGTATCCGCTGCTATTGATTCGATATCGGTGGGATCTGGCCCCGGGGCTGCAGTCGAACAGGGAGTGTTATTCGGCATTATAACTACGTACTTCCGTATTATGCTAAAAGTGTGTTGGTGGAGTATAATTATATTTCTCTATGCCCAAACATAGAATTACGAAAGCAAATACTATCGTCCATCTTATGTTTTGTAGTCTGCACCACGGAACAGCGTGTGGCCGCGTTACCCGAGAGGATGCAGCCACGAAATCCCGGCCGTCAAGCGCTCACCGAAGCTCCATTTGCTCGGCGCGCTCGACTGCGAGATCGGCGATCTCCTCGACAGGGCTGTCGGAACGGTCGGCGAGTACGCGCACCAGCATGCCGAGCTGAATCGCTGCGGCTTCCCGAAGTTCGGCCGCTTCCTCAGTATCGTTACCGAAATAGTACTCGTGGCGGCCGTTCTCGTGGACAATACCAGTGTACACCGAACGGAGATCGTTACCGGAGACTGCCTCCGCCGCTTCCGTTTTGACTTCCTCGAATCGGGGGTTCGTCATCGTACCTGATATGATCCCAGAGGGTCCTAACCTCTTTGATAAGCTAAGTGACTGATTGGCGAGGGATTAGGTTGGCCGTGGGCGGGTATGGGGGACAAATTTGTAACAGGGAACATGGAACCACAACAACCCGATTGTGACACACCTACGACTTCAGTCGTGGATTTTTCACCTGTTAGTATGCAAAGTAATTACAGTAGTCCGGTCATGAGAGTTTTTATCCCTGCGATTCAACGTTATAACCAATGAAACGGGGTCCAAGCACCGCTGATAGCTCAACTCTCGTCCGCGTCGCGATCGACATCGCGGCGAACGGCGACGAACAAGTCGTGACGGCGATGCAAGACGAAGCCGACTCGATACCGGTGGTCCGCACGGGACCGACCGGTGTAATGGGGAGTGAACCACTCGTCATGGCGACGCACGAGGGCCGAACAGCGTTCTTTGCCGACGCGAAGCCGTCGACCGCCCGGGACGTCGTCGACACGCTGGAAGACGGAACCATCCCGACAGATGACGCTGACGCGGTTGTCGAACACGGACCCAAGACGATGTCGCTCCCGATCCCGAACATGGGGCCGCTCTCAGTCGGTCGGCGGTCGGTGCTCGATCGGTGTGGATGGGTCGACCCGCTCGATCCAAAAGAGTGGCCGGTCGTCGCGTCTGAACGAACCGCCGAGAGGGTGACGGATATCGGACTCCTCGGTCGGGGACGCGGCGACGCCACCGCCGATGCCCCCGTCGCCGACGCGTGGGAGACCGCCCGGGACGCGGACGGAGACCCGGTCGTGGTTGCCAATGCGAACGAGACGCGCGACGAGCAGCGAGCGGACGAGGTACTGCTCGGCGGAGCGCCGATCGCCGTCCTCGACGGGATAGCAGCCGTCGCCGAGTATCTGGGTGCCGACGACGCTATCGTCTACCTGAACGAGGAGGATAGTCACCTGCATCGACACCTCCGCGAAGCGATCGATGCAGTCGCCGGCGAACTGCCGATCGTTCCGCAGCTGGTGGCCGGCCCCGATGAGTACCGTGCCGGCGCCCCGACGGCCGCCCTCGAGGCGATGGAAGGGGCCGACCGCATCGAACCGCGTCTCCAGCCGCCGTCACCCGCCAAGCACGGTCTCTACGGACGGCCGACGGTCATCCACACGCCGCGGACGTTCGCACAGGTACGGCGGGCTATCCGCGATCCGGACGCGTTCGATGCAAATGCCGCCGAACCGGGCACCCGGCTGATCACCGTCACCGGCGATATCGCCCATCCGGCAACCATCGAACTCCTGTCGGACAGCAGCCTTTCGGTGGTTCGAGATGCCGTCGATCTGACAGGGTCGTTCAAGATGGCCTGCGTCGGCGGCGTCCTCGGCGGCATCGTGCGAGACCTCGACATCGCTCCAACCGCACAGTCGCTTACTGCGGCCGATCTCGGGACCGACGGCGTCGTCGAGCTCCTAAACGACGACCGGTGCGTGGTCGCCGACGTCGGCGAGCGCGCCCGGTTCGCATCCACCGAAAACAGCGGCCGCTGCGTGCCAGGCCGCGAAGGGACGCAACAGCTCACCGAACTCCTGCGAGACGTCTACCAGGGATCGATCGAGGTCGACACGATCCGCGAACTGGGTCGAGTGATGACACGGTCGAGCAACTGCCGGATCGGCGCTCACGCGCCCCGCCCCGTAACGACCGCGATTGACGAGTTCGAACCGGAGTTCCGAGCGCATACCGACGGCCGCTGTCCCAGCGGCACCTGCGCGGAGAAACTATGAGTACTGACGACACATTCCCTGCCGTTCCCGATATCGAAGACCCGCAACCGAATACGCCGGTCTCCGCCGAGTTCGAGACCGGCACCGCGAACGACCTCACCGTCGGTACCGACGGCGACGAGCCGACGACGGTGACGATCAACAGCAAACCGGTGACTGTTCCACCCGGGTCGACCATCATCGACGCGATGCAGACCGTCGACGACGAGACGGTTAGCATCGACCCCGGCGCGGACGGCGTTGATGACGACGCCGATGTCCCAGCGCTGTGTTACTACGACCGCGACGGCGATTGCAGCGGCGAGATTGGCCCGCGGAGCGAGTGCCGGACCTGCATGGTCGAGACCGACGAGCACGGCCTCGTTCCCTCGTGTTCGTTTCCGGCCGAGGACGGGCTCACCGTGCAGACGGACACCCCCGACGCCGAAGAGACGCGCAGCGTCAACCTCGATCTGGTCCTCTCGAACCACAACCTCCGGTGTACGACCTGTAACGGCAACGGCCGCTGCGAACTACAGGACACCGCAATCAGCGAGGGCGTCGACCACCCGCGCTATGGCGTCTTCGACGACCGTGACGAGTACGAACCCGTCGACGACAGTTCGTCGTTCATCCAGATTGACCGGAACAAGTGCATCCTCTGCAACCGGTGCGTCGAGGGGTGTAACGATGTCCAGGTCGAGGGCGTGCTCCGTATCGAGGGCCACGGCGAGGATACGCGCATCGGCTTCCAGTCCGACGCCGAGACGATGGCCGAGTCCGACTGCGTCTCCTGCGGTCACTGCGCGACCGTCTGTCCGACAGGCGCGTTGACAGAGAAGGACATCGGCGGCGCCGCGACGCTCCCGCTTCCGGGGTTCACCCAGCGCAACTCCGTCGGGAAAGTCGTCGAACACGAAGAGGTCGAAACGCTCGATGACACGACGGCACCGAACCGCTCGCCCGACTCCGGTGGAGAGAATCGGCTGGGTGCTAGTCCCAGCGTGAGTCCGGCCGACAGAAGCGGCGTCGCACGGTTTATGACCCAGAGCAGGCACCGTGCGATGGACCTCGCCACAGAGTACGGTCGTAAAGCCATGTTGGCGGGCGAACACACCGCCGAGAACATCGCGACGAAGGTACTCCCCGAGGGGCGGTTGTTCGACGTCGCGTCGGCCGTGAGCGACTACCGACTCGGTAAGATCGACAAGGAGGAGACGACGTGCGGGTTCTGTGCTGTCGGCTGTCGGTTCGAGATGTGGGGCAAAGACGGCGACGCGATCGGTGTCCAACCTGTCGAAGACCCCGCGAAGGCGCCCGCCAACAACTTCTCGACCTGCGTGAAAGGGAAGTTCGGACACGAGTTCGCCAACAGCGACGAGCGGATCACGGAACCGCTCGTGCGTAACGACGACGGCGAGTTCGAGACGGCGTCCTGGGACGAGGCACTCGATCGCGTCGCAAGCGAACTGAGCGCGATCCAGGCCGAACACGGCGTCGACGCGGTCGGCTGTCTCGCGTCGTCGAAGGGGAGCAACGAAGAGGCGTATCTCGTCCAAAAGTTCGCCCGTCAGGTTCTCGGGACGAAAAACATCGACAACTGTGCGCGGCTCTGTCACTCGACGACGGTGGCGGCGCTGCAACAGACCCTCGGGTACGGCGCCATGACCAACCGTATCAACGAGGACATCGGCGAGGCCGACGCCTACCTCATCACCGGGTCGAACACGACGGAGTCGCACCCGGTTCTGGCAACCCGAATCAAGCAAAACGTCCGAGACGGGGCCGACCTGGTCGTCTTTGACCCCCGTGAGGTCGGCATCGCCGAGCACGCCGACCAGTACACGCGGACCAGACCCGGGTACGACGTCGCCTGGCTCAACGGTCTCATCCGGTACATTATCGAGAACGACCTCCACGACGAGGCGTTCATCGAGCGCAACACGAAGGGGTTCGAGAAGGTCGAGGAGAAGGTACAGGCGTTCACGCCCGAGAAAGTCGAAGAGTTGGCGGGCGTTCCGCCCGAAGAGCTGAAGTCCGCCGCCGAGACGCTCGCCGACGCCGAGAGCGTCGTCTTCGGCTGGGCGATGGGGATGACCCAGTCCAGCCACGGCACGCAGAACCTCCTCGCGATGGCCGACCTCGCTCTCACGCTCGGCCAGGTCGGCAAGCCCGGCGCCGGACTCTCGCCCTTCCGGGGCCAGAACAACGTGCAGGGCGGCGGTGGTGACATGGGGACGCTTCCCGGAAGCCTCCCGGGCTATCAGGATCCAGCGGACGCCGAGGTCGCCGAAAAGTTCGAAGAAGCATGGGGCAAGCGTCCGCCCGAGGAGCCGGGGCTCAAGGTGCCGGAGATGCTCTCAGAGGCACACGAAGGCAACCTTCGGGGAATGTACGTCGTCGGGGAGAACCCCGCGCTGTCCGAACCCGACATCCAGCACGCCGAAGCGGCGCTCGAGAAACTGGAGTTCCTCGTCGTCCAGGATATCTTCATGACGGAGACGGCGACTCACGCGGACGTGATCCTTCCCGCAGCGACGTCGCCGGAGAAACACGGCACGTTCACCAACACCGAGCGTCGCATCCAGCGGGTGCGGCCAACTGCGACACCGCCCGGGACGGCGCGCCAGGACTGGGAGATCACTCAGGACCTGGCTAACCGGCTCGGGTACGACTGGGACTACGACCATCCGCGGGAGATCATGGACGAGATCAGCGACCTGGTCCCGATCTACGGTGGCATCAGCTACGACCGCCTCGAGTCGGGCGACGAGCACGGACTCCAGTGGCCCTGCTGGGACGAAGATCACCCCGGAACGCCGTACCTCTACGATTACGAGGACGGAGAGTTCAACTTTGACGACGGCATGGCGCGCTTCGTGCCCGCGGACGGCGGGCATCCCGGCGAGCTACCTGGCGAAGAGTATCCACTCACGCTCACCTCCGGGCGGGTGCTCTACCACTGGCATACCGGCCAGATAACCCGACGTGTCGAGGGGCTCATGAGCCACATCGGCGAAAGTTTCGTCGAGATCAACCCCTCGACGGCCGACGAACTCGGCGTCGCCGACGGCGAGTATGTTCGGGTCGAGTCTCGCCGCGGAGACATCGTCGTCAAGGCGACCGTGACCGACCGCGTCGGTGACGGGACGCTATTCATCCCGATGCACTTCGCTGCCGGCGCGGTCAATAAGCTTACCCAGGAGAACTTTGACCCGCACACGGGAATTCCCGAGTACAAGGTGTCCAGCGTCCGCGTCGAGCCGCTTGGATCGGACGCCGATCCGGACGTGTTGCGGGCGCCCGACGCAGGAGTCGATAGCAACGGCAGAACCGCAGCCAGCGACGACTGATCGTCGCGGGCATCTCGCTCATCGACTGCTTCTGTTCGAGCAAACTTCTTGTATCGGAGCTATCACAGAGTCATCGAATCACCGCCCGGTTCGGGCGCTCTCGAAGCGCACGAGCCGAAAACAAACACTAACCAGCGGACCTCTCGCCGGCCGTATCGCCGAGAATCAGTCTGCCGGTTCGTTCGACGAGGTCCCCTGTACGGTCTTATCCCGCGTCTGGTAGGGAGTCAGAACGATTTTCTCGTAGTCAATGGCGCCGGCGACCGGACCGATCACGTAGATTGCTGCGTGCGTCCAAAAGTTCGGGCCACCGAAGAGACGGTTCTCCGGTCGATTGTCTCGGAGACAAGGGAAGGGGTCACACCATCGGCGACATCTGTCATCTGTTCACGGCGGCTTGTCCCCGTTCGAACGGTCCGCAAGACTCCGTCTTGCGCTTATTACGGAAAACCGAGTGCTACGGAATGATCGTCGTTCGCCAGTGACTGCTCCAGGCCGCGAACAGCAGTCGCCCGCAGCCAGTGCTAACGGGATAGATCGGTCTCCGACCGACGAAGCGGCTCGACCGGAACTACCTCGGATCAAGTGCGAGTCTTGCCTGCGAAAACTTCAGCCGAATTGACCCCATTAGGACGCGCCGTAGCCGACTTCCTCTCGAAGTTCGTCCCACGATTCGTGGAACCCGTACGTCGCCTCCGACTCTGTACTGATGATGTTCTGGTACACGTCGTCGTACTGTAATAACTGCGTCCAGCCGTCGTGGTACCGGTAGCTGCAGTATTGACACATAGACGACTATATCACGCCGAACGGAAAAGGCGTATCGGTAAAACCGAGCAACGGCCGACTGTACCGGAGTCGACAACCCGGTCATAGCCTCACTGTCAGAACGCCGTTAGACGGCGTCCGTGCGAACACGTCACGTTGTGGACGATCGATTCCCACGTAGACGACTGCGATTACTCGATTACCGCGAGCGCCTCGATTTCGACTGCCGCCCCCTTGGGAACGCGGCCGACCTCAACGGCGCTTCTGGCAGGCGGCTCTTCGTCGAAGAACTCGCTGTACGCTTGGTTGAACTCGTCGAAGTCATCGATATCATCGAGGAATACGGTCGTCTTGAGGACATCGTCCATCGATCCCTCTTCGGACTGGAGAATCGCGCTGACGTTTTCAAGACATTTCCGGGTCTGTTCACCGACCGGCGCATCGTCGAGGAGTTGACCGTCTGTTGTAAGCGGGAGCTGACCTGCGGTGAAAAGCAGCTCACCGTTCGTAGTTGCCTGACTGTACGCGCCCACGGCTGCCGGAGCATCGTCGGTACTGATTGCACGCTTCATAGACACCGATATTCACTCCTGTATCTTAAAGCCAGGTAATGCGCGGGTTTACCAGCATATAGCATCAGATATATTATTTTTTGAGGTTGGATACCCGCTGCACGCAAGATACTTACCGTCCATAATCGACATCTAGATATGGCGTTCAAACAGTCACTCGAGCAGATAGATCCGAATACGGCTGAGGCTATCGACCTCGAGCGTGAGCGGCAGGAATCGACGCTAGGGATGATCGCCTCCGAAAATCACGTCTCGAAAGCTGTGCTCGAAGCACAGGGGAGCGTCCTCACGAACAAGTACGCTGAGGGATACCCCGGCGGGAGATACTACGGCGGCTGCCAACACGTCGACACCGTCGAGGAACTCGCTATCGAACGCGCAAAGGAACTGTTCGGAGTCGACCACGCCAACGTGCAGCCCCACAGCGGTACGCAGGCCAACATGGGCGTGTACTTCTCCGTGCTCGAACCGGGCGACAAGATACTGTCGCTGTCACTCTCGCACGGTGGACACCTCTCTCACGGCCACAACGTCAACTTCTCGGGACAGCTCTACGATGTCGAACAGTACGAGGTCGACCCCGAGACGGGCTACATCGATTATGACGAACTGGAGAGCCACGCTCACGAGTTCGACCCGGACATCATCGTTAGTGGCTCCTCGGCGTATCCCCGCGAATTCAAGTACGAACGTATCGGCAATATCGCGGACACGGTCGACGCGTACCACCTCGCGGACATCGCTCACGTGACGGGACTCATCGCTGCCGGCGTCCACGAATCGCCAGTCGAACATGCGGAGTTTGTCACCGGGAGCACGCACAAGACGATCCGCGCCGGCCGCGGCGGCATCATCATGTGTGACGAGGAGTTTGCGGACGACATCAACTCCGCAGTGTTCCCCGGCGCGCAGGGGGGGCCATTGATGCACAGCGTGGCCGGCAAGGCCGCAGGGTTCGCAGAAGCGAGCACCGATGGGTTCCAGTCCTACGCTGTGCAGATCATAGCTAACGCGGATACGCTCGCCGACAAGTTCGATGACCGAGGACTCTCGCTGGTGAGTGGTGGAACGGACAAGCACCTCATGCTCGTGGATCTCCGCGACTCCCACCCCGATATCACAGGTAAGGAAGCCGAAGAGCTACTGTCCGACGTCGGCATCATCGTCAACAAGAACACCGTTCCTGGTGAAACGCGGTCGCCGATGGTTACCAGCGGGATCCGCGTCGGCACGCCGGCGCTCACGACCCGGGGATTCGGAGAAAAGGAGATGAAGACCGTCGCCGACCTCATCGTGGACGTGCTCGACAATCCCGAAGACGAGGAAATTCACGACCGAGCCGCTTCGACAGTCGAACACCTTTGCCAAGAGTTCCCGATCTACGGGTAGCAGGCGAGACTCTCGTCTCAGGTTGACGAGTACACACGACTCTTTTGCAGGTAGGTTCGAGCAGTAATGGCGTCGCGCCTATCTCTCAGGCTAACGACGCTGCGTGACTGCAGACTGCGTTTAAGGCCACACCGGACACGCGAGGGCTGAACGGCCCGCCGCCTCGAGTGACGGACGCTATGATCAAACTGCGCGACGCTGTCTGCCGCTGTGTGGCCGGGAGAGCGTGTCCCTAGACATCGCCAGAGAAGTACGGTGATCGATGCAACGGCAACGAGGACAGATCACTGTGCGGCGAGCAGTAAAAGGACAGTCTGGGCTACGTCGACTGCACTGACTCGGACCCTTGACCACGATCGAATGGTCTATCGTGGTAACTGAAACGAATTACGTACCGATCATACAATCCGCGGTTCTCGCTCACGATGCTCGCTCCGAACCGCGATCCCGTCGTACGATTGTGTGTATAGTGACGTTCAGTGGCTACTGTAGTCTCGTTTTCGGCCGATTGTGCTCCTCGACGCGACGGCTCTCATCGACAGGGTGTGCTCCCGTGGCTCCTACTTCGGCCGCTCGAAGCCGAGCACGGCCGTCGAAAGCGGTCAGTCATCATCTGTCCCTTCGGCTGACATCTCCTCTGAAGCGTCGAGTGTCGCGGACGAGCGCGACACGGTGTCCGATTGATCGGTGTCGAAGAACAACGGACAGATTTCCCGACAGGGGTAACTGATCGCCAGCACCGCGAGGATAGTGATGATGGCGAATGGACCGCCGGTGATGATCGCCGACGCTTGAAGCGCATCGACACCGCCGACAACCATTAGCAGGGACGCTAGCGACCCGACCAAGGCCCCCCAGATCACGCGGTTGATCGTAGACGGGTTGAGTTTACCGCCGGTCGTGAGCATCCCCAGCGCCAGCGTTGAGGAGTCTGCCGACGTGACGAAGAACGTCGTGATCAACAGCAAGAACAGGAGGTTCAGTACGCCACCGAGGGGAAGCGCCTCGAATAATGGGTACCCGGAGCCAGCGACACCGTACTCGGAGATGGCACCTAGGATATTCGCCGCGTTGGTCGATTGTAGCTTGATCGCGGCACCACCCATGATCCCGAACCACGGAATTGTTATCGCCGTTGACGCCAGGACGCCCGTAGAGACGACCTGCCTGATCGTACGGCCGCGCGAAATGCGAGCGATGAACAGACCGACGAACGGCGTCCAGGAGAACCACCAGGCCCAGTAGAAGATGGTCCAGCTACCGACCCAGCTCGCACCGTTGCCCGTGTTCATGAAGAAACTCATCGCGACGAACTGGTTGATGTACTGCCCGATCGCTTCCGTCGTGACCGTCATGATGTACACTGACGGACCCAGCACGAACGCCAACAGCATGACAATCATGAACAGCCCCAGGTTGAACTGGGACACCCGACGGATCCCCTTCTTGATACCTAACGTCACAGACAGCGTAAACGCGATTGTCAGGCCGGTAATCGTCAGAACCGTCCCGGCGTCACCGACTGATATCCCGGTGGTGTACTCGATGCCGGTCAGGAACTGGCTCCCGACGAACCCCAGCGTCGTCGCGATACCGCCAAGGGTTGCGAACACCGCGAGGATGTCTACCAGTTTCGCCCAGCCGTTGTCCAGATTGTCGACGCCGAGGAACGGGGCGAGTACAGTCGAGATCCGCATGGGCGCGTCGTGCCGGTACGCGTAGAACGCTATGGGAAGCGACATGATAGCGTACGCAGCCCACGCAGAAATACCCCAGTGGAAGAATGTGTACTGAACAGCACCGACCGCTGCGCCGGCCGTCTGTGACTCGGCGCCGACGAATGGCGGGACCGTGTCGTAGTGGAAGATCGCCTCCGCCGGGCCCCAGAAGACGATTCCAGCCGCAATTCCGGCCGAGTACAACATCGCAAAGTACGACAGGAAGCTGTACTGCGGCTCCTCGTCCGGCTTGCCGAGTTTGATGGTTCCCCACGGACCGAACACTAGGAACAACGCGAACACCACGACGAAGAACATCGCGAGGATGTACATCCAGCCGACGTTTTGCCACAGAGCCGAGTTCACACTGTTCATAGCGTTGGCGGCTGTGTCCGGCGCCAGCGCGAACCCGACGACTGCTACTAACGCCGTGAGGAACCCGACGAGAAACACGGGAACGTCGAGTTCGTCTACGAACCGAGTGAACCGATCGTTTGGCTCAGAATCAACCATATACAATCACCAACGTTTGCCCCGGTTACGCGATGTACGTGTCGGTACGAATCCGGCCGACCTCGCGACGCTGTTCTCTCGTGCATTCTTGACTCGTGGTCTTTCCGCTTGCGCGGCGCCCTTGTTTCGTGATAGCATACGGTGGTACCCATTACCTAAGATTTCGTAGTGGCGTATAAACCCCCCGGAGTGATTGATACCAAACATATTCTACCAATAAATCACGAGGTAGTAGTCCCTTTTCGGGACGATACTTCCACTATATGTAATTTTAATTTCTACTTTTGATTAACGTCCTCGACGATGTATCCCTCAGATTCGATCGCCCGGATGATCGACTCGGCATGTTCGGCGCCGCTCGTCTCGATCCGGAAAACAAGATAGGAATCGCCAACGCTGAGATCCTCCACCGCCCGATCGTGGCGGACGTCGTGAATGTTTGCACCGTGATTCGCGATAGTTCCGGAGATCTCTGCCATCTTGCCCGGGGCGTCGTTGATCCGCACGCGCAACCGGAGGATCTGTTCTCGGTCGGTGAGCGCATGGATAAGGACCGTCTGGAGCATTGTCATGTCGAGGTTCCCGCCGCCGAGTAGCGGCATGACGGTCTCGCCGCGAACGTCGAGATCGGGGCTCAGAACTGCGGCGACGGACGCTGCCGCGGCGCCTTCGACGACCTGCTTGGCGCGCTCCAGCAGTAGCAAGATCGCTTTTGCGATCTCCGTATCGGAGACGGTCACGATCTCGTCGACGTGTTCGTTGATGAGGTCAAGCGTCAGGTCCGAGATGCCGCCAGTCGCTATCCCGTCAGCGATAGTGTCGACCTCGTCAAGCGTGACCGGCATCCCTTTGTCCAGACTCTCGTGAACTGTTGAGGCCCCCTCAGCCTGGACGCCGACGATCCGTGTCTCGGGTGAAAGGTGCGCGAAAGCAGTAGCGATCCCGCTGATGAGCCCCCACCGCCAATCGGAACGACAACGGTGTCCAGGTCCGAGCAGTCCTCGTGCATCTCGATCCCGAGCGTACCCTGCCCGGCGACGATGTCTGGATCGTCATACGCGTGGACAAACTCCGCGTCGCTGTCTTCGGCTTCCGACTGAGCGTACGACATCGCGTCTTGGAAGTCCTGACCGACGAGCTCGACTGTTGCACCGTAGCCGCGGGTCGCGTCTATCTTGGCTTGCGGAGCGGTCTTCGGCATGACGATGGTCGACTCCGCTCCGCACTTCGTCGCCGCTAATGCCACGCCCTGTGCGTGGTTACCGGCGCTGGCAGCGATGAACTCGTCGACGCCCTCTTCGACGGACTGAGAGATCTTGTTGTAGGCACCTCGCGTCTTGAACGACCCGGTCCACTGGAGATGCTCCATCTTCAGGTACACCTCGGCGCCGACCATTTCTCCGAGCGACGTACTCTGTTCGACCGGTGTGCGCTTGACTACCGTGTCGTCGTCCAACCGGTCGTGTGCCTGTCGAATATCCTCGTATCGTATCTGTAATTCCCGTGATTCACTCATACTGTAAATTATATTGGAATCGTTCGGTCACCGGATGATTTGTCGCGGCCGGGATCGAACAGTGGTTCGTCGCGGACAGTCGCGTCGTACGTTTCACCCTCACACTGGATCTGAACAGAGGTACCGGCCTCGGCGTACTCGCTGGGCAGGTACGTGTAGGCGATCGACTCCTGAACCGAGTAGCCGAAGTCGCCAGCCTGCACGTATCCGAGAACCTCGCCATCCGCGAGAACCGGCCGACCGCCGAGCATCACGTCAGTCGAATCGTCCAGCGTCAGACAGGCGACTTGGCTGTCGAGGCCATCGTCTTTGGCCTCGGCGAGCGCCTCTTTCCCGATGAACTCCGTATCGAGGTCGACGGCGAAAGGAAGTCCGGCCTCGAGCGGGTTGACGTCCGTATCGATGTCGGTTCCCCACAGGCGGAATCCCTTCTCGAGGCGCATCGACTCGAGTGCACTGTCGCCTATTGGTCTGACGTCGAGGTCTTGGCCGGCCTTCCACAGGGTGTCCCAGAGCTTCCGACCGTACTCCGACGGGGCCCACAGTTCCCAACCGAGCTCGCCCACGTACGACACCCGGAGTGCAATCACCGGCACGTCGCCGACGTACATACGCTTACAGCCGAAGTACGGGAAGCCGTCGTTAGAGACGTCGGCGTCAGTGACTCGCTGGAGTAACAGCCGAGACTTCGGTCCCCACAGTCCGACGGTGCACTTCGCCGACTCCTCGACGGTGACGGAGACGGTCTCGGGAGCATGCTTCTGGAGCCAGGAGCCGTGGATCCCCGGCGAATTGCCGCCGCCGGTGGACACCATGTACTCATCGTCGTCGAGGCGAGCCACGGTCAGGTCCGCGATTACGTTGCCGCCCTCATTCAGCAACGTAGTGTAGCGAACCCGCCCGACGCTGATCTCCATGTCGTTGCTACAGACTTGCTGGAGGAACTCGTCGGCGTCGTCGCCCTCCACCATGATCGAGCTGAACGATGTCATATCGTACATGGAGACGTTTTCTCGGGTGTGGAGGTGCTCTGCGCCCTCGATCGGCGATCGGTTGATCCCCTGCCAACCGTCCTGCTCCGGGATCTGGTCCTCGTACTTCTCGACGAGATCCTCGTTGTACTCGTACCGCTGCGCAGTTTCCCAGCCGCCGCTCTGGGAGAACTCGGCGCCGATTTCCGCCTGCTGCGGATGGAAGGGGCTCTCGCGCAGTCCCCGGTGCTCGTTCGGTTGCCAGCGCGGTTCGACGATGCTGTACACTTGCTCGTATCGCTTCCCACCGCGGTCCATAAGGTACTCTTTGTTACCCGCGTGGGGCGCGAACCGAGCGACGTGGATGCCGCTTGTGTCGACCGGCCCGGACGGAAGGCGGGGGACGCCGTTCTCCATCCACTCCGCGAGGATTCGGCCGTACCCGCCCGAGTGCGTCCACCAGACCGCCAATCCGGTCCACAGGCCGTCGATTTCGGGGGTTTCGCCGATGACGGGCATCCCGTCGGGCGTGTAGACGAAGATACCGTTCTCGGTAACTTGGAACTCCTTGTCCTGAGTGGCGGGAAGGAGTTCGTCGAACGCCTGCTGCGGGGATTTGTCCCGGTTCGGATGAGTTGGCTTCGTCCAGTGTTTCTCGGTGAAACTGTGAACCGAGGCCTGACTCTCGTCGGTGTTTTTCCCCATCTCGTCGGGATCGACGACCAGGGGTTCGTGGTTGTACGACCCGAGTCCGTACCCGTCGCCGTGAGTACGGAAGTACAGCGAGTTGTCCTGATCGCGGCCGACCGGTCTATCCGGAGGCTGGGCCATGAACTCGGTGATATTCCGATCCCCAGGCACCTCGAGACCGGCCGTAGCGTCACCGAGCGACGAGTCGTTTCCTCGGAGATTCTCCAGAGAGTCGGTGACGACGTACTGATGTTCGACGGGTGCGATCGGAAGATCGAGGTCGACCATCTGTCCGGTCTGGTACGCCCAGTTGTTCGTCGCGAGGACGCACCGCCCGCACTCGATTCGTCCCTGATCGGTCTCGACAGCTTGCACTTCGCCCGCCGCCGTCTCGATGTCCGTCACCTCAGTGTTACCGTAGAAGTCGGCGGACGATTCCTCCATGTACCACTGGAGGGCGTCAGTGCCGGACACCACACCGTCCGTCGGGGAGTAGTACCCGCCGAGGATCTCGTCCTCGTCGACGAGCGGCAGGTGCTCCACGACTTCCTCGGGCTCGAGTAGTTGCGGATCGGGGAGCCCGTAGGACTTCGCCCACTCGACGCGGCGCTCGAGGAAGTCCATGCGCTCCTCCGATCGTGCAACTTCGATACCGCCGACTTCCCTGTAGACGCCGGCGTCTTTCAGTAGTCGGCTCGTGTAGTGAGCCGTCTTCGTCTGTATCTTCGACGGTGACGTCTGAAACATGATCCCCGGAGCGTGCGTGGAGGAGCCACCGGTCACCGGAAGCGGTCCCTGATCGAGAACGACGACGTCCTCCGCCCCGAGTTCAGTCAAGTGGTATGCGACGCTACAACCGACGGCACCCGCACCGATGACGACAGTATCTGCTCGTGACGGAACGCTATCTGTGCTCATATGACACAACCCAATCCGGTGGATTCTCTTATAAGTGCAACGGTCATTTAAGTCAAAACCGGCTGAAGGCACTGAGTTACGGTATAGCGGCAGGAGACTCCACTAGAGGTTAGGTATTTTACAAAACGCCCACAAAATGAAATGTATGTGTTACTTTCGGGAAGTGCGAGCCGCTAGAGGTCAGGGAAGATCGACGTCGACGTTCTTCTGAAGGCTGGCCGCCTTGACAGTGTTGTAGAGCAACATCGCGATCGTCATCGGTCCGACGCCGCCGGGCACCGGCGTGATGGCACTGGCTTGCTCCGCGGCACTTTCGAACTCGACGTCGCCCACGAGTTCGTACCCCTTGTCGTCGTCCGCGTCGACACGGTTGACGCCTACGTCGATGACAACGGTGTCTTCCGACAGCATCGATCCGTCGATCAGTTCTGGGACGCCGGCGGCAGCGATAACGACGTCCGCGTTTCTTGTTTTCTCTGCGAGATTATTCGTTCGGGAGTGACAGGTAGTCACCGTTGCGTTACCTAGATTGTCCTTCTGGACGAGAAGGTTCATCATCGGTTTCCCTACGATGTTGGACCTGCCGACGATCACGACGTCTTTTCCTGCCGTCTCCACCCCCGTGGCGGCGAGCAGTCGCTGGATACCATGTGGAGTACACGGCTTGAGCTGGGAATCCCCCGTGACGAGTTTGCCAACGTTCTCCGGATGGAACCCATCGACGTCCTTCATCGGATCGATCCGTTCGAGGATGGTTTGCTCGTCAACGTGGTCGGGGACCGGCATCTGGACGAGAATCCCGTGTACGTCCGGGTTTTCGTTCAACGCCTCTATCCGGCCTTCTAGTGTGTCCGACGACGTCTCGGGATCGAGTTCGTGGTGACGCCCTTCGATCCCGATCTCCTCGCACGCCCGCTGTTTCATGTTCACGTACGTCTCGCTCGCGCTGTCGTCGCTCATCAGCACCGTCGCGAGACCGGGCGTGACGCCGTGATCACCGAGTGTTTCGACGCACACTTCCAATTCTGTCTTGATTCGATCCGCAATCTCGTTTCCATCGATGATTCTGTCATTGGTTTACCTTCGAGTGTCACTCCGCAGTGACCGTAACGTTCCCACAGCTGGCGGTAGGCGCTGAGCCGTTACTCGCAGCGTCGGCGGTTGCAGGGTCATCAGGTAGAAGTAATTAATTTACGGGTGGCGGGGACGGCCGGATTCTACACCCCCGTTTGCGGGAAAAGCGGGGCGGGGTGCGCACTGCTGCTGGCAAGATTATATAAACTCCCGTAACTATCCACATGAAGATATTTTAAGTGGTACAGAAACGCTTGATATGGCGCCTGACCCGGGTGCCCTACATAGGATGAGGAATATGGATCCTTTCAACGGTCGTTCCGACCTCGGACCGTCCCGGATCTCGTAGCTCTGTCCTCAGCCACGGACCAACACGGGTCCCGGTAACTCGACCCCCTCATCCTCAGTTGTAGCGACGAAACAGCCTCTCCACAAGGTGTGTGCTGGCGATAGTCTATACGTTCGATCGATCTTCAAACTCTCCAGTCGTTCGTAACACTGTGTTTCGGAACACGGATCACTCTGATCGAGTGTTCGGCGACGGCCGTCGACAACCGTCCGCACGGGACGGAACTTATTGATCGAACGATCCAGAAGCCCGGCCTGTATCGGGTGTACACTTTCTGTCGACGGTGGACGGACGGCTGTTCTCGGAGAGTAATAGAATAACAGTGATATCACTGTGAAGTTCTGGCGGGTGGTCGGCGATTCGTTCTCGACCGTGAACGTCGCGCCGAACGAGATATTCTAGAAAAGACCTATTATCAGTTGATCACATCGGATTAGGATGAGTGTCTGCTTGGAGAAGGTGTGAAATCAACCCCAGCAGACAACGAGCTAAAAGAAGAGCACCTGCTTAATTTTGTCGTCAGCAGTCTCGAGAAGGAACTTTCGTTGGACCTCGGGAGAACGTAGCGGTCACAACGGAGGAATTGTACGAGGTCCTCGCCGGCGGGACCTCGATCAATCACGTCTGCGAGAAAACTAACGACTCACCCCACGCCAATACCGTCCGTGGATATCTTATCGATCAGTTCGATCTTGATGCCGTTGAAACGGTTGGGAACACGCTCCTTCAACGGGATGTCCTTGAGACGCTTCCAGATCGACCGGTGGAGGTCGTCGCCGACCTCCACCTCGATCCGTACTACGGTGACGAGGACGAGACGGAGTCACTGTACTTCTCGCAGGCGAAACGAGAACCACCGCCTTTCACGCTTACGTCACGCTCTACGCACGGGTGCGTAACAAGCGATACACGCTGGCGGTTCGCCAGCTGATCGCTGGCGAAGCCACCAGCGATGCTCTTGGTGAGTTCCTCGAACTCCTCAACGGTCTTGACCTGCGCGTCAAGGCCGTCTACCTTGATCGCGGATTCTACCACAGCACCTGTCTCGAACTGCTGTACGCGCACAACTACGCCTACATCATGCCAATTGTCAAGTGGGGCGAGACGATTCAAGACGAACTCAGTAGAGGCTGGAGTCGTGTGATCGAACACGAACTCGCTAGGCGGGTAACATTCCCTGTGTTCATCGACTGTGTCTACCAGCGAGGACGATACGACGAGCACGGGGTGACGCGTCACGGCTACGCCGCTGACGCGCCGTTCATCGACACACCACGGGATGCACGAGAACACTATCGCAAGCGCTTCGGAATCGAGTCAAGCTATCGATTAGCCAAGCAGAGCCTCGCTCTCACCAGTTCACGGGACGCCGGGCTTCGGTTATTGCTGTTTGTCGTGAGTCTATTGCTACAGAACGTCTGGCGATACCTTCACTGGATATACGTGGCGGCGCCCCGCCGTGGGGGGCGCCGCCTCTGGGAGTGGTCGTTCACGGAGTTCTGTGAGATGGTGATTCGTGCTGCCTGGACAGCCCTCGGTGTGCGCAGAGCTGTCCCAGCGAATCAACCACTCGACGACCGGTTCTTCCGATAGCTGTCCCTGAATTGGGGCAGCGCTCGTGAGTGGCTACACTGTCGCGCCGGCGGCGATCCGCCGCCGACAGCGACTGACTGATGTCAGATCCCGCCACCACCATCGTTCCGAAGGCTATCCAGACATCACGGACGTAGATTTAGTGCCTACTGGTGGAGATCGTGAGTCTCTCGATGTGATTAACTGATGCTTGATCCAGTGTTGAACCGTTGCTCGGGTTCGGCTGACGCCGAACCACTCGCAGAGGTCACGACACTCGGCTAACGACGCCGAGGCAGCATTGACAGCGCACGCCAACCGGATCCCCGGCTAGCGTGCGCGTCCAGTCATTATCTAAAACGGTACGTCCGAAGAACCCGCTACGTCAATATGGAGGTCCTCGCTTAGCATCCACCTCCTTTTGAGGAACTCCACTCAGTTCAGCCTCAATCTGGCAGTGTCAAAACATAATTAAACTCAAAACTAGCACTGTCTAATTAGGCGGGTTGCGTTGATTGTCGAAAACCGAGTTGTTGTAAGTGAAGCTATAATTATAAAACGGGAAAACTTTAATGCGGGGTAGAGGTTTAGTGACAATTGGTGACATATGACAGAAGAAACGAGTACGTCACGTGAGGAGTGGGGTACCCGATTCGGGTTTATGATGGCAATGATCGGGGCGATGGTCGGTGCGGGAAACATCTGGCGGATGCCTTATACGACCGGAATGAACGGCGGAGGCGCATTCCTCCTCGCCTACATCATCCTGCTTTACCTCATCGCCATCCCTGGTTTGATGGCCGAAACGATGATCGGTCGGTACACCGGGAAAGGCATTATCGGCACGTTCAAACAGATATTTGACAACCGGACCTTGCGTGGACTCGGGTTTGTAGTAGTCATCGTTAACTTCGCGCTGATGACTTACTACCTTCCGCTTGTCGGCGAGATCCTGTACTATGCAGTACATTCGGTGCTTTTCACCTTTATGGACCCCGCGTTCCAGCCAGAGCCATTCTGGAACGACTTCATCAACTCACCTGCATTGACCGTTGGAACCCACACGGTGACGGCGATCAGCGTGGCCGCCGTCCTATCTCTCGGGATCAAAGACGGGGTTGAGCGAATGGCGAAGTATATGATCCCACTGATGGCGATCTCGCTCGTCGCCGTCGCCATCCGTGGTGTGACCCTTCCGGGCGGCGTCGAGGGCCTGGCCTTCGCGTTCAACCCCGACTGGGAATACTTCCTGCGTGGCGAGACCTGGGTCGCAGCGTTAGGGCAGGCGCTTTTCTCCACCGGACTCGGATGGGGGTCGCTCTGACCTTCGGGAGCTACCTCCGCAAGCACGACGATGTGCCACTCGGCGGGGCGCTGTTCACGGCCGTTGGGAACACCAGCATCGGTCTGCTCGCGATTTTTGCGATCTTCCCTGTGGTCTTCGCCTTCGGACTGGAGCCCACCGCAGGAACGAGTCTGGCGTTTATCTCGCTGGTCGAAGTCTTCCCGCAGATGCCGGGCGGCGGGCTGTGGGCGATCGTGTTCTTCTTTGGATTCTTCTTTGCCGCGTTCAGCTCCGCGTTCGCACTCACTGAGCCAATCGTGACCACTCTCGACGAGGAGTTTGGCTTTTCCCGGACCCAGACCGTCGTGGGCGTGGTCTTCCTCATCTGGCTTCTGGGTATCCCGAGTGCGATCTCCCAGGACATCCTGGGGACGTTAGACTACATGTTCGGGAACTTCGGGCTGCCGATCGCTACTCTGGCAGTCATCACGCTCGTGGGCTGGAAGTTCCAGCCTGAACGGGGTCGCGTACTCGACCTGAACCGGAACGCCGACATCTACATCGGCTCGTGGTGGAACCCAATCGTCCGGTTCGTCATTCCGGCTGTGATGCTCTTCATCATAGCCTACGGTGCAGTGACAAGCCTTGGGTCCGAGAATGAGACACTTATGTTGGGTGGCCTCGCGCTTATGGCGATCATCGTCGCCATAAGTCTGGGGCTGGCACAGGCGCTGAATATGCGCACCGAAAACGAACGACCACCTGTTTCGGGAGGTGACTGACTATGGCACTGGCAGCAATCACGTGGGTTATGATGCTCAGTTCGATCGTCCTCCTCTGGGGGGTCGGCGGCTGGGCGATGTATCGTACGCTAGCTGACGAGGACCGGAAGGTCAAACTCATCGAGCGTCAGGGAACGATCGACACCTACTCCCCGACTGCCCTGCGGGAACTCAGGAACTGGATCGATTCCAATCCCGCTGACCCCTACCATCGAGAGGCGGTCGATCGCCACGACGAGTGTGTCGAGGCTCTCCGGGAGAACGACGAGTCGTTCTACGACTGGACGGACGCGGAGATCGAGTCTCTCGAAACGATCGGCGGGGGATCGACGGCCGACTGACGGCCACTCTCATCGTGCTTGTGGGAAGGATAAGTGACCGTGGCTCGGTTGACAGCATACCGGACGAGAGTATGCTCTCCCGACACGCGTCGGTGTCAGTGGCACTGCCATCGACAACCACAGTCGATCACATCGGGTTAGAGTGAGTGGCTACACTGTCGCGTCGGCGGCGATCCGCCGCCGACAGCGACTGACTGATGTCAGATCCCGCCACCACCATCGTTCCGAAGGCTATCCAGACATCACGGACGTAGATTCAGTGCCTACTGGTGGAGATCGTGAGTCTCTCGATGTGATTAACTGATTATTGGGCGGCCATCGAGCAGAAGTTCTCGATGATCCGCTTGCCCGCGTCGGTAAGGATGCTCTCAGGATGAAACTGGACGCCGACGTGCGGTCGGTCCGCGTGCCGGACGCCCATCAGGATCTCGCGGTCGTCGTCTGTCCAGGCCGTCTCGACGAGGCGAGACGGCAACGACTCTCGTTCGACGGCAAGCGAGTGGTATCGCCCCACCTCGAACGGGTCAGGGAGGCCAGCGTACAGTCCAGTGCCGTCATGGCGCACCTCGGACGGCTTCCCGTGTATCACTTCGGGGGCGTGGCCAACTGAAACGCCGTGAGCGGCACACAGCGCCTGGTGTCCCAGGCACACTCCCAGCGCGGGGTAGTCAGTTTCGGCGAACACGTCGACGGAAATGCCCGCGTCCTCGGGTTTCCCCGGCCCTGGCGAGACGACGATCCCGTCCGGATCGAGCGACCGGATCCCCTCAACATCGATTTCGTCGTTTCTGCGGACTTCAACGGGGGTGAACTCGCCGACATACTGAACGAGATTGTAAACGAAAGAGTCGTAGTTATCGATGATCAGGATCATCAGGGGTCCCCCATCACGTCGGGTGCTGTTTCGACAGCTAACGACGCTTGGTCGCCGAGCGCTTCGTCGACAGCGGTAACGAGCGCACGAGCCTTGTCCAACGTTTCAGCGTACTCGTGAGCGGGATCGGAATCGTGAACGATCCCTGCGCCGACACGGAGAGAGTACTCGTCGTGGTGGCGCACAAGTGTTCGAATGATAATGTTGAGAGTCGCTCGGTTATCGAACCCAAAAATGCCGATACTTCCTGTATAGGGCCCTCGTCGGGTTGCTTCGACTTCGTCGATGATCTCCATCGTACGGGGTTTGGGTGCACCGGTTATCGTCCCGCCCGGGAACACCGCCGAAACCGAGTCGGCGAGGGTCGCATCGTCTCGCCGCCGGCCACGTACCACGGAGACAAGGTGCATGACCTCCGAGTAACGGTCTATTCGTCTGTACTCTTCGACCTCAACCGAGCCGTACTCGCACACCTTGCCCAGATCATTTCGCTCCAGGTCGACGAGCATCGCGTGTTCAGCGCGCTCCTTCTCGTCGTCTCGGAGGTCCGCTTCGAGAGTCTGATCTTCCTCGGTCATCGTCCCCCGGGGACGAGTTCCCGCAATCGGTTCCGTAACGAGTTCGTCGCCGCGAACTTCAAGCAAGAGCTCGGGGCTGGCGCTCACCAGATCGATCCCAGGGAACTCCAGTAAGCCCGAATACGGGGCAGGGTTCACCTGTCGGACGGCACTGAACACGTCGATCGGGTGAACGTCGGCGGGCGCGACCAGCCTGTGAGAGACGTTCGCTTGGAATGTATCCCCATCGCGGATGTACTGTTTGATAGCTCGGACGCGATCTGCGAATGCCTCTCTGCCGCACTCGCTCTCGAACGTAGCCCTCTCCGCCGTCGTGGGCGGAGCGCACTGTCGTTCTGTCCCCTCTATCGTCGCCCGTGCGAGTTCGACCGCGTCCTCGAGGCCCGATTCGTATGCGGAGGCCGGGTCGTCGCCGACGACAGGACACGCCGTAACGTGTACTATGACCGGCTTGTCGTTGCGAGGTTCTCTCCAGGCGGCCACGCGATCGAACACGCCCAGTTGCAGCCGCGGTAGCTTCCGATCGTTGGTGGTTGTGTCCGGGAGATCCTCCAGTTCGCGAGCGACGTCGTAGGACAGCCATCCGAACGCACCGCAAGGATACGGGACCGAACACTCTCCACGGACTAGCTGTTCGCGATCGAGAACAGTATCGATTGCGGCTATCGACGGGCTCTCTTCGCCCTCCGATACAGCGTTGTGAGGAACCTGAATCCGCTCGACCGGAGCGACGCCAAAGTATCCCCAGCCGGACTGTCCGCCGGTCGTCTCCAAGTAGAACCCGTCGGAGTCATCGCGAGCGCGTCGATACGCCACGAACGGGTCCGAAACGGAGACGCGGACCTCAATCGGTACTCTCGCTTCGGGCGGTGCAGCCTCGGCAGTAGCGAGGAATGACTCCCTATCGGTAACGACTGTCGTTTGGCTCATCTTGCGTATCTACTCCAGCGGGGGTTCACAGTCCCACAGTACAGTGTGGATAGAGCAGGTGTGGGAGTTAAAAGGTTAGTGCTACGCCCGAAACAGGCGCACCGGCCCGCTGGCCATACAGATATTTGAATGTGTGCGGTATTCATGAGATGACTTTATGTTATATCTCCGAGGGTATAAACACGAAAAGCTACTATGGGAACAAGTAACTCGTTGGAAATATTCTCGCAGGTGCTCAAACACTACGAGTCAGAAAAAATAGATATGAAACGAGTGGAGTGACGCGTCCCGACAACCCGGAATCATGCGGAGAACTCAAAAAGCCAGATCCGTCTCGCGAATATCGAGGTACCGAGCACAGAACTTCCGAGTGAAAGCTCACGGCTTCAGCCATGTGAGAAGTGGTGTGAGTGATGTGGAGTTCGCGAACCGCCAAATAACCCCTTCCAGAGCTTCCCTCTATCGACGTGAGCGCAATCTATGCCACAGTATACTGATTAGCTCTTTTTGATCAGTACCTGACCGGTACTCTGTGCGAGCACAGTGTAGCCATAGTAGGAAAACGTTATGCACCCTGCCATAGTTGTATCGTCGTCAGGCGCTTCAAACGCCGTATCGAGTGCCACAGGATTGATGCTTTTGTTCAGGGGCGGCAACTCACCTCGATCCTCGTTTTCGTACTCAGCGATCTCTTCCACGATCTGATCGCTTATCAACCCGTCTCCGTTCCACTCATGATGGAGATGATGAGTCGTTTGGTCGGGCGCTGACCCCTTGAGTCTTCTACTCATACGAGTACTGTCCACATTCGTCAATAATGATTATTGGCCCGTGATATTACGTATATTTAAGAACGAAGTCTGCCACCAGAGATGAAATTGGCTCACCGACTCCCACTGATGAAGCGCGGTACGTCTACAGAGAATTTTTAACTTCAAACTGATATTCTAGATGTATGGGACTCAATAGCAGAGGTGTCAGTCAAGATGTCCGCGAACTCGGCACGCTACTGGGGAATATCCTCGAGGAGCAGACCTCAAGCAAGGCGTTCGAGACGGTCGAGTCGGGCCGACAAGCTGCGATCGAGTATCGCTCCGGCGAACGCGACTCTCGCGAGCCCTTGATCGCGGAACTCGAAGGAGTGTCGGCCCACAACCAGCGGATCGTCGCCCGGGCGTTTACGACCTACTTCGAGCTGATCAATCTGGCAGAAGAACAAGAGCGGATCCGGACCATCCGGGAGGGGTCTCATGAGGGACCCTCGAGGATAGCCTCAAGACCGCGGCTAAGGAACTCGGCGAGGCTGATGTCGAGACCGTCCGGCAGATCCTTGACGATGTTTTGATCGAGCCGACCTTTACCGCCCATCCGACTGAGGCCCGCCGCAAGACCGTCAAGTCCAAACTCCGAGAAATATCGACCTCGCTCGAGACCTTAGACGAACGACTGTTGACGGACAAAGAGAAAGGGCAGGTTTGGCAGGACATCGATGCCGAGGTGACGAGCCTCTGGCAGACGCCACAGGTGCGCAATCGCCAGCCCGAACCCGAGGACGAGGCCCGCAACGTCCAGTGGTATCTCGAGAACACGCTGTTCGATGTCGTCGGCGAGATCTACGGCGAACTCGACGACGCGATCGACGCGGAAGTCCCCGGCGACATCGAGGTTCCGAAACTCTTCGAATTCCGGTCGTGGGCGGGCAGCGACCGCGACGGTAACCCCTACGTCACCCCCGAGGTCACGGCGAACACCCTTGAGCGCCAGCGGTCGCTGATCCTCGAGCGCTACCAGGAGCAGCTCAAGCGCCTGTCGGGCGTGTTGAGTCAGGATGGGAGCCGGATCGACGCCGGCTCCGAATTTCAGGCCTCTCTCGAGCACGACCACGAACGCCTGCCCGGCACCGCGCGCACGGCCGAACAGCGCTACCCCGACGAGCCATACCGGCAGAAACTCAAACTCATGCGCGAGCGGCTCCGCCGCGTTGGCGATGTTCGGCCGGGCGGCTACGACGAGGCCGACGACCTCCTCGACGATCTCAGGGTCATTGCCGAGAGCCTGCGTACCAACGGCGCTGAGAGCGTCGCCGACGCTCACATCGACCCGATCCGCCGGCAGGTCGCCACCTTCGGCTTCTCGCTGGCGAGTCTCGACCTGCGCGAGCATCAGGCGAAACACACCGACGCCATCGCCGAAGCCCTCGAGGCCGAGGGGATCGACTACCACGGGCTCTCAGAGGACGACCGTGTCGAGTTCCTGACCGACGCCGTCCTGCAGGACGAGCCAGTGATCGATCTGAGCGACACTGACGAACTCTCTGACGATTCCGAGCGAGTCCTCCGGCTATTCGACAGCCTCGCCGACTGGCAGACTGAGTACGGGGTCAACGCCATCGACACCTATGCCATCTCGATGACGGACGAACCCAGCCACGTCCTCGAAGTCCTCTTCCTGGCCGACCAGGCCGGCGTCGTCTCCCTGCCCGAGCATTCGGGGATTGATATCGTCCCGCTACTCGAGACCGAATACGCTCTCTCAGGGGCGCGTCGGATCATGGGGACGCTATTCGAAAACGAGGCCTACGCGCAGGTGTTGGAAGCCCGCGGCCACACCCAGGAAATCATGCTGGGCTACTCCGACTCGAACAAGGAAAATGGCTTCCTCGCGGCGAACTGGTCGCTGTACAAGAACCAGCGCCAACTCGGCGAGATCTGTGACGACCACGACGTAACGATGCGGCTGTTCCACGGCCGCGGCGGCTCGATCTCCCGTGGCGGCGGCCCGATGAACGAGGCGCTGCTGGCGCTGCCGAACTCGACCGTGACGGGCCAGGTCAAGTTCACCGAACAGGGCGAGGCCATCGCCGAGAAGTACGCTAACCCGCGCATCGCCGAGCGCAACATCGAGCAGATGCTCAACGCCCAGCTCCGGGCGCGCAAGCAGTCGATCGACCAGCCCGAAGAGGAGATCCGCGACGAGTGGGTCGAGGCCATGGAAACCATGGCCGACACCGCCCGCCAAGAGTACCGCGACCTCCTCGAGAGCGATGGGTTCGTTCAGTACTTCGAACAGGCAACGCCGATCACCGTCATCGAAGACCTCGATCTGGGGTCGCGCCCGGCCTCCCGTAGCGGCGAGCGCACTGTCGAGGACCTGCGGGCGATCCCGTGGGTGTTCTCCTGGACCCAGTCGCGGTGTATCCTGCCCGGCTGGTACGCCATCGCAACGGGGATGCAGTCCTATCTCGAGGACGGCGGATCGATGGAGACGCTCCAGGAGATGTACGAGGAGTGGCCGTTCTTCCGGACGACGCTGGACAACGCCGCGCTCTCGCTGTCGCGGACCGAACTTGAGATCGCCGAGCGATACGCGGACATGGCCGACGAGGACCTTCGCGATCGATTCTTCCCCCGCGTGGCCAACGAGTACGAGCGGGCAGCCGACCTGATCACCGAAATCGGCCAGCGCGACCAACTACATACCCGCGACTGGCTTGGCGAGAACTTAGAACGACGAAACCCGTATGTCGACCCCCTAAATATCCTCCAGGTGCATCTGCTCGATCAGACTCACCGAACGGATATCGAAGAACGGACGCTCCGATTAACGGTCAAAGGGGTCGCAGCTGGCATGAAAAACACGGGATAATGGAGGCAATAGGCGGATCGTGACGAACAGGTAGTTGATCGCTCTACTACTGTTAGAACTTTTTACTCAGAATGTGTTGTTGGGTACAGTGGATCATCTCGCCGAGATCTCTGTCGTGGAATTACAAGATGTCTTCACAGCGTAGAGGGAAAGAAGCCGACACACGGCTGTTAGCGGCAATAGCGTACAAAACGGCGTCACAAAGACTGAGTTAGCTAAGTGGTACGACGTTCCGTGACGGACGATCTATAGCTGGCTTAAGTGACTCGATACTGATGAATCGCTTGAGCAAGCCGTTACTTATGCTCACTAATCCAGGAGAAAGCAAAAGTCATAAATATAATATCGGGAAGGGATCAAAGGCACTGTCTAGGTGATTGAGTGAATTGGCTAGATGCTCGCAGACCTGCTCAGCGAGAGATATGAGACGGGTTTAGAAGAATCTTAGGAGAACGAGCGGACGGCGAACGCCCATCAGGGTGTTCGCCGTCCACCTCCATCAGACCGGTTGTTCATTCAGAGAAACAACAACGATTCTAGCAGAATTAGGCGTTGAACGGTCTCACGGAGCGGTTTGGAACTGGGTTCATCGGCTGGCTGACAGCGGGTGCGACCCGCCGACGTCCACGAGAGCAACGCTCTCGTGCGGCCCATCAGAACGCAAAGCGTTCTGAGGACGGCGACGCCGTCGCGGGTCGCGATTGACAAGATCGCTGTCAAGATCAACGGAGAGTGGTATTGGTTGTATGCTGCAATAGACACCGAGACAAAGTTGATTCTTGATGTCGCGTTGTTTGGTCGGCATGGCACCGATCCGGCGGCTGCGTTTCTGCATCGGCTCCGTGAGAAACACGAGCTCTCAGATGCTGAATTTCTTGTCGATCAATTCGGCTATCGGACTGCCCTCGCTCGATTAGGGTTGAGCGGTCGGGTCGAATATACTGACCGATACCTGATCAAAAAGTGGTTTCACACCCTCAAAATACGGATCGACCGCTTCCACAATACATGGGTTGGCAGTCGGGCCAGCGTCCGAGGGTGACTTGAACAGTTTATACACTACTACAATACACAACGACCGCACCAATCACTTAACGGACAGATGTCAGCGGAGGTGCTAAACTAGACAGTGCCGATCGTTTCAGTCTGTGATAGCTCGAGATGTTCCTTTTTCGTAAGTACTGACCGTAACTCCATCAGATTAAGCGTGGATGTGAGAAACTCGTGGTCATTATCAAGGACATCCGTAGCTACTGTTCCGATATCTAGTTTATCTGGCGCATCGGCTGGTTCAAGATACCGAAATCGTGTTGAAATCTGTCCTCCGCGACAGTCGACTCGAAGATCTAACGTAGTCTTGTTCCCGATTGGACTCCACACCCCCGATCACGAGTGTATCTAGTGCTTCTATCAGACCAAGCCCACCCCCCGCCATCGAAGTGTAAACCACACCCCTGGTCAAGAGTGTATCTGGCTATATCTTCGATGAACAGGCACTGTCTATAGTAATCTCCAGAAGTGTCTACTCCTCTCATTAGATCTCCGAGAGACGATGAGACACGCCAATCTTCAGCAGGTGCCACTACAAAGACCTCCAGATTCTACTATAGTTACTCGATCCCGACGTATAGAAGTGTTTCAGAGCCTGCTACAGCATCACCGGTGAATGGAGAAGAATCTCATGAGGGTAAAGAGCAGATTAGCTGTTACGACAGGTCGAGTCCGCCGTTAATGTCGATAACTTCGCCGGTAATATAGCTCGATTCCTCGCTGGCGAGGTAGCGAACAAGCCCTGCAATCTCGCTCACATTCGGTAGTTCCCATCGATCCTGATTGCTGACTCGATTTTTAGAAGGACTGAAAGAGATCAGACCGAGTGATTCCCTGCGGCACGCTCAGACGGCGATCTCACGACAGTGAGAGAGCCGTCGCGCCAGACACGATGCGAGGCCGTCGCTCCGGTATAGGGTTGCCGCTGGACGCGGGCGATCTCAGCCCGCGTCCAGCTGGCTATAGGTCGCCGGAATCCCGGTACAGTTCGTCGGTGCTTCCCATTTCCGCCGTAACGTGTCGTCGAGTGCGTGATCAATCCACTCGCGGAAGACCTCGAACCGGAACCAGACAGGCAGTGCTCGCCCGCCGCGCTGCGGCGTGGCGAGCACGCCCCACCGAACGATCACCCAGAGATTCCGCAACAGGAAGCTCACCAGAACGAACAACAGCCGCACGACTGGATCAGTCGTGCTGGTTCGTGCACGCGCTTCACGTATCGTTCGGAAAGCTGTCTCGATCGCTGAGCGCTTCTGGTAGAGTGCTTCGACATCTTTCGGCGTGCGATCGGTCAGATCGCACGCCACGTACGCCCGAACGAGCAAGCCGTGTTTACCTCGATTGCCCTGCTGGTAGGAGACACAGACCGCGAGCGGGAAGCGTAGTTCCCGCTCGCTCCCCTCGTACATCACGTACTCCGTCCAGTAGGACACCGTCGTGTCGAGTTTCTCTGCCATCTGTTTTCCGCGCCGCACGACTGGAAGAGCGACTGATGCGACTGCATTCAGTCGCTCGATCGACGTTCCGTCGTAGAACCCACGGTCGGCAAGAACGCCAGCGACATCAAAGGGGAGGGCCGCGACGTGGTCGAGCACTCGCTCGACCGCGTCGCTCTTCGGTTCATCACCACGAACGGGTGTGACTGCGACGACCAGTGGTTTGGCCCGACAAAGAACAAATCCAGCAAGGTAGCGATGGCACTGGGAGGTGCCATCGCGAGGCTTCGTGTGACAGATTACACCAGGTTCAGCGTGTGGACAGCCATGATAATGGATATCGACGAAGTCGAGGCAGATGATCCTCGGCCCAGCGCCGAGGATCATCGCCGCCTGCTGACAGAGAAGGCGGTTAGCGATTGCTTCGAGTTCAGCAGGCGGGACCGTGTGAAGTTGGGCAAGCGTGTAGTCATCGGAGTACGTTCCACGAGTGGTGTCAGTGACAGCCTTGATGGATTTCTGATCGACAGCGGCCTGGAGGAGCGTCTGTCGGATAATCCCGGAGTCGAAGCCGCAGCCTTCGACTCCGGGGATCGGGATCTCAGAGAGGAGATCAAGCGCTAAGGTTTCAAGGTCAGAGGCCGTAAGAACGGTGTCTGGATGGTAGAGGCACTTCATACACCCATTCAGACGCTTCCTGAGAATCTAACCTCATCAGTCTCGACTAACTTCTGATTCGATGGGAACTACCGACATTAGCGAACCGTTCAAGCGGGATGTCGGCACGGAGATCATCTTGAATCTCGTCTGGAATCGCCTCCACCATCTCCGTCAATGTGAAGCCGGGTGCAATGCAGTTCGCTGTTGTTCCTGTGTCCGCCAATTCAAGCGCAAGCGACCGGGTGAAGCCGAACAGCCCACTTTTCGCCGCCGCATAATTCGCCTGGCCGACATTTCCCTGTTTCCGATCACGCTCGAGATGTTGATTACTCGTCCATCGTCGACAGTCGTGAAATCATCGTAGAATGCCTTAGTGCAGTTGAACGTCCCGTGGAGGGAAACATCTATTACACGGTGCCAGTCCTCATGGCTCATATTGGCGAGCGTGCGATCGGATGTGATCCCGGCGTTGTTAACGAGGACATCGATCGGCCCAAACGAGTCCTGGACCGCCTCGCGCATCGCGTCGACCTCGCCACGGCTCGTGACGTCAGCTTGAACCGGATGAGCCGTCCCCTCGGTATCAGATTCCGTGATCACGTCAGCGACCTCATGGGCGACAGCCTCCGACGACCGATAGTTCACAATAACAGTCGCGCCGTAACGGCCCAGTTCACGGGCAATCCCACGTCCAATGCCACGCGAGCTACCGGTGACGAGACACGTTTGGCCTGCGAGTGGTTGGCGAGACGGCTGTTCCAACTTGGGCGGCCGCTCTCTCTGTTTCACACTCATTGTTGCCTCTCCAGGAGCGGCTGCTGATTGTCGTGAGAATCGTATGTGACGATATCTCCTGCTTCTGTACCGACTGCAGTAAGCCACTCATTGACAGTGTATGTCCGTGCGGCGTCTGTCTGTAGCTGTTCTGTATAGGGGACAACTCCTTGGAGGGATGCTGTCTCTGAGTCTGTCGCAGTTGGTTCGTCCTCGTAGAGCGCCAGTGCCACAATCGGGACTCGTACTCGCTCGCGCGGTTCGTCGGAGCTGAGTCCAAGTGGTGACGATGGAATCTCCCGTTGACGGAATGCTGGCTCAAGTGTCACATCGTGCTGGTCGGCCCAGCGTTCGAACTCGGCCACGAGCTCGTGTCGCGTCGGCTTACACGTGTTGTCCGTCTCAACGATCGCATGGTGTTCCGGCGGCCATGGGTGGAGTTGGTAGTTCTTAATATACCCGTGGTCGCAGAGCTGTTGCAGTCGGTTGACGATAGTTGAGATTGTTTCGGCAGTAGGCCCCGGAACGGTAGACCGTACGTAGCAGTCAACCCGAAGGTCGATCTGAGTATCAGTCGGAACGATCGGGGACGCTGCGAGGCTACTGGCTGGCATAGCCATCCTCTGTCTGGTGGATGAGATCCTTTGTGGCAAGCGATTCAAGCACGGCGAAGAGTGTGAGCTTGGACAGTCCGAGGAGCTCTTGGAGGTCGGTCACTGTCGCGTCCTCGGTCATGAGTAGAGACAGATAGACAAGCTTAGCCTGTGGTGATGTGATATTGTCCGGTATTGCGGTCTGCTGTTGACTCGTGGACATCACTGTCCATTCCCACAACCCGACGTATAAATGTAGACTGAGACACAGGCACATACAGGGAGGAAAATCAAAGGAGAGAGCAGTGATTTCAAAGTAATATCATCGGAGAATAATTAGTAGCTGAGCAACAGCAGACGGATCACTCGTAAAAGAACCGTGACTGTAGCTGAGATGATGTCCACGAGTGACCGCTCTGCAGCGGCCAGCCGTGCGCGGGTGCATCCAGATACACAGTCTAGATTAACCGCATTCCGATGCATGTCGGTAGAGAACAAAGTTGTATCCCCTACATAATTGGGTACGGTTAACCGATCCGCGTGGCCGTGCAGGATCTTTCAACACGTGGGATATAGTGTGAGCATGCCGTTCCGATACAGTCTTCGATTAGTTTGATGCTGCACGTCTTGTCAAGTGTCTGCTCTCAGCACAGTTATACAGGGGCCCGGATGAAAGGTTAAGACATGCCTCACTGTAGTGACTGTGATGCGTTCATCACGCGTGACTTTATTCGAGTATTCGGCATTGATGGTGAGGTCCATGGCTGTCCGAACTGTATGACTTACCGCGAACTACAGGTTGGTAGCGGGGTATCGTCAGAACAGACGTAACTCTTCCAAACCACGGACCGATCATATCTCTTGAGACTAATGGAAAAGAAGCAGTGTCGTTCTGTACAGGGCATCTCTGTATTATCGGACTCATCACATATTTTTCTCTGGGTCGCGGCCAAGCACGCTTGCTACGGATTTGATGCGATCCTCGGCTTGCTGATCACTTCCTTGGTCATCGACTTCGACGGATGTGATGATTCGATCGGCCTCAACTGCGTTATGTGCCGCTTGGATTGCTTCGAATACCTCATCAACCTCGTTAGCTTCAATGACCGTGTCTGTCGCGGTCATTTTGTATGAGATATCGAACTCATCGAGCGCATCGATGGCCTGTGCAATATCTTCGGACAAACTCCCGTCGTGGACGGGGATAACCTCAAATCGGGCTATGACAGTCATGGGTTTTACCTCCAATATGGCTTGTGCATGGTGGGTTCGGCTACCCACGGGGCACGGTTGTGGTACGAGAACAATGTTCATAGGCGTTTGCAGTCATCAAAAGTCATACAGTTGTAGTTGAGTTAATGGTTAGGAGGTTTTCGCCATGCAGGGTATAATCCAAGAAATTAGCCACGGCTACCTGAACTATACGACCGGCTTAGATATCATAACAGTGCATCAGTAGATAGTAGCACAGTTTCTTTATTCAGAAATACTTCTAAAACCGATCGGGCGATTCAGCAACTACAGCTGCAAACTGATCGCTCTCTTAGAGACTTTACTGATCACCCTGTTTTTCTTGGAGTACTGCATGTGAAAATGTTAGTAACAACGTTGCAAGTGCTACGGGAAGGTCCATAGGTAGTGGACTGGGCGGTTCCACTATCATGTCCATCCTTGGACTGTACGAAGACGAACCTCATCACCTGTACTTGGCCGATGAGAGACGAACGCTGAGCGAGGCGGTGTTAGTCGCGGTTGCCGAGTATGAAGATATTGAGTTGATGGAGTTCGACTTTCAACTCTACGACTTCATTGACCCGTCAGCACTCAATATGCTGTTCCGATTCAATTCGGACGCTACTGCAACCGTGTCATTCGCTGTCAGTGATACAGAACGATAGCGCATACCCGCGTCTTCAGGCGCGGGTCGAGCGGTAGGCCTATCCGACCAACTGTCGTAGATGGCCGGAACGGATTTCCATCAAAATTGTTTTAGTGTGGTGCGTCGTAGCATAGAGTGCGACGAATACCGTGAGATGCCGTTCCTGAACCACAAAGGATGGCGAACCAGCGGTGGTTCGCACGGCGATGACATGGTATTCGACGGGGCCTGTTTGACCGGGCCACAGCCCTATACAGGGGAGGAAACGAGAGTTCCCCCGGTATGCTGCCGGTTCCCCTTGAGTGCGGGCTGGAACCTCGAACGCCACACCCGGCGGAAATCAGATGGTCGGATTCCACGCCCTGAAGGGCGTGGAGGAGGTCAATACCCGCACGACTGATTCTCACCATCGCGATACTGCTACGTGTATCCCCTGTATCGAGCGGCAACTATGTGTGCAAACCGAACACCGGGATTTTCATCAGGTACAAACGACGTTCGTAGAGATGAGCTGAATAGAAGGCACATAGTGCACGGAAGCATGATAAAGAAATAGTATTACCAACTACTGGTATAAACTCGAGTGTCAATGGATTGCAGGTAGGAAATGACCAATACCTACCTATTTTCTTCAATTGGGAGTCTATTAAGAATATCCTCGAGGACAGCATGACGCCAGTATCGCAGTTCCTCGGACCGCTGGTCATACTCAATAAGACCAGCCTCTTCCAACTTTGGTAAATGGATATGGTGGAGAGAGATCTTGATCTCGGTCGAGGAACACCCCGGGTGATTCCCTGTCTGCTCGATTTCTCGGCTTTTAAGGTATTTTACTAGGTCGTCAATGGTCGTTGTGGCATCGGAACTGTCCATGAGGAACCGCAGGATTTCACGTCGTTGATGGTGGGCGATTGCTTTAAGCATTACCGTCTCCGACAGGTCTTTGGTATGGACGGTTGACTCAATTGGATCCTCTGATATGGGCGTCTGATCACAATTATCGTTTATCATATGTTCGATAGATAGGTGCCGCTATTGCTGTGGATAGTTTCTCAATCACTGATACTTTATTTACCACCGACGGGAAAGCGGACACGCACAGTGATTGCACGATGGCGAGCCACGCAACCTCATCATTGCTCTCCCTCTATGAGCGACCACTGTTCATCTTGGCAATCGTGTGCTTTCTTCTCGTCCTTTACTCGTTCGACTGCAGAGAGCCACTCTTCAACGGTGTATGTTCGCTCGCCACCTTCAGAGGTTTCTTCCGTGTATGGAATGACGCCCCGGAGTGTCTTCGAGTCGGCTTCTCCATCAGTATCGGCCTCGTAGAGGGCGAGTGCCACAACTGGCACTCGAACACGCTCACATGGGTCGTTGAGTCCAGGCAATGATGATGTAATTTGCTTTCGATGAAACGCTGGTTTTAGTGAACACTCGTGCTTCGCAGCCCAACTTTCGAATTGTGTTATGAGTTCATCCCGCGTTGGTGTATCCGTATTGACCGTTTCTGGCGGCCAACAAGAGATGTGGCAGTCGGCAATATCTCCGTTTCAGAGAGATGCAGCAACCGGTCAATAATTGTGTTAATTGTCTTGATAAGAGGAGTTGGGACAGCGGACCGGACATAGCAGTCGATCCGAAAAGACTCTGCTGCATCGATCGCGGTAGCAGGAGTCGCTAGTGACTTATTGACTGGCATATTATTCCTCCGTACCCCAAGCAAAATCCTTCGTTCCAATTGTTATTATGGATGGTCGAAGCGTATATCTGGATAGATTTGACAGGCCCTGAAGGCAGGTTATTGCCGTCATTTCCGACACAGGGGAGGCCAAATCGTCGCATTCAGCCTGTGATGACAGGGAATCGTCCGATATCGCTAGTCGGTGTTTACTCGCGGACATCATCGTGGTATGTGACGGATAGACACATAAAGTCAGGTGATAAAAACTCCCCCACAGTTTTAGAATGATTGACGGAATAAGGACTATTCATAAGTTTTAGTAGTGGGGAATAAATCTGAGGACGGTTTCTCATTCTCTGATTAGCTAAAATAGGGATCTACGATGCTAAGTCGGTATTCCTTATCTAAGAGGGATAGTAATCGCAGTTTGTCACCGTATCCGGCTATGGTGACAGAACCATTGACACTGTTTGAAGAATATGCTTTGCAGCACATAGAACCCTGAGTGACCGGCGCTTGAGGCAGTCGTGGACGGCGGACAGATCGGCAGTCTGGTCCAAAGAGAAATTATAATTTGACCTTCTGAGCGTCTCGATAGACCGGTTTCATATATTTGCTGATGCGAAATAAGTGACCGACGGCTATTCTATGCGCGACGAGTTCTCATTCAGCAATGCCTCAAGCTCGTCCAGCGAGTCAACCACACGATACAACGTCAGACGATAGTAGAGGCTCAGATGCCACGGTGAACTAAGCAACGAGATCGGTATCGAGTGACATCCTCCCGCGCCTAAAGACGCGGGCCTCCCACCCGGTGTTGGCCGGGCAGGTCAATCCTGACGGTTGGGAGTCTACGGTTTGCGACCGACGGCGCTGGCTCTGCCAGGAAGCCGTTACTCCTACCGCGTTGACGGCTCGGAGGTGTCTTGTTTTGTGTCGGTCGGCGCGGTCGGCTCACTTGTTTGATTTCGGCTCGCGCCGTGGCAAACACCGAGTCAACTGCCAGTTCTCCGCGCACAAGAGGTGTATAGTGGGGTCGAACAATCAAGCTTACGGCGCGTATTCACGGCCTGAAGGCCGTGGTATTGCGCCTGTTCATCAGTATAAAAGGGACGGATTAGCTTCTCTCGCAGTTTTCTGAGAGTGCTGATTAGGCTTGGTGAATCGACTGGACCTCGACCTCGCCAGTCCCTCGCACCACAACATCGTACCCGGCATATTGGAACTCCACTTTCCCCACAGAAGACTCAGAGCGTGATGTAAACAGGCCATTCAGTGCTTCTGGATCAATAGCATCGTATAGCGGTGGTAGTTCAACGGAGTCGACATCCTCTGCATCGGCAACCACCGAAACGACGGCAAACACTGGTGTATTCTCCGAATCCCGGCCCCATTCGGTAGTGATAGGAGTAATCGAGTCTTCTGAAAATTCTTCCGTGTTATCCTGCGCACTCATCTCTGACATTGTCCGTTCAACCATGACCTGATATAAAAGACTTACCAAACCATCCTGGTATCCATTGGAAATTGTCAGAGATTGTTGGACAGCCGTCCGGTGAATTCGCCGATTTTCATACATTATAATTACCCAGGAATATGGGGCTGGTATCCCTATTAATCCGTTTACAGACATGATATTTGATGTGTACGGCCTAATCGGATTCCAGCGCGACCTGCTGTACGTTGCGGCAGGACTCGAGGAGCCACACGGCCTCGCGATCAAGGATGAACCCGAGAATTACTACGAGAAGGAGATCCATCACGGCCGACTGTACTCGGACCTGGATACGCTCGTCGACAAAGGCCTGATCGAGAAGAGGGAGGTGGATCGCCGGACCAACGTGTACTCGGTGACCCGGCGCGGAGAACGGGAGATCGAGGCCCGCCGCGACTGGGAACAGCAATACGTGAGCGACCTGCTCTCTTCCTAGAGTATTTGGAACACCGTTGTCAGACTACGTCTGACAGCCCGCCAGACGTCGTCTGGCGAACGCACTTTGCAGGAACCAAGTGGTTCCCGCAGGGAGCGCAGTCTCCACAGGCGTCCCTTCGGAGTATCCCACTCCTACGTGCTTTAGCTTCTTTCTGAAGTCAGAGCCGCTATTCGTCCGGATTGACTGGCCCTTTGTATTTGAGGTGACCGTATCGCCCTCTCTCCACTGCCAGTAGTAGTAGCGGTTGTCGTTGATTTCCTTGATTGTGATCGTGGCTTTCGACGGGACGTCGTCCGGGAGGTCGTCGGGCCGTTCCTTGACCTCGTCTTCTCCCGACCCTTCCTCGAGACGAGCCTCACGCTCCTTGTGTTCGGCCAGTTCCTCGGCGTAGCTGGCAACGTCCCGCAGGTGTTCCGGTGTGAAACCGTTGAGCGTGTTGACTACCTCCGTCGGGAGGTTCGCCGGTGGGGCCGGTGGTTCGTAGGACATCGGCTGCTCTTGTGTTAACCAACAGGGAACGCTAATCCGTAGTTTTGTTGGTTAAGACGATGGCGTCGGTTCCCGTATCCGCTGGCTGTAACACTACTCGAAATTTCTTTATAAACCAGTTTCCTACTATGTTACACTGTGCTCCGGCGCATCGAACTCAAGGTCCTCACCACCGTCGAACGCGGCGACATGATCTCCGAGCTCGCGACGAAACTCGACCACAGCGAGAGCTACCTCTCTCGTGCCGTTGCGGACCTCGTCGAGAAGGGGCTCGTCTACACGGAACGCGACGGCCGCCGAAAGCGGGTCGTCCCTTCAGATGTTCGACCCGTCGAAATGTGGAGGGAGAAATTCGCCTCCGCCCCTCGCGGGCGCTGAAAAACTTAACCAACGGTTAGCCGACTCACGTATCGAATGTTGGTTAAACAGCCGAGAATTCAGTCCTCGAGAACCTCAATGATCTCTTCTGCTGTTCGACTGATTCGGCCGAGACGCTCGCAAACGGCCTCGGGATCGTCCGATTCCCACGCCGCGAGGTAGAACGCCGAGCCACTCGTATCGAGCTCGCAGTATCGCCCGACAACGTACGCTACAGCTTCCGTCTCGACTCAGCGTTAATGGTCGGCTCTATTCTCGAGAACAGCAACGATATCGGAGAGAGCGAAGAGGCGGAGGTTATCACGTTCGTCTGCAGCTTCCTCGACGGAGCGTTTGAACCCAGAACGGCTGAACAAGGCGAATTCATACGTCGGTTCACCACCTCCGGTGGGTGTCCAGTCGATATGGGGACGTCGTCTTCGAGATCCGCGAGCACGTCATAGCCGAGGGGGGTGTTGGTAAATTTCGCTTCGCCAGCGATCAGCGTTGACCCGTCAGTTGGTGCGACGACATCTACCTCCCGGTCCTTGTACCACCACTGGCTTGGGACCTGTGTGAGCTGGTAGTCTGCATAGAGCGCCGGCACCGCTTGGTGACAGAGCGATTCGAACGTTTCGCTGACGAAGTCGGGCAATTCCGGTTCGATGAGATCCGCGTAGGCGTTCTCGCCGTAGAGTTCGTACTGCCCCTCGCGGCCGTAGAGATACCGGAAGTAAAACCGGAATACAGGATCTCGAATCTGGTACCGAGTCCGCTTGCTGTGCGCCGGGTCGGCGAGCGCCGGATGGTGTTTCTCGATGATCTGGAGCGTTTCCAGCCGGTCAAAGTAGTACGACGTGTTGGTGCTCTCGATGCCGGCTCCTTGGGCGATCTCGTTTCGACTGCGGTTCCCGCTGGCCATCGACTCCAGAACCGAAAAATACGTGTTCACTTCGTTGAGTTCCATCTGGAGGACGGTTTCGGGCTCGTCGTGGAGTGGGCCATCCGGATCGCACAGCAGCCGCGTGATGTTCTCTCCGAGGCCCTGTGATGGATCGAGAGGGCTGAGATATCGGGGTGTGCCGCCGAAGACGCCATAGACGAACACCCGTTCTTCGGGATTGTACGTCGGCACGAACTCTTGGATGGAGCGAAACGGCAGCTGGGTGAGTTCGAGGCGGCCATTCGGTGTCTGGGACACCCGGCCGTAGAGTGGCGCACCGCCATCGAGGACATGGGTATGAATCATGCCGATTGCAGAGCCTGTGAGTACGAGCGTTGCCTGGCTCTCGTCGACAGCTGTATCCCACAGGTGTTGAATGACCGACGGGAGCCCCTCGTTCGAGTCGATAAGGTACGGGAATTCGTCGATGACGATGATGGCGTCTCTGTCGGCGAGGTACGCTAAGAGTGGTTCCCACTCCTCTTTGACGGCCGTGATGTCTGGATAGGTTGTCGCTGCAGCCTCGACGAACCGCCTGAGCTGTGTCGTCGCTGTTCCTTGGACTGCCTGATAGTACACGGCATCGTCGCGGTCGGCAATCGATTGGCGGACGAGTTCGCTCTTGCCGATCTGGCGGCGCCCATAGATGATTGCGAGTTCTGCAGCGTCACTCTCATAGAGGGTCTGCAACCGATCGAGTTCATCGATACGATTGACGAACTGGTCCATACTCCCAGTCGTCGTGGGAGATACATATGTGCTCCGAAGTTAGGAACCAGACTATAATAGTTTAGACTATAATAGTTTGGTCCCTAATACGGTGGATCAATTATTCGAGCCTCCATTCACTGAGGCTTCGACAAACAGCCCACGGCTGTCGCTTCAGTCGTCTTGTGTGCGGATTTCGCTGGCCCGCTGTTCGAGCTGGCGGAGGATCTGGAGCGCTGCTGATTCGCGTTCTCGTAGGCGACGCAGGCTCGCAGCGTCTCCATGTCGTGAATCGTCGCAATACCAGCGGTGATAAGTCAAGACCCATAAGCGAGCCCCTCGAGTGCTCATCGCCAACTCGAACCTCGTGGGAAAGTAGGACGACTGGGAGCACTTCCATGAACTCGAAGCGAAAGGGCTGATCATGTACGGCCAGATGACTGCCGGCTCATGGGCTTATATCGGCACCCAAGGCATAATTCAAGGGACCTACGAGACGCTGGCGGAACTGGCAAACCAGAATTACCCAGATTCTGATGGGTTACGCGGCAAGATTGTCGTCACCGGTGGGCTCGGTGGCATTCACTGAGGGAGCGGTGGTGCCCAGCCGCTCGCGGTAACAATGAACCACGGTGTTTGCATTGCTGCCGAAGTCGACGCGGCACGGATCGACCGGCGCATCGAGAGGGGCTACTGTCAGGCGAAAACTGACGACCTCGACGAGGCGATCGAGCGCGCCGAAGACGCTGCAGGACCAGGGCGCGATCGCGTTCGAGTACGGGAACAACATCCGTGGACAGGTCGCGGAGCACTGTGATCGCGAGAACGCCTTCGACTATCCGGGGTTCGTGTCGGCGTACATTCGTCCGCTCTTTTGCCGCGGGAAGGGGCCGTTTCGCTGGGTGGCGCTGTCGGGTGATCCTACTGATATCCAGCGTACCAACGAGGCCGTCAAAGAGCTCTTTCCCGAGAAGGACCACCTGCACCGCTGTATCGATCTCGCATAGAAACAAGTCGAGTTCCAAGGATTGCCGGCGCGTGTCTGTTGGCTCGGGTATCAGACGAGTGAGACTCCACAGAGGACCGGGTCTCAAACCGATGGCAACGATGACGCCAGCGCCGACGATTCGGACGGATTAACGGAACGGGCTCGCTTCGCCCTCCGGATCAACGACCTCGTCGCCGCCGGCGAGATTTCGGCCCCGATCGTCGTCATGCGAGATCACCTCGATGCGGGGTCGGTCGCAAGTCCGAATCGTGAGATCGAGGCCATGGCTGACGGTTCCGACGCGATCGCCGACTGGCCGACCCTCAACGCCCTGTTCAACTGCGCCGCCGGCGCAGATATCGTGAGCGTCCATGACGGTGGGGCGTCAGTATCGGGAATGCCATCCATGCGAACAACCACGTCGTCCTCGATGGGTCCGACCTCGCTGCCGAGACGGCCCGCCGCGTATTTACCACGGATCCCGGAACGCCTCCAACTAAGAGCTGGCGCAGCCGGTTCGGAGAAGAAGAAGCTGAGACACGGGGGGAGTGGCAGGACCGAACGAAGTAATGCTTCGCCTTAGATATGCGTCGTGGGTTCGGATGAGCAGTTGGGAGGAGGCATTAAACCTGTTGATACGGTGTCTTATCGTGAGGAATCACAATGAGTGAGACTGATCAGACGAAGGTCGCCATCGCCTGTCAGGGAGGAGGTAGCCATACCGCGTTCACTGCGGGGGTGCTGGACCGCCTCCTGGAAGAGCATCGCTCAGACTACCGGATTACGGCATTCAGCGGGACGTCGGGCGGCGCGGTCTGTGCACTTGCCGCATGGTATGGCCTTCGAACTGGCACAACGCCAGCAGCAGGCGACAAGCGGGCACGTGAGCTCTTAGAGCAGGTGTGGGACGATATCAAATCGCAGACGTATGCCGAACAACTTACCAATAGAGGTCTTGTGCAGATACAGCGGTTCGCCGAAATGGGATTTCCCGTCCCTCAGATCGCCCCGGACCACAATCCATTCGCCCCTGCAGGCGAGAAACGGTTTCGTGCGATTCTTGAGGGCATTGCCGATGAGGATGCGATCGAGGAGTTGGTCCAAGACCTCCCAAAAGATGATTCAACCGACCCTCCGGAGGCCCCAGACCAACCGTGGCTCTACGTCAGCGCAGTGGACGCGATCAACGGAAGTTTCGAAATCTTCTCCGACTGGCCAGAGGACTCGAGGAATCCGACGACGCGAGCGATGGAGAGGCCCCACAAATCGGGTACCCACACCTCACACGCCTCGACCGAGGAGGTCCCGTTCCGGGCCCTCTATCGGGAATTGCTCACGGATGTTCGCCGTCCACTCACACTGGACGCAGTTGCTGCGTCTGCCGCCGTTCCGACGTTATTCAGGGGTGTTCGGCTTGGAAATGACGATGAAAGCATCTACTGGGACGGTCTCTTCTCACAGAACCCGCCAGTGCGAAACTTGTTACGGGGCATCGAAGACAGAACCAAAAAACCGGATGAGATCTGGCTCATCCGGATCAATCCGACGGTCCACGAGCGAGAGCTTGATGACCTTGAGGATATCTTCGATCGGCGGAATGAACTAGCAGGAAGTCTCTCACTCTATCAGGAACTCTACCACATCAGGCGAGTGAACCAGTGGGTGACGGACGGGAAATTGCGACTGACGCCAGCTGATGACTCAGAGGATGCCCCGAGACGATACAAGCCGATCACAGTTCGGCTGATCGAACTCGACGAAGGTGATGACCAGCCGTTCGAAGAATTACGGAAGCTGACCCCGGCTTCAAAACTCGACCGCCGACCGGAATTCATCGAGCAGCTCAAGACACAGGGGCGAACGCAAGCCGACCAGTTTCTCGCGTCGTATCGGCAGGGGGTGAAGGAGAACGTGATCGTCGACGCAGAACCGGAAGCGGACTAAATAGTTCCACGCCAATTGCTCTTATTTGATAAATTCTCGTAAATTATAATATTTTTATAACACCTATTTGAAAGAATCTCTGGCGAATTAGTATACTACATGAGACCAGCTTCTTTGAAGGCGGTGTTGACCATCTGGGGCGTCGGCACGTTAAGAGAGGGTTCAATGCTCTGAAAGGAGTCCAGCTGCCGACCCCCGGTGCCATGCTCGCACGTGACGGCCGGTCGTTGCAGTCACCGCCGACACGAATGC